>CAIKHZ010000091.1 GCA_903827375.1 Akkermansiaceae bacterium
CAAGATTGAGGGTTGAGTTGGTACCCGGATTCCGCGATAATTGCCGCGGATGAGAATATTGGTTGTAGGCAAAGGCGGGCGCGAACACGCTCTGGTACGGGCACTGGCAGAATCTCCAGAGCCGCCGGCGCTGTTTTGTTTTCCGGGCAGTGACGCGATTTCCGAGTTGGCAGAACCTGTGGCTGCGGACGGCGTGGAGTCTTTGGTAGCATGGATGAAAACCCACGCCATCGACCTCTGCGTGGCTGGTGAGGAGAGTTATCTTGTGAAGGGAGAAGGTCTCGCCAACCTTTGCGCCAAGGCTGATATCCCTTGCTGGGGTCCACCAAAAGAATCGGCCCAACTCGAGGCTAGCAAGGAGTTTTCCAAGGGCTTTTTGCTGCGAAACGCCATTCCCACCGCCCGTGCCACCGCTTGCGCCACCTTGGCCGAGGCCTGCTCCGCCATCGCTGGCCAATACCCCGTCGTCCTCAAATTCGACGGCTTGGCCGCCGGCAAAGGCGTCGCGGTGTGCCCGGATGCGGCGGCGGCCGACGAGTTTCTTGATGAGGTATTCACCCAGCGGCGTTTCGGCGACGGCCGTGTGCTCGTCGAGGAATGCCTGAGCGGACCCGAGGTATCGGTGTTTGCCGCCATCGTTGACGACTCCTATCTAATTTTCACGCCGGCCCGCGATTACAAACGCATCGGCGAGGGAGATCGTGGCCCTAACACCGGTGGCATGGGCGCGGTGGCCAGTCGCCAACTCATAGCGCCGGAAACCCTCGCTCAAATCGAAGCCGAGATCATCCGTCCCACCGTTGCCGGTTTGCGCAGAGAGACCTTGCCATACCGTGGGTTTCTCTACTTCGGAATCATGCTCACTCCCAGCGGCCCGCAGGTCATCGAATACAATTGCCGCTTCGGCGACCCCGAGTGCCAAGCGGTCATGCCGCTGGTCCACGGCGATTTGGCCGGTTTTTGTCTGGCCGGGGCTCAGGGGCAATTGCGGGCAGATTTGTTGGAGTTTGACGAAGGCTGGAGCGTGTGCGTCATCCTTGCCTCTGCCGGATATCCGGCGACGTCGCGCAGCGGCGACCTCATTTCCGGGCTAGAGTCCTGCGGCGAGGCCCGCATCTATCATGCTGGGACGCGCCGCAATTCCGCCGGCCAATGGGAAACCAACGGCGGCCGGGTCCTGGCAGTTGTAGCCGGTGCGGCCACCCGCGAAGCCGCTGTTGAGCAGGCCCATGCCGCCGCCGGGTGCATCGACTTTTCCGGGCTCCAACGCCGGCATGATATCGGCATCCTTCATTTCACCTGATTTTCAGCACCATCCCCATGACTCTAAGTTCAGAAGATATCGCCGCCGCGGTGGACCGCTTGGCAGAGGCCATTCGCGCCAACACAGCCGACGCTCCCATTGCCCTCATCGGCATCCGCCGCCGCGGCGATGAGGTGGCTCAGCGCGTGCTCACCCGCCTCGCCGAAGATGACCGAGAACTCAATTTCGGCATCCTCGATATCTCACTTTACCGGGATGATTTCGAGCACCTTCACGAAAATCCCAAACTGCTGGAATCGGATATCCCGTTCCCGATCGATGGAGCCCACGTGATTCTAGTGGATGACGTTCTTTTCACTGGGCGAACGGTCCGCGCAGCCCTTGATGCTCTCTCAGACTATGGCCGTCCCGCCAGGGTGGAACTCGCGGTGCTCGTCGATCGCGGCCATCGCGAACTGCCGATCCAACCCGATTACACCGGCATCACTCTCAGCACTCGGCGCTGCGATCATGTGTTGGTATGTCTGGAAAAAACCGACGGGCTCGAGCAGATTCGTGTCATCGTGAAAGAGCCGTCATGAAGCCCCTCCCGAAGCGAAAAAAATCCCCGGAAGAACTCGCCAAACTCCGAGAAAACCTCGGCATTCTCCCTCCGCCGCCCAATCCAAGGCCACAGCACGGGCAGCTCGACTTGGCTCAGCCAGCCGATTTTGACGATTTGGGCGCTGCCCCGCTGCCCAATGTTCCGTTGCCCCCCCGTGATCGGTCCCAGTGGCGCTCGCTCAAGCAATCCGAACTCAGGGTCCAGCCAGAGATCGAAACTCCGCCCGAACCAGCCACCGATTTGCCCGCACCTTTCGGACTGCCCCGCACCCCCCTCATCCCTGTCGCTCAGCCACAAAAACTGAAACCCCTGCGGCCTCTACAACCCGCAGCCACCGCCAATGCCACCGCCACCGCCACCCAGCCGACCCCCAGTAAACTGCCGCTCCAACGCCACAGCCCAGAGGAATTGGCTCAGGCCCGCCGCAGTGACGCCTTGACGGTGATGTCGCAAGGTGCTGCCTATCAGCTTCCAACCTCCGCCCACCCGGTCCTGCTCGCTTGCGGCTATTTGCTAGCCATCGGCGGTGCCGCCGCCCCGGTCATTCTGGACGGTTTGTCCAAGCTCACCGAGTCCTACACCCTGTCCCTGAGATGGAGCCACGGCTATCATCTGCTCACTGCCTGCTCCCTCGCAGTCCTCCCCATCGCCGCTTTCATCGCCATCACAAAATCCCTGTCCCGCCACCACGGGGCATTTATCGCCATCATCGCGTTTTTCGCCCTCGTCTTCGCCGCCATTCACTACTTTTACCAACTCCGGCATGCCACATAAAGATTTGCTAGATATCGTTTCCCTTGAGCGCGAGGAGATCGAGCACCTCCTCGATCAAGCCGTTCCGTTCAAGGATTTGTTCACCCGGTCAGTGAAAAAAGTCCCGGCCCTCAAAGGTAAATCCGTCCTCATGTTGTTTTACGAGGCGAGCACCCGCACTCATTCGTCGTTCGAGGTCGCCGCTAAACGCCTCTCCGCCGATGTCACTAACTTCGACGTCGCCCACTCATCCATCACCAAAGGCGAGTCAGTTAGGGAAACCATTGAGACCTTGCAGGCGATGCGCTCGGATTTTATCATCGTTCGCCACAGCCGTGCCGGCCTTCCCGGAACCATCGCTAGGCTCACCCGCGCATCGGTCATCAATGCGGGTGACGGTGCCCACGCTCATCCCACGCAGGCATTGTTGGATGCCTTTACCATCAAGGAGAAATTCCCGGATCCAACTGGCAAGCGCGTTCTCATCATCGGCGATATCCTCCACTCCCGCGTTGCCCGTTCCACCAGCACCATCCTTAAAAAAATCGGTGTCGAGGTTGCCTTCCTCGGTCCTGGATCACTGGTGCCTCGCGTCGGCCCTGAAAATATCCGTCGCTTCACCAGCTACAAGGACGCCATGGCTTGGACGCCTGATATCGTCTATCTGCTTCGCGTGCAAATGGAGCGCCAGGACGTTCAATTCTTTCCCAGTCTGCGCGAATACCATCGGCTCTATGGCGTCACCGAGGCCCGCCTCGCCGAGATCCGTCAGCGCGGGCTCTATATCATGCATCCCGGCCCGGTTAACCGCGGCGTCGAACTTTGCGACGCCGTCATGGATTATGAACGCTCCCTCATCAATGATCAGGTCGAAAATGGTATCGCCGTTCGGATGGCCGTGCTCTACTGGCTCAAGCCCGGCGCGAAAGAAGAATAGCCTGCAATTTTCCTGATGCGTGTACCTCCGCGATATGATCGAAAATGCAAGCTGCCCGAACCCTGCGCGCTGGTCTAACCTGCTGCAATTCAGCCTCTATCAGCCAATCGTCTATCCGCTACCTCTGCCCGTCCGAGTTTCGATCCAACCCATCTTTTCACCATGACCCTCCTCATCCAAAACGCCCGCATCGCCTCCGAGCATTCACCAGTCCTGATCTGTGGAGATGTGCTGGTCGAGAACGGCATCATCAAGACTATCGCGGTTGGTATGGCTCCTCCGGACGGTGCCCGCGTCATCGATGCCCGCAACCGCATTGTCATGCCAGGCATGTTTGATGCCCATGTGCATTTCCGTGAACCGGGCTTTGAAGCCAAGGAAACCATCGCTAGCGGCAGTGCTTCGGCCATCAACGGCGGCGTCACCGGGGTTGTAATGATGCCTAACACAAGCCCCGCAATTGATAGTGCCACGGTGGTGGCGAGCGTGTTGGAATCGGCCCGGCGCCATGCCCGCATTCCGGTGCTCACTTCCGGTTGCGTCACCAAGGGCCGGCAGGGCAAGGAGTTCGCTGCGATTGACGGGATGCGGGCGCTTGGCGTCAAGATGCTAACGGATGATGGCGACACCACTGCCGACCCGGCGCTGCTGCTGCGGGCGATGCAGTATGCCGGGGAATTTGGCATGTTTTTCGCCAGTCATTGCGAAGTGGCTGAACTGGCCGGGCCGCGGGCACTCAACGACGGGCTTGTCAGTTATCGGCTTGGCATCAAGGGATCGCCAGCCTGTGCCGAAGAGATCATTATAGATAGGGATATCCGCCTGGCCCACGCCACGGGAGCCCATATCCATATCCAACATGTTTCCAGCAAACTCGGCATGGAGACCATCCGCTGGTGGAAAAGCCGCGGCGATGTGCGCGTCACCGCCGAGGTCAGTCCGCATCACCTCCTGTTCAATGAGGAGCACATCGGCGACTTCGACACCCACTACAAAATGAATCCGCCTTTGCGAACTCGCTCAGACAATGAGGCGTTGCTGCAGGGGCTCATCGATGGTGTGTTTGATATCATCGCGACCGATCACGCGCCACACACGCCGTTTGAGAAATCGCAGGATTTCATCAGTGCTCCCAATGGCATTACCGGTCTGGATACGGCCTTGGTTTCACTCTATCATCATTTTGTCGCCAGCGGTGTTTTCGGCTGGGACCTGCTAGTCAAGCGTTACTCCGCCGAACCGCGCCGCCTGATGGGTCTGCCGGTTGCCAGCATTGCCGAGGGGCAAGCTGCCGACCTGCTGCTGTTTGATCCGGATGGGGCTACGACCTTCACTGAGGAGTTTATGCAATCCAAATCCCGCAACACGCCTTTCCTCAATCAAACACTGCGGGGCAGCGTTGATCTCGTGCTGCTGGGTGATGATCTGTTGCTAGATCGCTAGACGATTTAACAGCAAGAGATATTCAAGGTGACTCTTGAGGAATTCCAGCAGCACGGCAAGTGAGCTCAGAACCGGGTGAGCTCAGGATCGCTTGGCTGGGAGCGCGAGGCCGACGGCTGTTTGCCAGACCTTGGTCTTTTCCTCATCGGTGAGTTCGTTGCCCGGGTTGCTGCCGCCCATCAGGCGGTGCAGCGGCGGGGTTTTGGGCTGAGGATGCTTGAGGCCGAGAATGTGCCCGAGTTCGTGCGCTACCGTCCGGCTGAACGACCCTTGTTTAAAATCCCCGGCTTCTACTAACAGGCACTTTTCCGGAGCTTGCTTGCCGTGCGACGGCTTGTCGGTCCATTCGCCCATCAGGATGCGTTTGGCGTGTGGCGTGGTATTTCCTTGAGAGGTTCCGCCCAGATAGGGAATCACATAGATATTGACGGCCTGCGCGTCTTCCTGCTGCAACTTGAGGATGGATAGGAGTTGTTTGATGCGCTCGGGATCGCCGTGGCCCTCGCTGTCGCGCTTGGTTTGGAGCACATAGGAAATCACATCAGACCGGCCTTTGGAGTTGGTGCTGGCGGATTCCACGCCGTTCAAGATCCAGTGGATTTTAGCGGGTGCCCAGATCCGGTTGACTTCCGGCAACACGGTCTTGGTGATCATTTCCGGAGTGATCCAAGGAGTCATGGCAACTCCGCCTTTCTCCATGGCCATGTCGGCGATCAAATGAAAGCGAACTGCGATGTTGCGGAAAGAGTCGTCGGTGGCAGTGTTAGCCGAGGTTGCGTTAGCCGAGGTTGCGTTAGCTTTGCTTGCTGGTGGTGGTGCTGCAGGGGATGCTGCGGGAGTCTGTTTGATCATTTCGCCAACCTTGCGCAACGTCTGCACGTCGATGTCGCGGAGTTTGCCAGCATAGTCCGGGCCGACGTCGATCGAGAAAATGTTGCCAACTTTGACCGCTCCCAGGTAATCCGCATAGAGCTTGTCCGCCGACAGGCACAGCGTGTCATGCTTGGGCAGCGAGTAAAACCACTGCGCCCCTCCTTCGTGGGCCGGTAAAATCGGATAGGTGAACTCCGCCACCAGATAGCCGGTTTTCCCTTTCGCGTCAGCACTCCCAAAGCCCGCCCCACTCGCGTCATTGAGTGGCGAGGGATGCCCCATCTCGCCAAGTCGGATGTCTCCAGAGGCCTCGCCGTGGTTGTATCCAATGAAGCAGCCGGGCTGAAATTGCTTGCACCACTCGGTCGTCTTCGTGTGGCTGAGGCCACCATCGGTCTGGGCGTGATCAAACCAGATGTATTCAATCGGGCCATATTCGGTGAGCAGTTCCTTGAGTTGCGCTTTCTTCATCTCAGCCGTGTAGCCGCCGGGGTGGTAATCCTTGTGATCTGCAAACTCACCCTCGGAAAAATACAGCGCAAGCTTGATCCCGAATTTGTCGCAGGACCTGCGCAATTGCGCCAGGACGTCGAGTCCCAGCGGTGCCTTTGTCACCTTGCGTTCTGTGGTTTTGGTATCCCACAGGCAAAACCCATCATGATGTTTTGTCAGGAACAGGATGTATCCCATGCCGGCTTCCTTGGCCGTCTTGGCCCACTGGTCCGTGTCACAGCCGGTGGCTTTGAAGGCCGATATATCTTTGACTCCCGGCGTCCATTCTTTGCCCGAAAACGTGCTGAATGACCAGCACACGAACATGCCCCACTTGAGATTCTTTAACTCATGAGTGCGTTGTGGCATGTCCACCGGTGCCGCCGATACCAGCCCGGAAACCAGCGCCAGACATAGACTCGCGAATAATTTGAATTTCATTTTCATGGTTGATAGTTTGTTAGCGCCGCTGTGTTATGATCTCGTCTAGGACATCAGGCGGTGACCGCGCTGCGATCGTCGTTGAGGCCGGATTTTTCGATGAAGTAGTCGTAACCGCCGGTGTAGCGGGTGACGACGCCGTTGTTGATGTGGAGGGTGGTTTCGGCTAGGGTACGGATGAAATGGACGTCGTGGGAGATGAACACGAGGGTGCCCTGATAGTTTTTGAGGGCTGCGACGAGCGAGTCGATAGAGAGGATATCGAGGTGGGTGGTGGGCTCGTCCATGAGCAGCAGGTTGGGCGGATCGACGAGGAACTTGACGAGGTTGAGTCGGGATTTTTCGCCACCGGAGAGGATGCCGCAGCGTTTTTCCACGTCGGAGCGGCGAAACAGGAATGAGCCGAGAATTGAGCGGGCTTCCTCGTCGCGCAGCGTCGGGCAGCAGCCCATCACCTCCTCGAGCACGGTGTTGTCTTCGTGCAGGGCTTCCGAGCGGTGCTGCGAATAGTAACCGATTTTAGTGGCATATCCGAGCTCGCGCTTGCCGGCATCAATCGGGATATGGCCCGCCAGAATTTTGAGCAGCGTCGTCTTGCCGGATCCGTTGGGACCAACCAGCACGATGCGGTCGCCCCGCTCGATGGTGAGATCGAGGTTTTGGTAAATGCGCTTGTCGCCGTAGGACTGGCCGACTTTTTGGAGGTCGATGACTTTTTGGTTTGATCGTGGAGGTTGGGGAAAATTGAATTTAAAGGGTTTGCGGGGGGTGCGGGGCTTTTCGACGCGTTCGAGTTTTTCGAGGAATTTAATCCGTGACTGGACCTGGGCGGCCTTGGAGCCGATCTGGCGGAAGCGGTCGATAAAGTCCTGGTGCCCCTCGATTTCCTTGGCTTGGTTGCGGTAAGCTTGGACCTGGAGTTCGTAGCGTTTCTCGCGCTGGTCCAGAAACGACGAGTAATTGCCGGTGTAGGAGATGAGTTTGGCGGCATCAGGATCGATTTCGACGACGGTTTCGACGATGGCGTCCATGAAATCGCGGTCATGGGAGATCATGAGGATGGCACCGGAGTAATTGAGAAGGTAGCGTTGGAGCCACAGCAGGGAAATGAGGTCCAGGTGGTTGGTTGGCTCGTCGAGCATCAGCAGGTCCGGTTCCATCACCAACAGCCGGGCCAAATGGGCGCGCATGACCCAGCCGCCAGAGTATTCGCGGGCTGGACGCTGGAAATCCGGCTCCTTGAAGCCGAGGCCGGCGAGGATTTTCTTGGCTTTCGGTTCGTTTTGGTAGCCGTTGAGGTGATTGAATTGGTCTTGCGCCTTGGCGTATTCCGGGTGGCCCAGATCGCCGGATTTTTCGTGTTCCCGCATGCAGCGCAGGATTCCGATCATTTCGGGGGTGATGCCCATGGCAATCTCGATGATCGTTTCGTCGGTGGGCTCGCCGGATTCCTGCGGCAGGTAGCCGGTGATCGAGTACTCGTCCCGCTCAATGGTCCCTTCATCTGGGCCGTCCTCGTCGAGAATCATCCGGAACAAGGTGGATTTGCCGGCACCGTTGGGGCCGACGAGGGCCACGCGTTCGCCCCAGTTGATGGAGAGTTCCGCCTCGCGCAGCAAGGTGCGGCCGCCGAGGGACTTGGTAAGCTTGTGAATGGTAAGCACAGGGCCGATGTAGCTGAGGAACGCACGCCGGGCAAGGATTTCGATTTATCTAAGCGAGCGGCGACTGGATTCCGTGGCGGATTCCTCTTGACGCTGGCGACAATTGCTGGATTCTCTCGCGCAACCGCACTACTGAAATGTTAACAATACTTGCCTCGAAATCATCCCCTGCGCGCAGTTTTGTGCGGATTTTTGCCTTGTTGGCGCTGCTTTTCTGGGGGCTGGCAGGTGGGGTTCAGGCTCAGGAATTTGAGGGCAAGAAGATTTCCGTTGTGGAAATTCGCTACAATGGGCCCAAGACGGTTGACGAGGCACGCATTCGCAATTTGATGAGTTCAAAGGTCGGCGTGATCTATTCGGCCGAGCACGTGGACGCCGATGTCAAGGCGCTTTACGAGTCCGGCTCGGTGGAAGACGTGCGGATTTTTGCTGAAGCGGTGGGAGACACGGTGAAGTTGATAGCCGAGGTGACGTCGCGTGACGAGTATGTGGCGGTGGGATTCAAGGGCAACACGAAGTTTTCGGATGAGAAGTTGGCCAAGGAGTGCAAACTCAAGAGCCGGGGCATCCTCACCGACGAGGTGATTTTAGAAGCGCGCCGCAGCATTGAAAAATACTACCAAGGCTACGGCTATCCGGATGTCACGGTGACCCACAAGGTGCAGCCGACGTCGAAGCCAGGGAAGTCGAACCTGGTATTTTTGATTGATGAGGGAAGCAAGAATGAGATTCGGCGGATCCACTTTGAGGGCAACAAGGTGTTTACGGACGCGGAGTTGCGAAAGGAAATGAAAGTCAAACCCAAGGGCTGGTTTTCTTTCCTCACCAAGTCCGGGCGCTTTGAAAGCGGCCAGTTGGACACCGATCTGGACGCGGTTTTGGACTACTACCGCAGCCGCGGATATCTGCGGGCCAGCAGCCCGGGCATCCGCCGCGTGCCGGTCCCCGGCGGACGGGTGGATCTGGTCATTCCCATCAGTGAAGGCGAAAAGTACACGGTGGCCGCAGTGAACTTCGGCAAAATGACCGTGTTCAAGCCCGAGCAACTCCAACCCGCTCTCACGCTCGTCGCCAATAGCTCGTATTCCTCCAAAAAAATGCGGGCGGACATTACGATGGTTCGCAGCTACTACGGATCTCGTGGCTACGCCGATGCCGCCGTCGCCCCCGATATCCGCGATGCCGGCCCCGGCCGCGTGTCCATCACCTATAACATCACCGAAGGCACCCGCTTCCACGTCGGTCGCGTCAATATCAAGGGCAATGCCAAGAGCAAGGACAAGGTGATCCGCCGTGAAGGCACGCTCCAACCCGGCGATTGGTTCAACTCCGTCGAACTGGAAACCACCAAGGCTCGCCTAACGAATTTGCAGTATTTCAGCGACGTCCAAGTGACGGGCACCCCAGCCGGCGGCGGCTATCGCGATGTGGATATTTTGGTGGAGGAAAAAAGCACCGGTTCGGTGGGCGTCGGCTTTGGTTTCAGTTCGATTGACAGCATTGTTGGATTCCTCACGTTGGAGCAGTCCAACTTCGACTTGTTCAATCCTTGGAACTTCACCGGGGGCGGCCAGCGCTTTGCAATGAACCTGCGGGCCGGCAGCACCCAAACTGACTTTACCATGTCGCTGGTGGAACCCTGGTTCCTCGACCGCAAACTCGCCCTCGGCGGCGAGTTGTTCTTCCGTCAGTCTAACTATTTTAGCACCTATTACCGGCAAACCAATGTGGGGGCCGCCACCTCGTTGCGCCAGCCGCTGGGTGATCACGGGTCTCTCAAACTGGAGTACCGCCTCGAACAGGTTAAAATTGATGTTTTCAGCAACACCCCGCCGCTCTCGGAGTACATCGTCGGGCATGAGGATGGCAGTTTCGTGCGCAGTGCCATGGCTTTGAACTACATCTATGATACTCGCGACAGCAACATTCAGCCACGCAGCGGTCACAAGGTCGATGCGGTGGCGACGTTGGCAGGTCTTGGCGGCGATGTGAAGAGTTTCACCATGTCTGTGCAGGGCCAGCAGTATTGGAACCTCAAGTGGGATTCCATCTTCTCGATCAGCGGTGAACTCGCGTCCGTCGAAGGTTTGAATGGCGAGCCAGTGCATGTCTTCGAGCGAATGTTCCTCGGCGGCGGCCGCACTTTGCGCGGCTTCAAGTTCCGCGACGTCGGACCCCGCGATTATCCCAATAGCTCCGACGAGGCCATCGGCGGCAAGTCGCTGGGCTACGTCTCATTTGAATACACCGTGCCTATCATCGAGACCGTTCGCGCCGCCGTCTTCTACGACACCGGCTTTGTGAATGCCACCAGTTGGGACCTGAGCCCTAGCAATATCTACAGCGACGCCGGCTTCGGTCTTCGCCTCCGCTTGCCGATCAGCCCGATGCCGTTGGCTCTGGACTACGCTCTGCCGATGGCAGTGCCTGACAAGCAAGCAAAGAAGGGCGGGCAGTTCAACTTCTATCTGCTCTATCAGTATTGAGGTGTGCCCAGCGAGTCATCTTTAGCATGGGCTGCTCATGCGCGGCCACTGCATGGAGTCCCCGCAGAGCAGAGGTGTTCACTTGTGGATACGAACGATGCATTGCCCCACTTCTCGTCGTGAATATGGATTCTCGTTGATGGTGAGGTATTGGACGGGAAGAGATAAATGGGAGTCTCTCATCTAACCATGATGCCTACTCACCTCGAATGATCATGTCGAGACGCTTGTTGAATTCGGCTAGGGACAACCCACTGTCCTCGATGGTGAGCCAACCGTTATAGCCCGCGTCGTCAAGCGCATGTCGAACTGCCGGCCAGTCCACGCTGCCATCGCGGGGATGGATAAAATCCCCGCCGTGTCCGTCTGGTTTCAGCTTAAAATCCTTGATGTGAACTTTGGCGAGGAGCGGGCCGAGCGTTCGAATCCAATCCTGGGGTTTCGCGGGATATTTCACATGATTCCCAACATCGAAATAGGACCTGATCCATGGACTCTGAAACGATTCGACAAAGTTTTTTGCGAGTGCCGGGGTCACCCACAGGTTGTTCCATACATTCTCAATTGCTATCACAACCTTTGTCTCTTCGGCAACCGGAATGAGCATTCTGATCGCCTCGCGGGAGGTGTCCGTTGCTCGATTCTGGGCTTCAATATATACCTTGTATTTGTCATTATCACCAGCCACAACGCGGGTTACATGGCTGGTTTTCTCATCGAACTCGACGGCGAAGTCCCATGCTTCCGGCATGAGCATGCCAGCGGTTCGGCAAGGCACCAGGAGGATCGTCTCCGCGCCGTAGCCTTTTGCGGCTTTCAGGGATGCTGCTGCTGACGCGACGGATTCCTCGACCTTTGCCCGATCCGGACTATTCATCTCGGTCCATCCACGAAGCACCGAGTGAATCCGCATCCCGAGCTTATCCGCCATCCTTCGGCAATCAGCCGCCTCGGTTTCACTGATTACCGCAGTGGTCTCCACACCATCAAATCCGGCGTCCTTGAGTTGGCGCAGGGTGCCCTCTTCCGGCCTGCCGACGATGGTTGCCTTTGAGAGCTTGGTTTTGAACTGGTGCTGGGCATCCAATTGTCGCGTGGTGAAAAGGCTCGCGCTTGCGGCCAAGGACGTCCTGATGAAGTTGCGCCGTTTGATGATCATGTGCGTATCTCGTTGGTATGGCCTAGCGAGGCATAGCTTCAGACATAAGACGCCATACTTCAAGACCCAAGACAAAGGATTTTACCTTGAACACACACTTGTATTCTGAGGTCATTGTGCCCGGATCGCGGCATGAACGAAGACACTCCGTGAGATCAGGATGAAAGGTTGCTGCGGCATTCGCGTAAAAACCCAATGCCTGCGAAGCAACCCAGGCATTTCTAAAGCAATGACTCATCATGCCCCACTCTGCAGCGGTTTACCTCAGCAACCCTTTGGAAAGGGTGAAAATCCAGCGGATGCCACGGTAGCCCGCCTTCCCGGCCCGAAGACGATTGTCGCTGGATTCTATGCTAACCGAGGCGCGGAGGGATGTCGGCGGCTTAGCAGTTCCCTGCGCCACGTCGTTTGGATCGTGGCGATGGTCGTCGGCTTGCAAGTTGCGAGAGCTGGAGAGCCACCAACGGGAGCCGGTGAGCCGCAAGCCGCATCATTGCTCAAGGGTTTGGGGATTGACTCGATGGTCATGGTCCAGCGCCGACCACTGAACCCAAGCCACGTCTATACCTATCACGTTGAAGGCTTGGAGCCGGGCGGCGGTCTTTTCACGCTGGCACTCGGCGAGGCCAAACCCACCCGCATGGTCGATGCTTCCGGCGGGGTGATTTTGGATTGCCAGGTTTCCTACGATGGCAAACAGGTGCTCTTCAGTTGGAAGCGCACGATGCAGGAACCCTTTAAGATCTGGAGAATCAACTCCGACGGCAGCGGCCTAACCTGCGTGATCGATCATGACTCTAACAATATGAATGCCTGTTGGTTGCCAGACGGCGGCATCGCATTTGTATCGGATCGCAAACCGGCTTTTGCCTATTGTTGGACGAGCACCTCGCCGGTGCTGTACCGGGCGGATGGTGATGGCAGCAACGTCGTGAAGCTTTCGGCGAATTATTTGACTGACTTCACGCCGTCGATCATGGTGGACGGGCGCATCCTATACAGCCGCTGGGAGTATGTGGACCGGCCTGCGATCCCGATCCAATCGTTGTGGGCGGTCAATCCCGATGGCACTGGTTTGGCCGGGGTATTTGGCAACCGGGTCCTGTGTCCGGCCACTTTCATGGAGGCCAAGGATATCCCGGGTTTACCGGGCAAAATCCTCTGCGTGATGACCAGTCACAATGGACCCTGCCGCGGTGCGATTGGGCTGCTCGACCTAACGAAGGGTGGCAACGCGCAGGAGGCGATCCGCAACCTGACACCGGATGTTGTTGTTGGCCCGGTGGAGGATGCGGGGGCAGGCAACTCGCTGCGCGGGCCTTACGAGAGCCCGGTGCCGCTGGATGCCCGGTTCTATCTGGTGTCGCGGGAAGGACGGGTCTTGCTGCGCGACTACGCCGGCACGATCAACGCTGCGCTGTGCGAGCCGGATAAGGGGCTGGGGTTTTACGCGGCCCAACCGCTGCGCAGCCGGGCCATGCCACGCTCCTCGCAACCGGCGCGCAAAACCACGCCAGCTGCGCCGTGGGCCACCGTGGTGATGCATGATGTGACCATTGGCTTGGGCGACGCGGTGAAGCCGGGCGAGGTGAAGCGCATCGCGGTGGTGCAGGAGATGGAAAAAGATATGCGTTCGTCGGTGGACCAGCGTCAGTTTGGGTTTCAGTTTCCGGTGGTTTCCTGTGGTGCGACGTATGCACCGAAGCGGGTGTGGGGGTTTGCGGATGTGGAGGCGGATGGCTCGGCGCATTTCAAGGTGCCCTCCGGGGTGCCGCTTTATTTTTTACCCTTGGATGGGGAAGGCCGTTCGGTGCAGCGGATGCGAACGTTCACCCATTTCATGCCCGGGGAGTGCCAGAGTTGCATCGGTTGCCATGCCGACCGCAATTATGTGTCGCCTGCCCGATCACAAGGCGGCCATTCCATCGCGGCAGCTCGTCCCGTGCAGGAACTCACCGAGCCAACGTGGGGCCGCCGCGATGGCTTTAGCTTCGCTCAGGTCGTCCAACCCGTGCTCGATAAAAACTGTGTGCGCTGCCACGATGACAAGGCGGAGCTCGACCTGAGTGGCGACCGCAGCGATTACTTCAACGTGGCCTATGAGAATCTTGCGCGCCGCGGCACCCAGGCCGAACACGGTGGCGACGCCGGCGGTGGCATGGCCGGGTTCGGCAAAAACCCGTACACCTCGTGGATTCCGTCATTCAACGGCTGTGAGTCTAACATCCTGCAAACGGCACCGAAGAGTTGGGGCTCGCCGGTGAGCCGCTTGGCCGATGTCGTCATCTCCGGCCACCCTGATGCCAAGGGCAAACTGCGTGTCGCCCTGACCGCCGATGAACGACTGAGAATTCTCATGTGGATCGATCTGAACGTGCCCTTTTATGGGACCTCACAATCGCGTCAGTCAGAGCTGCGCGGTTGCCGCCAGATCCTCCCGAAGGGATTGGACGATGTGCTCAAGGAGGTTGCCGCGCGCCGCGGTATCAAGTTGCCTAAGACGTTCTTTGTGCGATTGGACCACCCTGAGAAAAACCCGTTCCTAGCCGTGCCACTCGCCAAGGGTGACTTCGCCTCTGCCGCAGATCCGGATTACCAACGGATTCTGGCTTGTTTCGCCGGGGTTCAGGAGGCCCTTGCCCAGCGCAATGACGTGGACTTCCGCACGGTGATGCAGGCCTGCGAGACGAAGTGAGGCTCAGTCCTTGGCGATGATGTGACGGTGCACTTCTTTGGTGAGCGACTCAATTCGCTCACTTAGGGCGCGGGTCACCTCGGTGAGTTCGGTATTTTGGCGCATCAGTCCTAACAACGTCTCGGTTTGTGAGACGGCCAGCGCCTGCCGTTGCTCGCTGGCCTTCGCTAGCGCCTCGCGGTGTTGCGCATCCGCCTCAGCGTGCACCTTGTCGCGGTCCGCCTGCCGCGTTTGCGCCAGCAAAATCAACGGCGCCGCATACGCCGCCTGCAGACTGAACGCCAAATTTAGCAAAATAAAGGGATAAATATCAAAATTGAAAAAGCCCGTCGTGTTGAGGACAATCCACACACCCACAATCACCGTCTGGGCCACCAAAAATACCGGCGTGCCGAAAAACCGCGCAAACGCCTCCGCCTTGAGCGCAAACCAATCGTTGCCAAATACCGGCGCCAAATGGATGTGGGGCGCATGAAATCGGAAATGGCCGCTGGCTTTGACCGGCGGGGTGGGTTCTGGCGGGGTGGGTTCCATGGCGCGCAACATGCCCAAGGCAGCCAGCAACGTCCAGAAATTTTAGCAATTGGACTGCTATCAGCTAGGCTCTCATCCCCCCCTGCTAAATCAAGGTCGAGGCCAGGGCTCCGTGCCCGGTTCGGGTTTGCGCATCCCCCCCACGTGACCCTCGCTGGAATTGGCTGAAAAATCCGGGTCTTGCGCAGCGTTGATACGCAGCGTATTTGCCTGCCGCCATGAACATAAAAATCCTCCCATTTCCCACCCCCGCTCACTGCGCCCCTTGGATTTTCAAGAATCCCCGGAAGAATGGCGGCACCATGTCAGCCCGCCTGGCATGGCAGACGTGTCTGGCCGGTGTCTGCGTCGCCCTCGCTGCCCCTCTCGGACTGGCCGCGCCCAAGCCCGCCGCTCCGGTGGTGGTGCCGGCCGACGCCCTGTTAGCGGCGGGCACCTGGAAGACAGCGGAGCAACCGGTCTATCGGGATCCGGACGACGACTGGGCCAAGGATCCATCGGTCGTCAAATTCGGCGACACCTATTACATGTACTACACCAGCGCCAACCCGTGGCAGGACACCGGTTGCGGCGGCAAAGGCGAACCGCGCATCGATTACGCGACCTCTCCTGACGGGCTGACGTGGACCTATCAGGGGTTATCAATTCCCAAGGGCAAGCCCGGTGAATGGGACGAAGAGCGGCCACAGGCACCGGCCAAACCCATTTTGAAGGACGGTGTCTATTATATGTATTATGCCGGAAAAAATCCGAAGCGGGCAGTTGAAATCGGCTATGCAACCTCCACCGATCTGCGCCACTGGACAAAAAACCCCGGCAATCCGGTGCTCCACAAGGGCAAGTGCAACGACCCATTCATCTTCTTTGAAAACGGCACCTACTACCTCTTCTACACCTCCGGCGGCGACTCAATCTTCTACGTCACCTCCACCAACCTTCTCGATTGGTCCGCCGATCCCGTCGCCACCGGCGCGGTGGGCGAGGGCAGCGTGCTGCTCAAGGACGGCCCTACCTACACATTGTTCGGTTGCGTCGGATTTTCCGGCAACGGTGAATACTACAAGGCCTACACCACAAAAGACCTCAAAAAACCCTTCACCGATTGTGGCCGCATCCATATCAATAACCCGGATTTTGCCAAAGGCACCCTGAGCCACGGCGATATCATCCGCGAGGGCAATGACTATTGGTTCTACATGCAGGGCACCCGCGACGGTGGCAAACGCTTCCAGATCGGCCTCGCCAAACAAGCCGTGCCCGTAATCCCATAACATATCAGATGACTAAGCGCCTGCCATACCCCGCCATCCTAACCATCACTGCCATCCTTTCGCTAGGGTCGGCGTCAAACATCCGGGCCGCCGAACCCCCGTTGGCCGGACCCCGACAGACACTGAATTTCGACCAAGACTGGCGCTTTCATCTGGGCGAGGTCGAGGGCGGCCAATCCCCGGCACTCAACGCCCCGACCGCCGGTTGGCGCAACCTGGATGTGCCACACGATTTCAGCATCGAGGGGCCACCCGGCAGCGACCCGGCAACGATGGACGGCCCGTTCGATAAAAAGAGCCCGGGCGGCACCAGTGCCGGGGCGCTCAACGGCGGCATTGGCTGGTACCGAAAAATATTCAGCTTGCCAGATGCCAGCCAAGGCAAACACGTCGGCATCCGCTTTGACGGCGTCTATATGGATAGCGAAGTCTGGCTCAACGGCGTGTCAATCGGCAAGCAGCCCTACGGCTATACCAGCTTTGAATTTGACCTAACAAAATCATTGAAGCCGGGTGAAAATCTGCTGGCTGTTCGCGTCAATGTCCAACAACCCTGCTCGCGGTGGTATTCCGGCGCGGGCATCTACCGCCACGTGTACCTAGTCCTAACTAACTCGCTGCACCTGGCACCGTGGGGTACCTACGTCACCACTCCAAAAATCACTGATGCCGAGGCCGAGGTCAGTGTACGCACCAAGGTCCGCAACGACGGCGCGACGGCGGCCGAAGCCATGCTAACTACCACGATTCTCGGTGCCGATGGCAAGCTGGTGGCCGAAGTAAAGACGAACGAATCGCTCGCCGCCGGAGCCGCCCATGAGTTTGGCCAAACGCTCAGAGTCGCCGGCCCGCGGCGCTGGTCAACCGATGATCCCTATCTCTATCAAGTGGTTTCAGAAGTGAGTGTTGGCGGCCGGGTGGTGGATCACTACACCACTTCGCTGGGCATCCGCAGTCTGCAGTTTACTGCCGACAATGGGTTTTTTCTCAACGGCAAGCGGGTACAACTCAAGGGGGTGTGCCAGCATCACGACCTCGGCTGCCTCGGCGCGGCAGTGAACCGCCGCGGCATCGAACGCCAACTCGAGATCCTCAAGGCGATGGGCTGCAACGCCATCCGCACCAGCCACAACCCTCCGGCACCAGAATTGCTAGATCTATGCGACCGCATGGGCCTGCTGGTGATGGACGAGATATTCGACGAATGGATCATTCCCAAGAGCGGGATGAAATTCGGCTACAAACGGTTTTTCGATGATTGGAGTGAGCGCGACTTGGTTGGCATGGTCCAGCGCGACCGCAACCACCCGAGCATCATCCTGTGGAGCATCGGCAATGAGATCAAGGAACAGGCGGCACCCCAGGGCGGCGCGATGGCCCAACGCCTGGCCGACATCTGCCACCGCGAGGACCCGACGCGACTGATCACCTCCGGCGTCAATAAGATGGGACCAGCCATCACCAACGGCTTCACCAAGGCGTTGGACGTGGTGGGCATGAACTACTTCACCAACGAGTACAACGAACAAAAGGGGAAATTGTTAGTGGCGACGGAAACAGCCTCGGCACTCAGCACCCGTGGCGAATACGGGCTGGAACTCAAACCCGACGGCAAGGTGAGAATGAACATGCATCCTAACAATCAGTGCACATCCTATGATTTGGACCGGCCCGGCTGGGGCTGCACGGCTGAGGACAGTTTGTTGAACCTGAAGCGCGCTCCGTGGGTGGCGGGGGAATTTGTATGGACTGGTTTCGATTACATAGGCGAGCCCACGCCGTATGGTTGGCCGTCGCGCAGTTCCTACTTCGGGATCATTGATCTGGCAGGTTTCCCCAAGGACCGCTACTTCCTCTATCAGAGCCAGTGGAGTGACAAGCCGCTCGTCCACCTCTTACCCCATTGGAATTGGCCAGGCTTTGAAGGGAAGGAAATTCCGGTGTGGTGCTTCACCAATGCAGATTCAGTCGAGTTGTTTCTCAATGGAAAATCACAGGGTAGCAAAAACTTCAAGGATATCAAATCCCTGCACTTGGAGTGGCAAGTTCCCTATGCTCCGGGCGTGCTCAAGGCCGTCGGCACCAAGGACGGCCACACGTTCAGCACGGAAGTTCGCACTGCGGGACCACCCGCCAAGCTGCTGGCCAGCGCGGACCGCCAGCAACTCGCGTCCGATGGCACGGATCTATCTTACGTCGAGCTGCGCGTCGTCGATAAGGATGGCAACCTGTGCCCGAATGCCGACAACCTAATCCATTTCTCGCTGCAAGGCCCGGCCACGCTCGCTGGCGTGGACAATGGGGATCCGACCAACCATGAGCCGTTCCAAGCCACTCAGCACAAGGCGTTTCACGGCTTGTGCCTGGCCGTTATCAAGGCCAAGCGCACGCCTGGCCAGATCCAACTGCAGGCCACTGCGGATGGGTTGGAAGCGGTGCCTGTGCTCATCACCGGCGTTGTCCCGGCTCCCTGATAGGCATGCAATTCGTCCAGACATCGTCTTCGACAATGGTGGGAGCAAGTCGGATTCCCTAAGTGTCGGCTGTGAGCGGCGGCTCTAACTTCGGATAAAATTTGACAGGCCCCAAGTCGTAGGCGAGCAGAATAAATGAGATGCCTTGTAGCGGCGTGTCCATGACCGTCGGTGTGCATGAGGTGATTATGAGTGAGGCAGTGGCCCGCGGCTTTTCGCTGTTCAATCCGTGCAGAAACTTGGGCTTGGGCCGTTCCGTGATGAAGGAGAAGCGGGTTATCACCCGCGATGAGGAAGCCGCGAATTTTGCGAAGTTGCGCTGGGGGGGCGCGCGGATTACCCATCGATGGCCGATGCGTTTCTGGTGGCGATGCGCCAAGGGTGCTGCCCGAGAGATGTGGAGATTCCGCTTTCCAGTATCGACACGGAACGGATGGTGGTGAAGTTCAAAACGAAGGGGAACCGCCGCCATCTTGGGGGAGCGCCGCCATCCTGGGGGAGCGCCGCCATCCTGGGGGAGCGCCGCCATCCTGGGGGAGCGCCGCCATCCTGTCGGCTGGGTTTGGC
>CAIKHZ010000092.1 GCA_903827375.1 Akkermansiaceae bacterium
CAAACAAATGTTACCATGCGAGGACTGACCCCATCGAGGGGTCAGTCCTCCCCGATGGGGTCAGTCCTCGCATGGTAACATTTAAGCTTGCTCGACCCCGAGGCGCTTTTGAGGTTGAGCACTGAGTTCTGAGCGTTTCAACCGCCGTCCACAGTGAGGCATTCGCCATTGATGAAGGCTGAATGAGGACTGGCGACAAAGGCCACGGCGCTTGCGATTTCGTCGGGCTTGCCATAGCGGCCCAGGTGTGGCGCACGGAATTAATAGTGGGAGAGATTTCAGAATTGAGGCCGGGAGGTTTTTACGACATTTCGTCACTGACACAGGGAAACGTGTAAATTGTGGTAGTGAATTGGTGAGGTGCCCACACACTCACTTCCGTGTCACGGGACAACCGGGGCGCTGCCGCGGGCCCCGGGATTTTTTTTAAGGCATGACAGAGGGCTCCCGATGGCCGCATTCTAATGAAAATTGCAGGGGCATGGCCACGCGTTGCCGCGGGTCATGCCCCCTGACTTTTTTTGCGGTGCCTTCGGTCGCCTCTGTTTTGACTATCCCTTGGCGAGTTGCTTCCCAGCATTGCCTGCCTCCGTTTGGTCAAAAGCAACGAGCTTCACATCTACCAACTGGCTGATTGGGATAAAGGAGCAAATCAAGGACACTAGCAGAGCCATCTCAGTCCATGCGGGCGGCGAGCAACTCGCGTTGGCGGATGAGTTCGGCAGGCAGGTGATCGCCGAGGGAAGTGAAAAACTCCTGCTGGCCAGCGATTTCCGCCTGCCACTCGGAGGGATCCAAGGCCATGAGTTCGGCAAATTTCTCTGAGGTGAAGCCGTCCAGACCGGCGGTGTTGAAATCCTCGAAGGACGGGCTGGCGCCGACCTGGGTTTCAGTGGCAGCAGCCTGGCCATTGCAGCGTTTGACGATCCACTCGAGGACGCGCATATTTTCGCCGTAACCGGGCCAGAGGAATTTGCCTTCGGCACTCTTGCGGAACCAGTTGACGTGGAAAATCTGCGGCAACTTGGTCACATACTGGCTCATTTCCAGCCAGTGGCCGAAGTAGTCGCCCATGTTGTAGCCGCAGAATGGCAGCATGGCCATTGGGTCGCGGCGGACTTTGCCGAGGGTACCTGCGGCTGCGGCGGTCATTTCCGAGCCCATGGTGGCACCAACATAGACACCGTGGTTCCAATCCAGAGCTTGGAAAATAAGCGGCATGGTCGTGGCACGGCGGCCACCGAAGACGATTGCGTCGATGGGCACACCATCCGGATTTTGCCAGTTTGGGTCGATCGTCGGGCACTGCACGGCGGGGGCGGTGAAGCGGGCGTTGGCGTGGGCGGCGCTGCGGCCACAATCGGGCGTCCACTCCTGGCCAGTCCAATCGATGAGATGGGCAGGCGGGGTTTTGCTCATGCCTTCCCACCAGACGTCGCCGTCATCGGTTAGACCGACGTTAGTGAAGATGGCATTGGCCTTGATAGACTCCATGGCGAGCGGGTTGGTATCGTAAGCGGTGCCTGGGGCTACGCCGAAGTAGCCGGTTTCCGGGTTGATGGCGTGGAGTTTGCCATCCTCGTGGGGCCACAACCAGGCGATGTCGTCACCGACGATGGACGTTTTCCAACCGGCATCCAGATAGGCTTTCGGCGGAATGAGCATGGCGAGGTTGGTTTTGCCGCAAGCCGAAGGAAACGCGACGGATAGATAGTTGGTGGTGCCGTCCGGAGCGTGCACGCCGACGATGAGCATGTGCTCGGCCATCCACTGGTTATCGCGGGCAATGTTGGAGGCGATGCGCAGGGCTAGGCACTTTTTACCTAACAGCGCATTACCGCCGTAACCCGAGCCGTAGGACATGATCTCGCGGGTCTCTGGGAAATGGACGATGTACTTATCGTCATTGCAGGGCCAAGTGGTATCGGCCTGGCCTGGGGCGAGCGGTGCGCCGACCGAATGAAGAGAGGGGATGAAGGTGCCGAAGCCGTCGCGCTTTTTGGTGATGGTGCCGCAAGCCTCATCTTCGAGGCGCTTGAGGACGTGAGCCCCCATGTGGCACATGATGCGCATATTGGTCACCACGTAGGCGCTATCGCTGATTTCGACGCCGATTTTAGCCAGGGGCGAATCCAGCGGGCCCATGCAAAAGGGGATCACATACATCGTGCGACCTGTCATGCAGCCGCGGAATTTTTCATTGAGCGTGACGCGCATTTCTGCCGGATCGGCCCAATGGTTGGTGGGGCCGGCACCGGCCTTGGTGGCTGAACAGATGTAGGTGCGGTCTTCGACGCGGGCGACGTCGGAAGTGGTTGAGCGGGCGAGGAAGCAATTTGGGCGCTTTTCGGGATTGAGGCGGGTGAAGGTGCCTTTTTCGACAAGCAGTGATGTTAGGCGCTCCCATTCGGCTTGAGATCCATCGCACCACTCGACGGCGGCGGGAGTGCAAAGGGCGGTCATGTCAGTGACCCATTGTTGAAGGGCGGCGTGGGTGGTGGTTGCGGTGTTGGACATAGCGTGACGAATTAAGCGAACCAATGTCATCTTTGCAACCCTATGAGGGAAACCGACGCGGTTTTGGTAATTCATGCGGATTGAGGCATGCTTGTTGACGCGAAAATTGGCAACAAGCCCAGCCATCAGCTTGTTTAGACGCCGATGTTCATTAGTGATTCACCGGCCCGGCGTGGTTTCGAGTGTGCTTCGTCTTGGCTCTACCAGAGAATGGTTGAGTGAGCCGGATGACTGAATTCGGAAATGGCACACGAGGGTGACACGTATTCCAGATGGCGCGGCGACTGCAAGAACCGCCCTTGCGGGCAAGTATCACCCGCTATGCTCATTTTCCCGCCTTTCACCAAGCCGCCGTTCCGCCTGCAATGGTTGGTGACGGGCCTCACCATCAGTCTCGCCTCAGCCACACTCTCAGATGCCGCGGTGCCCGTTGTCATTCACGTCGCCCCGAATGGCAACGACGCTTGGTCCGGCCGCTCTGCCACCGAGGTATCCGGCGACGGCCCGCTGGCCAGCCTAGCCGGTGCCCGCGACGCCATCCGCAAGCTCAAGGCAAAAGGGCCGCTAGAGCAACCGGTGCGCGTTAGCTTTGCGGCCGGCACCTATCCGATGAGCGGGCCTGCGGACTTCGGCCCTGGCGACAGTGGCAGCGTGGCAGCACCTGTGAGCTATGAGGCGGCAGTCGGT
Organism: Akkermansiaceae bacterium; assembly: GCA_903827375.1. Taxonomy (GTDB): domain Bacteria; phylum Verrucomicrobiota; class Verrucomicrobiia; order Verrucomicrobiales; family Akkermansiaceae; genus Luteolibacter. Next base: position 3,205 of record CAIKHZ010000092.1, read on the forward strand.
GCCCGGCCTGTCCTAACATGCGGAAAAGCCATCGGCGGCTGGCAGGCCGGAGCCGACGGGGTGTGGACGGCAAGTGTGCCGCCGTCGTGGCGCTTCGAGCAATTATGGGTCAACGGGGCGCGTGCCACCCGGGCTCGCTCACCCAACCAATTCTATCATTACATGGCGCACAAGGCGGGACGCGGCATCGATCCGCTCACCGGGCAAGAGGCCGATCTCGCGAGCCGCTCGATCATCGGCCGGGGCGACGATTTAGCGGCGATTTTTCGTTTGTCCAAAGAGGAATTGGCCGATGTGACGGCGGTCGTCTATCACTCGTGGGAAATGTCGCGGCACCGGATCGCGGCGGCAGATGCGGCCTCTAACCAGTTAGTCGCCACCGCCGGGGCTCCCTGGCCATTTTTCCAATGGGGAACGGATCAGCGGTATTATCTGGAGAATTTCCGGGCCGCGCTTGATGCGCCGGGCGAATGGTTTCTCGCCCGTGACGGCACGCTGTCGTATATCCCACTACCCGGCGAGGACATGACCCACGCCCAGGTGATCGCGCCGGTGGGCAATCAATTCGTGCGCTTTGATGGCGGCGCAGGTGATGGGCGCGTCGAGCATATCACCCTCAAAGGGCTGGTGTTTGAATATGCCGGCTACACCCTCCCACCGAACGGACAAGGCGACCCTCAAGCAGCTCATAGCATCGGGGCGGTGATTGTGGCGGACGCCGCGCATGATCTAAGGATCGAGAATTGTGAAATCGCCCACACGGGGCTGTACGGTGTGTGGTTCCGGCGTGCTTGTCTGAATTGTCGGGTTGTGCATTCCGAGTTGCACGACCTTGGGGCGGGCGGGGTGCGGATTGGCCAGGGCTGGGACAATGAAAATCCGTCTGAGGCGGATCGCAGTGGCCGCTGCATTGTGGACAACAACATCATTCAATCCGGTGGGCATATCTTTGGTGGAGCCATCGGGGTATGGATCGGTCACAGCGCAGACAATCAGGTGACCCACAATGATATCTCTGACTTCCGCTACACCGGGGTGTCTGTCGGTTGGCGTTGGGGATATGCGCCCAGCCAGGCAAAACGCAACACCATTGATTTCAATCACATCCACCACCTAGGGTACGGGGTGCTCAGTGACATGGGGGCAGTTTACACGCTCGGCCAATCCGAAGGCACCACCGTCAGCAACAATGTTTGCCATGATATCCAAAGCTATATCTATGGCGGCTGGGGCCTCTACACCGATGAAGGCAGCACCGGCATCACCATGGAAAACAACCTCGTGTACAACACCAAGACCGGAGGCTTCCATCAGCACTACGGCAGGGAAAACGTCATTCGCAATAATATCTTCGCCTTCGCCTCCCAATTCCAACTCCAGCGCACCCGCAAGGAAGACCACCTGTCATTCACCTTTTCCAATAACATCGTCGTATGGGACCAAGGCAAATTGTTTGAAGGCCAATGGCTCGACCCCAATGTGAAGTTGTCGCACAACCTGTATTGGTGCACAGGCGGCGCGGCATCAGACTTTGCCGGATTGTCCTTCGCAGATTGGCAAAAATCCGGCAGGGATAGCTCATCGCTGTTTGCTGTCGATCCAAAATTTGTCGATGCGAAAAACCGCGACTTCCACCTCAATCGCGACAACCCGGCACTGCAAACCATCGGCTTCAAGCCCTTTGATTTCAGCCTGGCCGGGGTGTACGGCGACGCCACTTGGAAGCAGCTTGCAGCCGCCCGCCGGTATCCGGCAATGGCCAGCCCGCCCGCCGCGCCGCCGCCCACGCCCTTGCAAATCCACTGTGATTTTGAAGGTGGCGGAAGCAACCCGTTAGGCGACGCCAAGATCCAGGTGGAGAACAAGGGTGATTCGATCGTGGTGAGTGATGACACTGCGGCAACTGGCACGCACAGCCTGCGCATCACCGACGCCCCTGGATTGCAGGCCCGTTTCAACCCGCACTTCTACTTCGAACCGCACCATCGCGATGGCATCTCTTGCTGCGCCTTCGACCTGCGGGTCGGAGCAGGTGTCGAGTTCTACCATGAATGGAGAGATGCCAACTCCCCGTATCGGACCGGACCCAGCTTGTCGGTGACGGGCGGCAACCTGCTGGTCGCCGGGAAAATCCTTACAGCGATGCCCGCTGAAAAGTGGGTCCATTTCCAGGTTAGCGCTGGCGTGGGCAAGCAATCCACCGCCACTTGGAATCTTGTGGTCACCCTGCCCGGCCAACCTCCTCAGACGTTTGGCAACCTGCCCTGCGACCCCCAATGGAATCAGCTAGAGTGGCTCGGCTTCGTCAGCAACGCAGATACCAAGACGGTCTATTACCTCGATAATCTGGATCTCTCCAACAAGCGCTGAATTCCCACTGCCTAAACTCGGATGAATTTTCCCGGAGCACATGTCGCACGCCATGATGAGGAGGGCGCGCCTCGGATCGAGACGTCTGAGGCTGCGTGGGACCCACTCAGCCGGTGAAAAACCCAGACAATTCCCCGAGACGGCCTCGGTTTGCATGCGTCTTTCTCTGTCACGCTCCTCCACGCCTATCCACTCATGTCCTCATTCCGCCCTTTTTCGTTGCTTGTTGCCCTTGCGGCATCGCTCAGCCCATTGCCGCTCTTGGCCAAAGTCGATCCTCAGGTGGAGGCCGCAGTCAAGGCGGTGTACCCAGCTTTGGTGCGCATTTACGTCGTCTCGGAAGAAGGGGGAGGGGGTCGCATGCAAAAACAACGCGCCAGCGGCTCCGGCACTATCATTCATCCGGATGGCTACATCCTAACCAATCACCATGTGGCCGGGCGTGCGACTCACATTGTGGTGAATCTAGCGGATCGTCAGGAATTGCGGGCGACGCTGGTGGGCACCGACCCACTGGCTGACTTGGCGGTGCTTAAGATTGATAAAAAGGACCTGCGGGACCCGAACATGGTGTTGCCGGTGGCAAAATTTGGCGACAGTTCGGCGCTGGCGGTGGGGGACGTGGTGCTGGCGATGGGGAGTCCGGCGGGTTTGTCGCAATCGGTGACGCAAGGGATAGTCGCCAACACGGAGATGATTGCGCCGGGTGGGTCGATGCGCCTGGACGGCGAGGCGGTGGGGGAATTGGTCCGCTGGATCGGTCATGACGCAGTGATTTTTGGAGGCAACTCAGGAGGTCCGCTGGTGAATCTGAGTGGTGAGATTGTGGGCGTCAATGAAGTGGGAATCGGCAGCCTCGGTGGGGCGATTCCCTCGAATCTAGCCGGCAAGGTATCGCAAGAGTTGATAGCCAAGGGCTGTGTGCGGCGCAGTTGGATCGGCTTGGGAGTGCAACCGTTGCTCAAGACGATTCACGCCAACGAGGGAGTGCTGGTCAACGGGGTGATCGCGGATTCGCCGTCGGCTCTTGCAGGATTCAAGGCTGGTGACCTGATATCTCGCTGCAACGGGATAGCCATTGCGGCATCGCGGGCACCGGAGGATATCCCTGTGTTCAACCGCATTTTGTTGGAATCTCCGATCGGTTCGGAAGTGGTGATGGAGGGCACCCGCAACGGCACAGCCATGACGTGGAAAGCGACCACGGTGGAACGTGAGCCTGCAGAACCTCGCGAAAAGGAACTTCTTTCGTGGGGCATAACAGCCCGCGATCTCACCAAGTTGGCTGCCAGAGAGTTGCTGCGTGGTGACAACCGCGCCGCTGTCGTGCAAAGCCTCCGCCCGGGCGGGGCTGGTGCCTACGCCAAACCGGCGATCACCCCCGGGGACTTGATTCTGGAAGTGGCCGGACAAGCCATCACTAACACGGCCGACTTGGTCCGGGTCACTGCGACAATCACCGAGGGCAAGACCAAGCCCGAGCCGACTTTGGTTGCCTATGAGCACAACGGCCGCAGTTATCTGACGGTGGTGAAGATCGGCCCGGAACCCGAAAATGACAAACCCGGCCTTGCCCGCAAATCTTGGATAGGCACAGACACCCAGGTGATTTCCGCCGACCTCGCCGAAGCCCTTGCCATTCCGGGTTCCAAGGGTGTGCGTGTGACTCAGATCTATCCGGGATCCAACGCCGAGAAATGCGGCCTGAAGGTCGGGGATTTGATCTTAAAGTTAGACGGCACTGTGATTGCCGCCTCGCGACCGGAAGACTCGGATGTCTTCACCTCGCTGATCCGCCAATACAAAATCGGCACCGAGGTGACGCTCACCGGCCGCCGCGGCAAGGAGGACCTCACTCTCAAGTTAGCCCTCGAAGCGAGCCCGGAAGCGAGTACAGAGCTCGATTCTCACGAGTGCAAGCCGCTAGAGTTTAACTCGCGTGACATCGCAAAATCCGACCGCATCTCTGAAAAGCTCCCCGCCGATCTCCAAGGCGTGCTCATCACCGAGGTGAAGGGGTCCGGCTGGGCCGCCCTCGGTGGCTTGGCCAATGGCGACATCGTCATGTCGATCGATGGCAAGACCACCGATTCTATCAAAACATTCAAGAGCCAACTCGAGGAACTTGAAAAATCCAAGCGCAGTCCCTTCGTTCTGTTTGTGAAGCGAGGCATTCACACCCGCTACATCGAACTGGAGCCTTCTTGGTAGGCATTTTCGCAAGTTCACCTAACACACATCACAACAACCATACCCCCCCGTCCCATGAAACTCCGCCCATTGATTCTCGCCGCACTGGCCGCCGCCCCGTTTGCCAGTGCGTCCACTGGCCCGCTCAAGGAAAAAGCCCTCGCCCTCGCCGCGTCTAACAAGGATTCGGTGGTGCAACTCAGCGCCACCGTTGAAATTGAAATGACCGCCGGAGATCTTCCAACGAAAAAGGAGGAGCGCAAACTCGAAACCAGCGGTTGCATCATCAGCAAGGACGGTCTCATCGTGGTGCCCCTCTCTACCCTCGACCTAGCTGCCGCAGCCGATGGCCGCATGGTCAACACCCAGAAAGGCCCTCTCAAGATTTCCGCCAAGAGCACCACCAAGGAAGTCAAAATCATCATGCCGGATGGCACCGAGACTCCTGCCAAGGTGGCCTTCAAGGACGCCGACCTCGATCTGGCGTTCATCCGTCCGGAAAAGGCGGATGGAGTGACATTCACTCCGGTGAACATTGCCAATTCGGCACCGCTTGCGATGCAGGAAGACGCGATCATTCTTGGCCGTCTAGGCAAGGATTTGAACCGCGAGCCGGTCGTCATGACCAGTGAAATCATCTCCATCATCACCAAACCTCGCACGTTTGCCCGTGTCGGCGCGCCTTGTCTTGGCATGCCCATCTTCAATAGCGAGGGCAAATTCGTCGGCTTCGGCATCAATCGTTTCAGCGCCAAGGGCGAAGACAGCGACCAAGGACCCACCTCTGCTAACGTGGTTCTGCCAGCCGCCGATCTGATCGAATCCGCTGCCCAAGCGAAGTAAGCGGTAGCCAATCCCCCTCACAACAAGTGGCGCTTTCGGCAGACTTTGGCTTGTCACGCCGGGGGCAGCCACCTAGGCTGCGGGCGTGATTCCCAACGTCCTCGCAGAACGCTACGCCTCTCCAGCCATCCAAGCCATTTGGTCTGCGGAGGGCCGCATCGTTCTCGAACGTGAGTTTTGGATCGCCGTGATGAAGGCCCAGCGCGATCTGGGCCTCGACGTGCCGGAGGCGGCAATTGCCGACTACGAGAGGGTTAAACACCAGGTGGACAGCGCCTCGATCATGGCGAGGGAAAAGGTGACGCGCCACGACGTCAAGGCGCGCATTGAGGAATTCAACGATCTTGCGGGCCACGAGCAGGTTCACAAGGGACTGACCTCGCGGGATCTCACAGAAAACGTCGAACAGTTGCAGGTGTATCGCTCGCTGCTGGTGCTCCGCGATAAGTCGGTGGCCGCCTTGCGCCGGATGCGCGAACACGCAGAAACCTGGGCTGACTGGGTCATCACCGCCCGCACCCATAACGTCGCGGCGCAACCCACCACCCTTGGGAAACGGGTGGCGATGTTCGGCGAGGAGTTGCTAGGCTCGCTCGCCGCACTTGATAGTGTGATCGCAAGCTACGCCGTGCGCGGCTTGAAAGGCGCTGTGGGCACTCAGATGGACCAATTGTCGTTGTTTGATGGAGACGCGCAGAAAGTCGCCGCCCTCGAACAGCGAGTGGTGGCCCACCTCGGCCTGCCTGCCGTCTGGACAAATGTTGGCCAGGTCTATCCGCGCTCACTGGATTTGCGGGTAGTCGCGGCTCTAACCGAGTTGGCGGCCGCGCCGTCGTCGTTTTGCAAGACGTTGCGGTTGATGGCCGGCCATGAGACGGCCAGCGAAGGGTTTGCGCCGGGCCAAACTGGCTCCAGCGCCATGCCCCACAAAATGAACTCCCGCTCGTGCGAACGCGTCAACGGCCTGCACGTTATCCTCAAAGGATTCTTGGCCATGGCCGCTGGCCTCGCCGGCGACCAGTGGAACGAAGGCGATGTCTCCTGCTCAGTGGTCCGCCGCGTGATGTTGCCAGACGCGTTTTTTGCCAGTGACGGGCTGTTTGAAACCTTCCTCACCATCCTCGATCAAATGGATGCCTGGCCTGCCCTCATCGCCGCGGAAGTCCAACATTATCTGCCATTCCTGATGACCACCACCATCATGATGGAGGCCGTCAAGGCCGGCGTCGGCCGCGAAACCGCCCATCACGCAATCAAGGAGCACGCCCTGGCCACCGTCCACGACCTGCGCCACGGCACTGCCACCCACAACAATCTGATTGATCGACTCGCAGCCGATCCCCGCCTCGGGCTCTCCCGCACGACGCTGGCCGCAATCGTCACCGGCGGCGAGCACGCAGCCGGGGCCGCCCAGGCGCAAATCGCCGCCTTTGCCAAAAACGTCAGAATCCTTGAGGCGGCCAGTCCGGTCGCCGCTGCCTACGCCCCGGGGGCGATCCTATGAAAAGCCAATTTCCGGCGATGACCATGGACGACACGTGGCCGTTTGACCGGATTCGTGAGTTCTATCTCTATCAGGAACCGGCGCTGCTGGCGGCTATCAAGCGCGGCGACCGCCGCGAGGCGAGGCGCATCATCAATCACTTGCTAGTCCATATCTACAGTGCAGGGGAGGAGCGAAATGAGTTGCTCAAGGGCCTGTTGCTGGAGTTGGTTGTGATGATCTCGCGTGCTGCGGTGGAGGCTGGCGCATCCCAGACTGAATTGCTAGGCATGCGGTTTTCGCATCTAGCGGAATTGGCGGAACTTGACGACGATGAGGCGCTGGCGGCATGGCTGCGCGGGACGTTGGAGCGGCTTTTCACAGCGATGGAGCGGCAGCAGAGTTTTGACGTGCCGGTATTGGTGAGCTCATCGTTGCACTTTCTGCGCCAACACATGGCTCGCGAACTGACCCGCGGTGAGTTGGCCCGGCACGTAGGAATTTCGCCCGGTCATCTTTCCGAATTGCTCAAGGAGCGCACCGGTCGCTCGTTTGTCGAGTTGTTGCGCGAGGTTCGGGTGCAAGCGGCCTGCGCCATGTTGCTGCAGACGAGCAAGTCGCTGGCGGAGATAGCGGCGGAGTGCGGGTTTTGCGATCAGAGTTATCTAACCCATGTATTTAAATCGCTGCGAGGCATGACGCCGAAGCAATATCGTGAGAGTTCGCGCTCGGCGGAGTTGACGCAGCTGCCATTGGGTTAGACTAGCACATGAGACAAATTTATGAAAACGCCGCCGCCGATAGCTTTGCTTATTTGTGATGTATTTGACCAGGAACTCGCCCTGGTAACCCCGGGAGCCACCCACATCATGGAACAGCGAGTCTTTGAGATTGCCCTGCACGACCGCCCCGAAGTGATGCGGGGCATCCTGCAGCAGGCCGTGAGTGAAGTTGACGCACGTGATGACATTTCGGCCATCGTGTTAGTTTATGGCTTGTGTGGATTGGGCACGGTGGGATTGCACGCGATGCGCCACCCGTTGGTCATTCCACGGGCGCACGATTGCCGGGCGGTATTTTTGGGCAGCAAGGAGGAATTTGCGCGGCGGCAAGACGCGTGTCCGGGATGTTATTATTACACACCGGGCTGGAATCTAGCGCGGCGTGTGCCGGGGCCGGAGCGAGTGGAGTTTCTCAAGGAGAGTTTGTCAGAGCGTTTTGAGCCGGAGGACGTCGAGTTTCTCATCGAGAGCGAACAGGAGATGTGGCGCAGCTATGATACCGCGGCCTTCATCGATCTGGGCACCGCCAGCGCCGCCAGCGAGGCGGATTATACCCGCGCTTGCGCCAAACAACTCGGCTGGAACTTCGAGCTCATCCAGGGCGATCCCGCCTTGTTGCACGACTTGATCTGGGGCCCTTGGGACGACTCCCGCTATCAAATTGTGCCGCCCGGCCAACAACTCGGCCACTCGCCTGATGCCGCAATCATGCGCTCCGAAACTATCAAAATCAAGCCATGAGCCACGCCGAGTTGATTGTATGCGAAGGAGGAACCGAGGCCAAACGCCATGGTTTGGAGATCCCCGCCGAGTTGAGCGGCAACTCATTGGCTGACCTGTTAGCGATGCATGATTTTCCACTCAACACGCGCTGTGGCCAGCGCGGTTGGTGCCGCGGCTGCATGGTGGAATTGCGCGAGGGGGAATTGTTGGATGCGGCGGGCGCCAGCGTGGTGGCCGGCGGGTTGCTGCGGTCGTGCCAAGTGTATGTGCCGCGAGGTGGGCGGGTGGTGCTGCAAGTTCCCGAGCGAGCCCACATTGGTGCCGCTCCACAGGTGGGCGAGACGTTCCTCATTGATGTGCCCTTCGGCCTGGCACCATTGTTTGCGCCACAGGACGGCCGGGACACCGGATTCGCCGTGGATATTGGCACCACCACAGTGGTTGTTTTGTTAGTTGATTTGCTAACCGGGGTGATTTTGTCGCGGGCTGGTGGGTTCAATGCGCAGATTCGTTTTGGTGATAACGTGTTGACGCGCATCGGTGCGGGTTCGTCGCCGCCGGTGCGGCGTGCGATGCGGCGGGCGTTGGTGGAGGAGACGCTTGGGCCGCTGATGCACAAGGCATGCGAGCGAGCCGGGCGTGAGCCATCGCGGTTGGCGGGTGGTGTGTTGGCTGGCAATACAACCATGTTGCACATCTTGGCCGACGAGGATCCCACGTCGTTAGGTGTGGCGCCGTTCACTGCGCGCTTTCTCGAGGGCCGCTTGTTGGACGCAGCCGGCATCGGGCTTGCCGAGTGTGGCTTTGATCCGGCCATGCCCCTGCAATTGCTGCCGGGCCTGGCCGCCTACATTGGCGCTGATATCACCGCCGGGGTGCATGCCACTGGCATGACTTATGACGCAACGCCAAGTTTGTTAGTTGATATGGGCACCAACGGTGAGGTGGTGCTGTGTGCTGATGGGCGCCTTGTGGGTTGTGCCACTGCGGCCGGTCCGGCATTTGAAGGGTCCGGGCTGTCGTCGGGCACTCGCGCCCAGATCGGTGCGATCGAAACAGTGCGTTTGGAGTTGGGACCTTTCGCCGTGGAGATCGGGGCTATCGGAGGCCAACCCGCCGCAGCCAATGCCGGGATTTGTGGCTCGGCCTACGTCGATTTTCTAGCCAGCGGGCGTGCCTGTGGTTTGCTTCAAGCGAACGGCCGTTTTGATCGCAAACGGTGGTTAGAGATTCCGGATGAGTACCGCATCGAGGATGCTGACGGCTTGGCATTCCGCTTGGCGGGAAATCCAGGCGGTGCCGGCCCGCGCATCACTGAGATTGATATTGCCCATTTGCTACAGGCCAAGGCGGCCATCGGCGCGGGCATCGATACCTTGCTGGACGTTACCGGTATTTCCGCCCGAGATATTGGCCATGTCTATCTGGCCGGTGGCTTCGGCATGCACATCGACGTTGCCAACGCCATCGGCATGGGCCTGCTGCCTGGGTTTTGCACGGCGCAGGTCAAGGTGGTAGGCAACACGTCGCTGGCAGGGGCACTGCTTGCTCTGTTAGATCGAGGAGCGCTGGAATCCATGAATTCGCTGTGCGGCCGCATCGAGGTCATCGAGCTCAATCTTCAAGAAGCCTTCGAGGACTGCTATATCGACCACCTGAGCCTTCCTGAGGCCGTGCCAAGCTGACTGCGGCAGCGGTAGCGGATACCGTCGCCCTCACGCTTGCCACCGGGGTTTGCACCAAGACGGGCCTGCCGGTCATTGTTGGCGGCGGCGCGGATTTTCAAGCAGCCGCGACGTGGAACATTGCCAAAATCCACGCACTGCGGCTGCAAACTCCGCTGGTGAATTCCAGCCCCGTGACCTTGGGCCTCGTCAGCGGCACCAGACTCATGCCGCTGATGGTCATGAAGCCGGGCATGGACGTGTGCATTGCCTTCCCGGCCGCAGGAACCTCTCTCGTGGCATTGGGTGAGTATGTGCAGGCCACCTTCGCCCACGCAGCGGATGGACTCATCATCACCCTGTTGGGAGAACTGGCCTGATGAGCATCTGGGAAACATTCGAGGACGCCAGTGATGTGGCCGGGGATATCCTAGCAAACGGCGCACTTCATCGCGGGTCAGAACTGCTGGCAGTTTTTCGTGATCCTTGGCGTGGATCTGGGAGAACCCCGTCCAGTGGTTGTACCCGAGCATGTCCACAACGAAGCGTTTGGCGCTGGCCGCTGTCTGGCGGATGGTTTTTGGCTCCCACATTTTTTTGATTCTGACATAGAGGATGTATCCGCGGAACTGGTCCTCCGTGAGCGTTGCCGGATCAGCGTTGAAATACTCTTGGACGAGCCGCAAATCACGGTAATAGCAATGGCGGGCGCGCGGCATGGAATTGCCCAGCGCCAGATGCTCCGCGAAACGCTTCATGGACGGATACGGATGCGTCGGATAGTCGATTGGATCGA
>CAIKHZ010000093.1 GCA_903827375.1 Akkermansiaceae bacterium
ATGCAAGCCAAGTTACTCTCCAACTCTATCCGCCCACCCGGCGGTTGCTGCTCGCATGGTAACATTTGAGCTTGCTCGACAGTGTGGTGCATTTGAGGTCGAACACTCAGTTCTGAGGGTGGTTCAGGGTGTGCATCGCAGTGTGGAACACCAGGGAAAGTTATCATGGGCAAGCTGGTATCATGGAGTGAACACAGTGATGCTGGCGTGAAGTGTTTCTCCGGTTCACCTATCCTATCCTGCAGATAAGGCACGAGGGTGGAGTGTATGATTTCTGCTCGATGCCCAAGCATGATGGCCTGTGCAAATTGCCCGGGAGTCTTTATAAGGACTGCAAGATTTGTCTGCATCGTCCGTAACGAGTGCCAGGCAAACGCTAAAATCCATGAACACCACTCGCAGAGAATTTCTCCACAAGACGGCAATGGCCATTGCTATGCCAACGATCATTCCCTCCCGAGTGCTCGGCCGTGATGGCGCGGTCGCTCCTAGCAACCGCATCGCACTAGGCGTCATTGGCATCGGCCCGCGCGGCCGCTTGGTGCTTGACGCGTTTCTCAAGCAACCTGACGCGCAGTTTGTGACCGTCTGTGATGTGCAGGCGGCTAACCGCCGCACCGCCAAGATGATGGTTGACCGGAAAAACGGCAACCTGGATTGCGGTGCCACGGCAGATATGCTGGAGGTGTTAGGGCGCGACGACATAGACGCTGTGCTCATCGCCACCGGAGACCGTTGGCATGCGGTGGCCACCATGTTTGCCGTCAAGGCAGGCAAGGACGTTTATTCGGAGAAGCCTTGCGCGATGACCATCTCCGAGTGCGCCGATCTCGACGACACCGTGCGCCGCTACAACCGTGTCTTCCAAGCTGGCACTCAGCGCCGAGACGTCGCCAATTTTCGCTATGCGGTGGATTTGGCCCGCAGCGGCCGCCTCGGCAAAATTCACACGGTCCATGCCTCGATCTATCACCTCGAGGAACGCCTCGACTGGCTGCCGGCCGAGCCCGAGCCAGACCCGCAGGAGTGCGATTGGGACCGCTGGTTAGGCCCGGCACCGTGGCGACCGTACAATGGTGAGTATGTGCGCGGCCAATGGCGTTGCCACGCGGATTTCGAGGCGCGGGGACGACTGCTGGATTGGGGGGCTCACACCGTGGACCTGTGCCAATGGGCGACTGGCATGGATGGCAACACCCCGGTTGAGTTTGAGCATGACGCTGGAACCATCCGCGCAAGTTATGCTAACGGATTGAAGCTGGTGATGCGGCTCGGGGGATTTAATAATGAGGGACAATGGCATGACCTAGGCACCTGTCCGGTGCGCTTCGAGGGCGACAACGGCTGGGTCGAGGTGGGGGATGCCGCCAAGATCCTGGCAGAACCCGCCAGTTTGCTAGATGGATACCGTGCCGATGGCATGGCGGGAACCGACCCCACGGCGCATGTCCGGGATTTCCTCAATTGCGTGAAATCCCGCGGCACCACGTCTTCCAATTCCGTGGCGACCCGCAGCAGCCACATCGCCTGTCATGCGGCGGCGTTGTCATGGCGGCTCGGCCGGAAACTCGCCTTTGATCCGGTTAGCGAGTTGTTTGTTGGCGACGACGAGGCGAACCGGATGCGTCGCCGTGCCCGCCGCGCTCCTTGGCACGCCTGATCCCCTAACTCATATCTTCGCCATGCCCACTCCTTTCCCGTCTTCCGCCGATCTCGTCGCCGTCCTGAACTCGGATGCCGGAACCCTCAAAAAGGCCCTCGCCTGCCAGCAACTCGCCGTCGTCGGCGGGCCCGAATGCGTGCCGGTTCTCGCCAAGTTATTAGCCGATGACAAGCTAGCCGATTACGCCCGTTGGGCGCTGGAAATGATCCCGGCACCAGTTTCAGGTGCCGCCTTGCAGAAGGCACTGGCCAATCCCGACGGCCACCGCCTGACCGGCGTATTGGATTCGCTAGGGGTGCGCCGCGAGTTGGCATCAGTTCCTGAATTGTGCCGATTGGCGGCTGGTCCAGATGCACTCGTGGCAGCTGAGGCACTCGCGGCCTTGGGGAAAATTGCCAGCTCCGAGGCCTTGGACGGCTTGCTTTCCGCGCTGAAAGATCCGGCTGACGCCCGGCGAGTGGCCGCAGGTCATGCGGCGCTGGCGGCGGCTGATATCTTGCTCAAGCAGGGGGACGCCAAGGCAGCCAAAGGCGTGTTAGATGCAATGGCAGCCGCCAAGTTGCCGCTCCATCTGACGGCTGCGGGGGGGGCTTTGGCTAGCAGGGCTGAGCGGTGCCGGATCTTTGACGGCAAGTCCTTTGCCGGTTGGGAAGGGGACCTGAAATGGTACCGGGTCGCTGATGGCGCTGTCGTCGCTGGCAGCATGACCCAACCTATCCCCCAAAATGAGTTTCTGTGCAGCGTCGCCCAATACGGAAATTTCGAACTGCGCCTTAAGGTGCGCTTGGTCAATGGCAAGGGCAATGGCGGTGTCCAGTTCCGCAGTCAACGAGTTCCTAACAGCAGGGAAATGGCTGGCTATCAGGCGGATATGGCGACGGACTATTGGGGCGGACTTTACGACGAGAGCCGCCGCAATGCCTTCCTTGCCAAACCGGATCCAGTTGCCCTGGCCAAGGTACTGCGGCCCACCGATTGGAACGATTACGTAATCCGCTGCGAGGGACCTCGCATCCGGCTGTGGCTCAACGGCCTGCTGACTGTGGATTTCACCGAGGCCGACCCTGCGGTGTTGCCGAGCGGGCATCTTGGCCTGCAGATTCACAGTGGTGCCCCCTCGGAGGCATGGTATAAGGATATAGAAATCGAAGAACTGTGACTACATCCACACCTTCTTCCGTTATACTGGCCGCTACGTTCCATGGCGCAAACTCATGACCATGGCCGGAGTGGCCAGTTTGGCGACCCTCAAGTCCGTACTAATTACACTGTCGGCGTAAAAAGACGAACCCCAAGAACCCGCGGTTGGACAATCGGCCATAAGCACCTCAATTTCAAAATCTACCACTATTCAATTGCAGCCGGTGCCAGCCCCATGACGTTAGCCTCAAGAAAATGAAATTCCCAAAATGGATGCGGTCGCGACTGTTCAAGTGGGTATGTCTAATTGCCGCGCTGCTCATCTTCTACACCGTGGGTCTCGTCCCCGCGTTGTCTGCTTGTATTTTTCCGGAAAAGTGTCGTTTAATAGGTGAATACGAACCCCGAACACCCAACCCCGAACGCTCAACCTCGAAAGCTCAACCTCTAAAGCTCAACCTCTAAAGCTCAACCTCGAACACCCGAGACGGGAGAGGCTCGATGCTTCCACCACACGCGGCTTCTCCCAAGCCCTATGAATTTTTAACAAAAGTCAGACATGGCTTGACACAAAGTCCGATTCTGGCACTTTGACAATCTGAAAATCACCGTTTATCCCAACTTTAAGTAACAAGAAAATCATGACTCACAAGACACCGGAATTTGAAGCGCTCAACGAACTGTCCGCGCGTGTGGGTGCCGATCCCGCATGGGTGCAGGCTGCGGGAGGCAACACATCGATTAAAGAGGATGGGATTCTCTGGATCAAGGCCTCTGGGCTTTGGCTGATGCATGCCCGGCAGCAGGAGATCATGGTGCCGGTGGCGCTTGACGCGTTGCTCGGTGCCTTGGAGCGTGCTGATCCACTTGCTGAGCAGGCCCAACATTTTGTTGTTGAGGAGCTCAATCCGTCAGGTTTGCGGCCATCTATCGAGACCACGGTTCATGCTCTGATGCCGCAGAAAGTTGTCGTCCATGTTCACTGCGTGGAAACCATCGCCCTTGCGGTGGCCGAGGATGCCGAGAGGCTGATCCACGAGCGCCTGTCGGGATTTCGGCATGCCTTCATCCCCTATATCCGCCCGGGTTTGCCGCTTGCCCGGGCGATTGCCGCGAGCTTGGGCGAAGATACTGATGTGGTGGTCTTGGGAAACCATGGACTGGTGGTTGCTGCCGATACGGTTGCCGCCGCGGAATTGTTGTTAGAAAAAGTCACCGCCGCGCTGGTGACCCGCCCGCGGCTTGCACCGCCCGCCGATCTGGTGGCGTTAGAACACCTGGCGCTGAACTCAAACTATCAACTTCCCGAGGATCCTGCATTGCAAGGACTTGGCACGGATCCTGCGTAAATATTCGGTGCGTCTGGGGAGAAAAGTTTGGGCTGGGGTCATTTTGTGCGGGACACGCAGGATTTTCCCTGCTAACAAGGGCTCGGAATGCCGAAGCCCCTGTCATCATTGGCCGATATTCCCGACCCGGTAAAA
>CAIKHZ010000094.1 GCA_903827375.1 Akkermansiaceae bacterium
ACCTCGGCAGCCTCTACAAGGGCCTGGTCCGCGACACCTCGCTAAACTTCAAGCACCTCAGAAAGACCCGGCACACCCACCATCCCGTCGATGATGCCCGGGGCAATGCCGAGGCCCTGCTGGCGATGAGCGACGGGATGGGTCTGGGGATACGGCTTTGACCGGGGGGGGGATAGGGAGGCTGATGACCTGTCACAGTTCGTGGAATTCGTAGGTTCGTGTCGCGACCGACGTGAGCCCTCTGCCAGAGTCGTGGAGCCGCAGTGCGGCTCGGCGACCGGGTTGCCCGTCTGCGGGCGGATGAACGGCAGGCCGGGGGGGCAGAAGAATCAAGCGATAAGGAGTTGGGGCGGTATCGCGGTCAGTCCGACAGAACGCCGTAAAGCAACCCTAACATGTATCGGATATTATCGCTTTTTATCGCTTTTTTGCTTCATTTCGGTGCTTATCGGCGCATCTCAGTGCATTTCACTAACCGCTCCGATTCGCCGAAAACCCTTTATCTACAAGGGAAAAAGTGGAGGCGGGGATGGGAATCGAACCCATTAATGGTGGTTTTGCAAACCACTGCCTTACCGGTTGGCTACCCCGCCGTACGCGCTGGCGTCTGGGGGAAGGATTGCTGGCAGGACGGGTGGTGTCAAGCTTTGGATTGAGGGAAATGCGCTGGCAGGAGGAAATTTGCTGAGATGCCGGCAGATGACAGGCAGGGGGCCGGGTCGGCTTCAATTTGTGGGTCTTACTCCTTTGTCATGTTCGGCGCGCAGTTCACTGGCGAGCTCTGCGTCGAAACCTTCCCAACCGCCAGGGGCCGGGCGCATGGGCACAAAGACATCCTCGCAGGCCGCCGTCCGCGTCTGGTTGCGATCGGCGATTTCCTTTTTCAGCAGTGCTACAAAGCGGGCCTTCTCATCGGCAGTGTAGATGTGGGAGCGTCCGTCGCCACCGGGCAGGGAGCCTTGGATCGGCTGCCATTGGTCGAGTGCCCGCTGGCACAAGGCGGCTTGCATGGCATAGAGCGGTTTACGCTCGGCGGCCCAATGGGTCTGCTGCTGCCAGTACTCAAGCTCGGGCTGGAAAGTGGTTGGCAATCGGCCGGGGACCAGAGGCAGGTGGGTGGTGAATCCCAGACAGAGCCTGGAATCGACGATATCGCTGCAAAGCGCGCCAAGGGTGAAATTTCTCGCAACCCCGTCACGAGTGGCGGTGAGGACATATCGGTCATCGTGAATTTTCGCCTGCAGGAGCCACCAAGAATCGTCACTCTTGATGCGCATCATGGCGTCAATGGCGCTACGAACGCGCTGCTGCTCGGGCCAACTGTAGTCGTCGCCGAAAAGCGGGATGGTGGTATGGGCGAGTTTAACGAGGCGGGGTGGTTTGTTGTGGCTGGCGATCGCATCAATGAGTGCGTCCAATGGGTTGGCCGGGGTGGGTCCGGGGTACATCCGCAAGAGGTTGTCAGGGGCGATCGGAGAGCGGACGCGCTCGAGCCGGAAGTCAGCGAGCCGAACGCTGCCGGGTTTCGCCCGCATGCAGGCTTGGGCCGTGTAGTTATCATCGATCATGTGTTCCTGAAAACGCGTTAGCGTATAGATCATCGTGGTGAATACCTGCTGGTGCGCAGACGCGTCAGAAATTTCTGGATTTTTGAATGACTCGCGGCACAGCCGCGAAAGCGAGCCGGCACCGCGAATGAAATTGCCGTCGCCTAGATAGAAAATATTGCTACCCTCCTCGCCGGCGATCTGGGATTCGGTGGCTGCGGCTGCCGCAGCGGTCGCTTCTGCGGGTGCCAACCCTTGGCGCAGCGCCTGTTGATAGTTTTCCTCGGTGAGCCAATCCGCCCCGCTCTCGAAAAACGGATTATCGACCCATATCTGGTCGCCCGGCAGCAAGTTTTCGCATCCCTGGCGTTTTTCCCACAGCAGGTCATCGCCACCGTTGGGGAGGTCGCCGGGAATTTCCCGGTGAGCGATCAGCTGATTGAGCGCGGAGAGGCCAGCGAGATTGTTAGTTTCGCGGAAGTATTGAATGAATCCCTCGATCAGGATCAGGGAGGAGTACTTGTAGCAGCGAATTCGCGGAACGGGCACGCCGTCGTTTTCATGGGCGACCCACAAGTCGTCGATGGCGTCCACAGGCGTAGTTTCCGGGGCCACCACAAAAGCATCATCGGCAAAGGACCAGAATTTCGGGTTGCGGATCTCGGGATAGTCATCGCTGGGCCGGATCACAGTTCCTGTTAGGATCGCCTTTAGCACTTGCAGTCGGATTTGGCGCTGAGCATCTCCCAAACTCGTTTTTTTAAGGATTTCATCAGCGCGCTCGAGGATCTTTTGTTGAGGGGCGGCCAAAGGAAGGTGCGGAGGGATTTGCGGGGTCGGGGCTATCTCGATCTGTTGGCCTGTCAAAGGCGGCCCGCAGAGAGCCGCCAGCCAGAGGAGAGCGGCCGCTGAGCGGCTTCGAACGGTTAGAATGGGGTGTAAACCGATGGGATGGATCGTTGAGTTCATTTGTTAATTTCCGGGGGATTGAGAGGTGACGGGCGGCGGCTCTATCCATTTACCATGTTCGCGGATGAGGTCGGTGAGGTGGGTGACGGCGTCGTTTTCCGGGATATTGAATTGGACGGGAGATTTGCCGACATAGAGGTTAATTTTGCCGGGAGCGCCGCCGACGTAGCCGAAATCCGCGTCGGCCATTTCGCCGGGGCCATTGACGATGCAGCCCATCACGGCGATGCGAACGCCCTTGAGGTGGCCGGTGGCGGCACGGATTTTTTGAGTGGTGTGCTGCAAGTTGAAGAGTGTGCGGCCACAACTCGGGCAAGCCACGTAGTCGGTCTTGAAAATGCGGGTGCCGGCGGCTTGGAGGATGTTATAGGCCAAGCGTAGGGAAAGGCCAGGGGCGGGTTCGGCCCTTACCAGGATGGCGTCGCCGATGCCGTCACAAAGCAGCGAACCGAGGGTGGAGGCGGCGCTGAGGGTGGCCTGCAACGCGCGTTCCCCAGCATCCTTGGCATCGGTGGCATCGTGGATGGGTGCAGGCAGCAGGGTGTCTTTGAGCAAGATTGGATGGCGGGGGTCGGCGCGGGCGGCCAGCAGTCGGAAGGCATGAATGCCCTCCATTTCAACCCCGTCGGCCACGCTGATGAGTTGCGGTTGAGTGGCGGCGTTGAGAGCGGCGATGGCGGCATCATCACGAGGGTCGAGTTGGCAGACACCGGATAATTCGAAGACGGCCTCGGGTTTGAATTCGCCCATGGCGGAGATTTTGTGGGCGATGGCATTCCAGTGCTGCTGTGTGGTGAACACGCGCACCGTGTTTTCGCCACCGAGTTTGTGGTCCATCACGCGGATGACAGAACTCTGGCGGCGCTGATAGGAGAAAGGATCGTAGTTGACGGTGGCTGCGGCGGTGGCTGCGGCGGTGGCTGCGGCGGTGGCTGCGGCGGTGGCTGCGGCGGTGGCTGCGGCGGTGGCTGCGGCGGTGGCTGCGGCGTCCCGCCGCAGGCCGTGGTCGCGGCGTCTCGCCGCGAGTTCGGGATAAGCACAGCCCATCCACCGCTCCTCCACCAACCCCGCCTTCCGAGGATTATCCAACACATAGTCCAGCTGGTTGCGCAGGTCCTCGCCATCGCGGATGCGCACAAGCGCTTGGGCGACGGGGATTTCGTGGATCGAGTCTTCGGTGAGGGAGACGCGGATGGTGTCGCCGATGCCGTCGGCGAGCAGCGACCCGATGCCGATAGCGCTCTTGATCCGGCCATCCTCGCCATCGCCGGCTTCAGTGACGCCAAGGTGGACCGGGTAATTCCAGTCCGGACCTTCGGCGGCGAGGCGGGCCACAAGCAGCCGGTAGGCCTCGATCATGACCTTCGGGTTGGATGCCTTCATCGAAAATACCAGCTGGTGGTAGTCGCCGTCGCGGGCGATTCGGGCAAATTCGAGGGCGCTTTCGACCATGCCCAGAGGGGTGTCGCCGTAGCGGTTCATGATGCGGTCGGAGAGCGATCCGTGGTTGGTGCCGATGCGCATGGCTCGGCCTAGATCCTTGCAGCGCTGCACCAGCGGAGCAAACTCGTCGCGGATGCGCTCAAGTTCACCGAGGTACTGGGCGTCGTCATACTCGCGGACGGCAAATTTTTTCTTATCGGAATAATTTCCTGGATTGACGCGGACTTTTTCGACCCACTTGGCGGCTTCCATGGCGGCGTCTGGTTTAAAATGGATATCGGCGACGAGCGGCACATGGCACCCGGCGGCACGCACATCGCGGGCGATATTCCTGAGGTTGGCGGCGTAGGCCTTGGTTTGGGCGGTGATGCGGATGATTTCGCAGCCCACCTCGGCGAGGCCCAGAATTTCGGCGACGCAGGCCGCAGTGTCCCGGGTGTCCGCGGTGATCATGGACTGGACGCGCACCGGGTGTCCGCCACCCATGCCCAGATCGCCCACCAGCACCTCGCGGGTGGGCCGACGGGCGTAGCTGAAAAGGTCCGGACAGTAGGTCATGGGCGCTTGCGGGATCATCTGCAACGATGCATAGCCGAAAAACGGGCGCACGGCAACGTCGTCAGCAGATTCTTTCACCCGCCAAGCCCCAACCGCCTGCTGCCCGCATCGCCGCGCCGTGGCAAAGTTTTTAGATTTTTGTCCGCTTGGGGCCTCCGGCGGCGTGTGTGGCAAGGATTTTTGTTTGACTTGCCCGAATTTCCCAATTATCCCTAGCGCCCCCCGGCGGGGCTCTCGCCGATTCCTGGTTTTCCCCGCCTTACGCGGCAATCATCCGAATCCACCAGAGGCTGCCGAGTCTTTCCAACTTTCACCCGTCTCTTCCTTTGCAACCCTTTTCCATGTTCAAAAAACTTTTTGGAAATTTTTTCCCAAATGACATCGGGATAGATCTCGGCACGGCCAATACGCTCATTTACGTCAAAGATCATGGCGTGGTGCTGCGCGAGCCGTCGGTGGTGGCCGTCAAGGCCGGCACCAACGAGGTCCTCGCTGTCGGCGACGATGCCAAACGCATGCTCGGCCGCACGCCGGGCAATATTGTGGCCATCCGCCCGCTCAAGGACGGCGTGATTGCCGACTTTGAGGTGACCGAAGCGATGCTTCGGCACTTCATCCGCAAGGTAAACAAGAACCGCCGATCCAATCCCCGGGTGCTCATTGCCATCCCATCGGGCATCACGGAGGTCGAGCGCCGCGCAGTGCGCGAAAGCGCCGAACAGGCCGGTGCCCGCGAGGTTTACCTCATCGAGGAACCCATGGCGGCTGCGATCGGTGTGGGTCTGCCGGTGCAAGACGCCTCTGGTAATATGATTGTGGACATTGGCGGCGGCACCACCGAAGTGGCGCTCATTTCCCTTTCAGGCATTGTTTACGCCCGCAGCGTTCGCACCGCAGGCGATGAATTGGACGAGGCGATCATCTCGTACATGAAGCGCGCCTACAACCTGATGATCGGCGAGCGCACCTCCGAAGATATCAAAATCCGCCTCGGCTCGGCCGCCCCTCTTCCCAAGGAAATGACCATGGAGGTCAAGGGTCGCGACCTGGTCGCCGGCCTCCCCAAAACCATCACCATCACCTCTCAGGAAATCCGCGAGGCCATGGCCGACCCCCTCAGCACCATCGTGGATGCCGTGCGTACCACTCTTGAGCGCTGCCCGCCCGAACTCGCCGCCGACCTGGTGGACCGCGGCATCGTGTTAGCCGGCGGAGGGGCTCTGCTCAAGGGGCTCGACCGCCTGCTGCGTGAGGAAACCGGGCTGCCGGTCCACATCGCGGAGGATCCCCTCAGCGCGGTGGCCGAAGGCACTGGCAAGGCACTTCAGGAAATCGCCCTCTTGAAACGCGTCACCAACACTGACCGCAGGGTCGAGCGTTAGGCAGGTTCCGGCCATGAAGCCGCTCAATCTCATAGCCATCCTGCTCTTTGTGAGTGGTGCCGTGTGGGCACTTACCCGCAGTGAGCGCACCGTGCGCGAGATCCAGTGTAGCTATTTCTCCGCCATCGCACCCTTCCTCAAGAGCGGCTCGCAGACCGAGGCTTATGCCCGCAGTTTCCTCGACGAGGTCCAACATTCCAAGGTCTTGGATGCCGAACTCGCCACCGTTAACCGCGAAATGGGCCGCCTGCGCATCGTCGAGTCCCGTTACCGAGAACTCGAACGCGAAAATGCCCAGCTCCGCCATGCCCTGGATTTCAAAACAGCCTCCACCTTCAATGTCGCCACCGCCCAAGTCATCCGCCGCCAACCCACCACCTGGTGGCAAACCGTCGAAATCGACGTCGGCGAGGAACGCGGCATCGGCACCCAGCTCGCGGTGCTTTCCAATGAAGGACTCGTTGGCATCGTTGACCGTCCAGCCAAAGACCGCTCGTCGGTCATTTTGCTAACTGACGAGGCGTGCCAGGTGTCGGCCAAGGTTGAGGACAGCCCGGAAGTGGGCATTCTCAGCGGGCAGCGCGGGCAGTTTGAAGGAGCGCCGCTGCTGCGGCTGAAATTTTTATCGAAGAATGCGACGTTGCGCTCCGGCCAGCGTGTGTTCACCACCGGCCGTGGAGGCATATTCCAGGCCAACATCCTCCTTGGAACCATCGTGTCCGTCGAAAAGGGCGCCGAGGATTCCGAAGCTCTCGTTCGACCAGCGGTGAACTTCGCGGATCTCGGCACGGTGTTCGTCGTGCTGGCCAAAGATCCCCCGAAGAAGTGACCCGCTACACCCTCATCACCGTGTTGTTCGTGCTGGCCAGCTTTGTGGTTCAGCAATTTCTGCCGGCACTCACCGCGCTGCATCATTCGCGAGTGTTGCTGGTGCAACTGGTGTTCCTGTGCGCGGCGGTGACCGTGGGCCAGCCGACGATGCTGTTGCTGGCGTTTGTGTGTGGTTTCCTGTGGGATGCGCAATGCACACTGGGCGTCCACGGTGGCGACCCGGAGATCTACAACCAGCCGGTCGAATCCCTGCGCTTCGGCTATTCGATCCTGCTCTTTGGGGCAATGGGTTTTCTCATGCAGGGCATCCAACCCCTCTTCAAACAGGGCAAGTGGTATTTTTCCGCACTGCTTTCCGGCATCGCCATCTTGCTCTATCTGGCGGCCGAATACCTCATCATCACTTTCGCCCGCGGTGGCTTCACCTTCGCCAAAGCCACGGCCCTGCAAATGGCTTACACCTCGTTGCTGACGATGCTGTTTTCTCCGCTCATCTTCTGGATGCTCTTCGGCATCGCCAGCATCTGCGCCCATTCCATCAACCCGGAGGCCGCCAAAAAGCGCCGCCGCCATTTCTAACGCAATGGAACCGAGCTACCGCATGCGCCTATACATACTCACCGCTCTGGTGTTGTCGGGCTTCGGTGTCTTGCTCACCCGGCTGTATGATTTCCAAATTGAACGCCGCGATGAGTTCCTCCAGATGGTCCCCGGCAATAGCACCGTCAGCGTTCGCGAACCGGGCATCCGCGGCGAAATCACCGACCGCAACGGCGTCCTGCTCGCACGCAACCTGCGCAACTACGAAATCTCCTTCAACCTCGAGGAAATCTACAAGGCCTATCGCCTCCAACATGCCTCCGATCCCTCACTCAAACGACTCAGCAAAAAAGACAATCTGGAACGGGCGGACGACCAAAAGGATATCGTTAAGATCGTCAATAACTGGACGATCAAGCGCTTCGATAGCCTCGGACTCACTAAAAATTACAATGCCGGAGCGCTGCGCACCCACTTTCTGACGCACCGCGGGTTGGTGCCCTTCAGTTACCGCACCGATGTGACTTATGATGAGTTTGCCCGTTGTGCCGAGCACAACCTTGAACTGCCCGGCGTCTATCTGAGCACCCGCCCGCTGCGCCAGTACCCCTACGGCGCTCTCGCCAGCCACGTTCTGGGTTATATCAAGCCGTGGGAACCGGCGGACATTCCAGAGAGCGACAAACGTAAATTCGACCATTACATAGGTGACGCCAAGGGCATCGCCGGCATCGAGCAAAGCATGGATAAGATCCTGCGCGGTCCGGAAGGCCAGAAAAAACTCCTCAAGGATGAGAAGGGCCACGTCATCCGCATGATCGATTACACCAAACCCGGCATCGGTGCCAAACTCACCCTCGCCATCGATGCCCGTGCCCAACTCCATGTCGAAAATGTCATCCGCCGCGCCGGCCGCGCCGCTGCCGTCGTCATGGACGTCAATACCGGCGAAGTCATCGCCATGGCCGCTATTCCAGATTACAATCCTAACGATTTTATTCCATCCATCTCCAGCGCCCGCTGGAAAGGCTATCTGGATAACCAGAAGATGGATCCATTCTCTAACCGCGCCATCAAGCCCTTCACCCCAGGCTCGACGTTCAAGCCCCCCACCGCCATCTCCGGTGCCCTCGAAGGCATGGCCAACCGCGTGTTCTCCTGCGATGGCTATATCTTGTTCGGAAAAATTAAAATCGGTTGCTGGATTTGGAACCAGCACCGCGGCAGCCACGGCTCGCTCACCCTGCCCAAGGCAATCCAACAATCGTGCAACCCTTATTTCATGAAACTCGCCAATACCATCGGCTGGAAAGCCATGGTCACAGGCTTCCAGTTGGTCGGCCTCGGCAAACCAACCGGCATCGAACTGCCTGACGAATCGTCCGGCACCCTCCCCGGCAGCCCAGCCTGGAGGGCCGCCAATCCCTCCGCCTCGATGACCCCGGCCATCACCGCTATGCTTGCCATCGGCCAGGCTGATGCCATGGCCACGCCCCTGCAATTGTGCGCCATGGCCGCCTGCATCGCCAACGGCGGCAAGTACTACAAGCCTCGTATTGTCAAATCTGCCACCGCCGCCGATGGCCACAGGCTCATCGAGGACCAACCCGTGCTGAAGGTTAATCTGATAGACTCCGGCGTCAAACCCGCTGATTTCGAACTCATCCGCCGCGGCATGTGGATGGCCGTCAACAATCCCGGCGGCACCGCCTCACGAGTAAAAATCCCCGGGATCGAACTCGCCGGTAAAACCGGTACTGCCCAAACCATTGATGACGGGAAGAAATCCAACAATTCATGGGTCATTTGCTTCGGCCCTTATGACAAGCCCAAGTATGCGGTGTGCGTGCTGGTGCAAAATGGCGGCTCCGGCGGCAAGGTTTGCGGTCCGCTGGCCAACCTGATCTTGCGCGGCCTCTTCGCTCAGGATGACGGCATCAAGCTGCCCCTCAAACCCCAGAGCCCAGTGCTCGGCAACACCAACCGCATCGAGGAAATCGTCATTCCCAAAGATGACCCACTTGCCACCCCTGGCAGTGAGGAAGCCGAAGGCAACGGCGAAACCGGCGAGGAAGTCGAAAACCTCGACCCCACCACCCCACCAGTCACCACGCAACCGATCATTCCCTCCCCAGTCATCACCCCGGAAGTCGATGAGGATGGCACCGTCATCCCACGCGCCCAACCGGTCCTCGAACCCTAACAGATCCACTCCCATCAAACGCTCTAACATAATACCAACCATGATTCAACGCATCAAGCGCCTCCTCGGCATCGGCAAGCCCGATCCCTCGCGTGGCAACAGCATTATCGTCAACGTCGAGAAACTCGAACGCCGCGTCGCCCTCCTCGAAGATGGCGTCCTCGAAGAATACACCGTCGAGCGCGAGGGTGACCAAAACATCGTCGGCGGCATTTTCAAGGGCCGCGTCAAAAACATCGAACCCGGCCTCAAAGCGATGTTCGTGGATATCGGCTTGGACAAGAATGCCTTTTTGCATTTTTGGGACGCCATCCCAGCCGCGCTTGACGCCGGCTTGGAGGAGATTCAGCGCGAGACCAATCCCAAGCGGCAGCAGAAGAAAGTGACCTCCAAGGATATACCAGATATCTATCCGGTGGGCTCGGAGATTGTCATCCAAGTGTCCAAGGGGCCTATCGGCACCAAGGGTCCGCGGGTGACTACGAACATCTCTCTGGCCGGCCGCTATCTGGTGCTCATGCCCTACACCGAACAATTCGGCATTTCCCGCAAAATCGAGGATCCAGCCGAACGCCAGCGTTTGCGCAAAATTGTCCAGAAACTTTCCGTCCCGGAAGGCATGGGCATCATCATGCGCACCGTCGCCCAAGGCACCCGCGCCCGCCACTTCGTCAGGGACCTCGCCATGCTCTTGGAACAGTGGGACCAAATCGAGGAATGCCGGGTGAACTCGCCTACTCCGGCCTGCATTTTCCAGGAGCCCGATTTGATCGAGCGCACCGCCCGTGATTTCCTAACTGACGAGATTGACCAGATCATCTGTGACGACGCCGCCACCACTGAGATTATCCGTGAGATTGCCGGAAAAATCTCCCGCCGCGCCAAACGCCGCGTCCACTACCTGCCCTCCGCCACCCAACCGATCTTCGAGCGCGTCAATATCCAAAAGCAAATCGATGAGGCGTTCTCGCGCCAAGTCTGGCTGCCTTGCGGCGGCTACATCGTCATCGATGAAACCGAGGCCCTCATCTCCATCGACGTCAATACCGGCCGCAACCGCGGCTCCAAGGATGTGGATCGGATGATTCTGGAAACCAACGTCGAAGCCGCCCAAGAGGTGGCCCGCCAACTGCGCCTGCGCAACATCGGTGGCTTGGTGGTGGTTGACTTCATCGACATGCGTCACCGCAAAGACCAACAGACGGTGTACAAAACCATGCGCGACCGCCTCAAGAAGGATAAGGCCAAGACCCAGGCGCTGCAAATCTCGCCGGTGGGACTGATGGAAATGACCCGCCAGCGGCTCAGCGAATCGTTGCGGGATTCGATGTATGAGCCCTGCCCATACTGCCAGGGCCGAGCTCGGGTCAAGACACCGATGAGCATGTCGGTGGAAATCCAGCGCCGCCTCAACACAGTGATCCAAAAGCACCGTGACACGCTCGGCGACATCATCATCGTGGTGAACAGTGATGTGCTCAACCGCTTCAAAAGTGAGGACGCCAAACTCCTCGTCGAACTCGAACGCTCGCATTCCGGCCGCCTCATCTTCCGCTCCGAGCCGTCCCGCAACCGCGAACGCTTCGCCATCATCGACGCCAAAACCGAGAAAATCATCGATCAGGCTTGATCCCCACCCCACTGCCTGGCAACCGGCAATTCTCAAACCTAGCTGCGGAAAATCCCCTTGCAGCGGGGTCAACAAAATCCAACACTGCGCGACAAGAGAATGAACAGTAAACCGGTATGCATTTACGATACGACCTTGCGTGATGGCACCCAGGGCGAAGGCTTTCAATTGTCCGGCTTGGACAAGTTGCGTATCGCCCAGCGCCTGGATGACTTCGGCGTGGATTTCATCGAAGGCGGCTGGCCGGGTTCCAACCCCAAGGACATTGAGTTTTTCAGGGAAGCAAAGAACTTGCCTCTCAAACACGCAAGATTGGCAGCTTTTGGTGCCACCCGCCGCGCCGATTGCCGGGTGGAGGATGACCCGCAGGTGCGCTTGCTGATGGAGGCTGAGACGCCAGTGGTGACGATTTTCGGAAAAAGTTGGGAACTCCAAGTCACCGAAGTCCTGCGCACCAGCATCGAGGAAAACCGCGCAATGATCCGCGATACCGTGGCCCATCTCGCACACCATGGCCGCGAAGTGATCTACGACGCCGAACACTTTTTCGACGGCTACAAGGACTCTCCCGAGCATGCTCTGGGCACCTTGGAAGCCGCCGCCGAGGGCGGGGCCGCCTGCCTGGTCCTCTGCGATACCAATGGCGGCTCACTGCCTAGCGAGATTTTGCAAACCTGCCTGGCCGTCAAAGCCCGCCTGCCCGGGGTGGCGTTCGGCATCCACACTCACAACGATTGCGAACTTGGCGTGGCCAATGCCATCGCCGCCATCCGGGCGGGTGCCAGCCAGGTTCAGGGCACCATCAATGGCTATGGCGAACGCACCGGAAATTGCAATCTGACGTCCGTGATCCCCCTCCTCCAACTCAAGCTCGGCCTCAATGTGGTGCCCTGTTTGGAAAAACTACGAGATCTCTCGTACTTTGTGGATGAAGTATCTAACAATGCCCATT
Organism: Akkermansiaceae bacterium; assembly: GCA_903827375.1. Taxonomy (GTDB): domain Bacteria; phylum Verrucomicrobiota; class Verrucomicrobiia; order Verrucomicrobiales; family Akkermansiaceae; genus Luteolibacter. The sequence goes on from CAIKHZ010000094.1 coordinate 12,056, forward strand.
TCGCTCGCGCCGCCTTTGTCGGCAGCACCGCCTTTGCCCACAAGGGCGGCATGCACGTCAATGCCGTGCAAAAGCTCGCCCGCAGCTACGAACACATTCCGCCTGCCAGCGTCGGCAATTTCCAAAACATCTTGGTGTCCGAGCTCAGCGGCCAGGCAAACATCCTTGTGAAGGCCGAGGCACTTGGCATCCCACTCGAAAAAGGCTCGCCGGAAGCCGTCGAAGTGCTCCGCCGCGTCAAGCAACTCGAAAACGACGGCTATTCATTCGAGGCGGCCGACGGTTCGCTGGAATTGCTCATTCGACGGGTGTTGGGCACGTACGTCAAACCCTACGAACTGCACGAGTACCATACCAGCTTCCGCCAATATGGCGACGGCCACACGCCGGTGTGTGAGGCCACTGTCAAACTCTCCGTCAGCGGCGAGCGAACCCTCACCGTCGCCGAGGGCCGCGGCGTTCTCAACTCGTTGGATCTGGCACTGCGCAAGGCATTGCGGCCGTTCTATCCTGAAATCGACGCCGTATCACTGGTCGATTACAAAGTGCGCATCATAGACGGCCATGATGCCACCGCCGCCAAAACGCGAGTTCTCATGGTCAGCACGGATGGCTCCCACGACTGGGGCACAGTCGGCGTGTCTGACAATATCATCGAGGCCAGCTGGCTAGCCCTGGTTGATGGCATCGACCTGTTTCTGCAGCAGCGCCGCGCCATCCACCAATCTCACAGTTCCTGAGCTTGTCGGCAATTTCAGGGAATTGACTTTGCTCGACTCTGTGCATATTCGGGCTCCTGCAGGAGCGTTCATGGGTTCCATTGAACATTGCTACGAGTGGAAGTCAGGCGGCTTTTTGAGCAAGCCGTATTTTGGCGAGAAAAGGAAGGCGACGAGAAACACGGACCCGAGCACGAGCACGATGGTCGGGCCTTGTTCGAGGTTGAGGTGCCAGCCGATGATCACTGCGGCGGCGGAGGCGAGGCCACCCAGCAGCGAGCCGCCCCAGAACAAGGCGTTGGTGGAATCTGTTAGTAGATAGATGGTGGCTGCAGGGGTAACCAGGAGACCTAGGGCGAGCATGCAGCCGACGGCTTGCAGCGAGGCGATGAGGACAACGATGAGCACGGCGAGCAGAAGGTAGTTGAGGGCGCGGACGGGCACGCCGAGAGTGGCAGCCACCTCGGCATCAAACAAGGTCATGAGGAGCGGGCGGTGAAGGGCGGTGAGCAGGCTGAGGGCCGCGCAGGAGATCCAGAAGGTGGTCCACAAATCGCCGTCACGCAGGCCCATGATATTGCCGAAGAGCCACTCGTCGATTTGTTGGGTGACGCGGAGGCGGCGTAGCAGGATGATGCCACCACTGAAGGCGGCGGTGTAGAGGATGGCCAAGGAGGAATCCTGGTCGAGGCGCGAACTGCGGGAAACCGCCAGCGAACCAAGCCCAATGAATAACGCGGCAAACAAGGCACCCAGAAAGGCGCTCCACTCATGCAAACCGGCCACCCACACGGCCACGGCGATGCCGGGGAGCAGTGCATGGGAGAGCGAGCCAACCTTGAGGGCAGACTTTTTGAGCACGACAAAGGCGCTGGCATAGCCGTTGGTGAGGCCGATGAGCAGGGCAGCGAGGATGGCGCGCTGATTGAAGGGATGTTGCAGCGGTTCTGTTAGCCAATCCAGGATCATGCGAGCTCCTTTCCGGCAGTTGAAGGTTGGGCGAATGTCTGTTCGAGCAGTGCGCCGGTGAACACATCCCCCACCGGACCGAAGGCCAGGCACTTGCGACGCAGCAACAGGGCTTGGTCGTAGATTTCGCGCACAGTGTCCAAATCGTGGTGGGCGGCGAGCACCAGTCGCCCTTCCTTAGTTAGATCTCGCAATGTCTGGGCAAGGGCGGTTTTGGCCGGGTGATCGAGGCCGCTGAATGGCTCGTCGAGGAGCAAAACGTGGGCTTCCTGGGCGAGGGCGCGGGCCAGGAATACCCGTTGCTGCTGGCCGCCGCTCAAGGCGCTGATTTGGCGGTGCTGCAGGTCCAGCAAGCCCATGGCAGCCAGTGCGTGCTCGATGGCATCGGCGTCCGAGTTGGAGAATGGCCGCCACCAACCGGCTTGCGGGTAGCGGCCCATGCTGACGACTCCGCGCACGGTGATGGGGAATTGCCAATCGACGTTTTCGCGTTGTGGCAGGTAGGCAATTTCCCGGCTCCACTTCGCAACCAGGGTGCCACGCCAAAAAATCTTGCCAGCGGCGATGGGCTGCAGGCCGGCGATGGCCTTGAGCAAGGTGCTTTTACCGGCACCGTTAGGGCCGATGAGGGCGACGCAAGAGCCGCAGGAGGTGGCGAAGGAAATCCCGTCGAGTGCCAGTCCCTCGGGGTAGCGAACGCTGAGGTTTTCCACCGTCAGCTCGTGGTGATGGCCGCAGTGGGCGCAGGAATCATGGGAGGAAGTGGGCATGGGTCAGGGTGACTGCCAGTTGAAGCGCAGCGGTTGGCTCAGCGAGCCGCTGCCGAGGACGAAGCGGGTTTGGGCGTCTCGGGCGTCCGGCATGATGGTTAGAAAAACGGCGGTATCTGCTGTGCTGGTGCCGAGGTCGGCTTGCAGCGAGATTTCCAGTGAGTTGTGGCTGATCGGCAGGAGGGCGTCGCACTCAGACTCGCCGGCCGCTACATCTGTTAGATCGAGCAGGATGGTGCCGTCTTCGGTGGTGAGGCGCAGCGAGCGGGCTGGGGCGAGGCATTTGAGGCGCAAAATTGCCGAGGTTAGGGCGTCTGCGGTGGGTGGTGGGGCGAGTGGTGAGGGCGCGGGTGGTGGCCGATGGGAGGTGAGGTGGCACAAGGGAATGGCGAGCAGGCCGAGGGTGGCGAGCACCCCGGCGGTTCCGGCGAGAGGGGAGCGGAGGAAGTTGCAATCCATCAGCGGGCGGCCAAAGCCTGGGTAATGGATTGGACGTTGTGGCGGAACATGGCCTCGAAGCCCGCGTCCTGGCCGCTGCCATTGCCATCGGCGATGAGTGGCGCGGCAAGGGTGGTGGCGGAGGCTGCGGCGATGGATTCAAGGACCTTGGCGTTGGCCTTGTACTCGGGAAAGATCGCCTTGACCCCGGAGAGCTTCACCGCCTCGATGGTTTGTGCCAAGGCTTGAGGGGTGTTGTTCTGCTCAGCGTTGAGCCCGGCCACGGCGATGACCGTGAAGTCAAATTCCTTGGCGAAATACGCGAAGGCATTGTGGGCGGTGACCAATTTTCGTTGGCTGCGGGGCACCTTGGCCAGTTCGCTGGTGGCCCAGCGCTGCATGAGTTCGAGGCGGGCACCGTAGGTCTGGGCGTTGGCCAGAAAGTCCACCTTGCCCGCTGGATCCTTGTCAGCCAGTGCCAATGCCACCACCCGGGCCGCCCGCCGCATATTCTCCACCCCGTGCCACCAATGCGGGTCCGGTGTGCCCGCAGCCCCATCCCCATCACGGGTCAGCGTCAGCGAAGGGATGTTGCTGCCAACCTCCACCACGCGTACCCCCTGCAAACTGTCATGCAGGCGATTCAGATAGGGCTCGAGCCCTTTGCCGGCCGCCAACACCAAGGCCGACGCCTGCATCCTCGCAAGATCGTCCGGACGCGGCTCGAAGCGATGCGGATTGCCGCCCTCGCCGACTAGATCCACGACCTTCACGCGGTCGCCACCGACCTGCCGCGCCAGATCCGCCATCAACGGGTGCAGAGCCGACACTTGCAGCGGCGCAGCGGCTGCTGCCGCAGTGGCAAAAGCCGCCAACACGCCGCTCAGGAAGGATTTTCTCATACCCGGATGAGGTTATGCAGACAACGGGCAAATGCAAGAAAAATGCAATAGGCGCGGGGCATCGGGCGGCATCTCCTGCTACCATCCGCCTTATCGGCCAAGGGTCACGACCACCTTGTCCTTGCGGATGGAGACGTCCTTGAGCAGCAACTTGGCGAGATTGGTTTTGGTCTCGTTGCGGGTGAGTTTGTAGATGGGGACGGTATCGACGAATTCGTCGGCGAAGAGGTTGAGGCCCTCGCGCAACGTCTCGCGGTAATTATCCGGCATTTTGGGCACCTCGAGGGATTGCAGCTCCGGCTGTTCGAGGTAAAACCGATAGTCAGCCGCACGGTAGCCAATCCGGGTGATGAGCGAGGCGCTGCCGGTGTAGGATTTTTCGAGCAGGTCCGCGACACCTACCGTCACTCTCACATCCAAACTCACGCACACTTTATCCCGCTCCGGCAAAAAAACCACTCGTGGATTGAGGTAAGTCACCCGCACGATTTTCAGATAGGTTTTTTCCTTGGGGAATTTTTTGGCCAGCGCTGCGTCAATCATTCCTTTGGTGATTTCGATGCTGACTGTGCGCTCCAAGGCATCGCGCAGCAGGAAACCTCCCGCACCCGCCGCGAGAACTAACAAAAGGACTATCAGCCAGCGTCGTTTCATTCGGGTCGGAAAAACACAAGGGTTAGGGAAGGAGGGTTAGCCGAGCATGGAGCCGACGAGAGCCTCGAGTTTGACGATATCGGCGGCGAAGTTGCGAATCCCCTGGGCGGTCTTCTCGGTGGCCATCGCATCCTCGTTGAGGGCGTAGCGAAACGCCTTTTCATCGAGATGCAGGTGCGCCCCGTCACTCAGCGCCGCTCCGGCGGGCGTGAGTTGCGCCACCAGCGGCTCGTCACAAGCTTGCAGCTCTCCTAACAACGAGGGGCTGATCGTCAACAGGTCGCAACCAGCCAGAGCGAGGATTTCGCCCTTGTTGCGAAATGAGGCACCCATCACCTCGGTTCGATAGCCGAATTTTTTGTAATAATTGTAGATGGTGCGGACGGATTGGACGCCTGGGTCCTGAGCCCCAGGGTAGTCCTTGCCGGTGGCGGCCTTGTGCCAATCGAGGATACGGCCGACAAACGGTGAGATGAGTTGCACCCCGGCCTCGGCGCATGCGACCGCCTGGGCAAACGAAAACAACAGAGTCAGATTGCAGTGAATCCCTTCCTTTTCTAAAACTTCCGCCGCCTTAATCCCCTCCCAGGTCGCCGCTATCTTGATGAGAATCCGCTCCCGCGAATGCCCCGCCGCTTCGTAGGCAGCAATCAATTCGCGCGCCTTAACGAGCGTGCCCGCCGTGTCGAACGACAGCCGAGCATCCACTTCGGTCGATACCCGGCCTGGCACGATTTTCAGGATTTCCAGCCCGAAGATCACAAGAATGCGATCCATGATGGCTGCGGTGAGGGCAACGCCCGCCAACCCCGATCGCTTCAGTTCGGCGATGGCCTGCTCGACCAGCGGCCGGTATTGTGGCTGACTGGCCGCCTGCAAAATGAGCGATGGGTTGGTGGTGGCATCCCGCGGATGATACATTTGCATCGACTCGAAGTCGCCGGTATCGGCGACGACTGTGGTAAACTGCTTCAGTTGGTCGAGTTGGCTCAGGCTCATGAGGCGGCGACGCTAGCACCGGTGCCGCGGCCTGGAAAGGGCAAAACCTTGGGATTGGCTTGCAGACAGGGCATCTTGGCGCATGAGAGTGTGCATCAGGGTTGCAGTCGCCGACAAAACCGTCCACACTCCCGGCCCATGTGGACATCCATTCGCGAATTTGAAGACATCCGTTACGAAACCACGGAGCAGGGGCGCATCGCCAAAATCACCATCAACCGCCCGGAAGTGCGCAACGCCTTCCGCCCAAAAACGGTCACCGAAATGCTCCAGGCTTTCGAGCTGGCCCATGAGGATCCGGCCGTGGGGGTCATCATCCTCACCGGCGCCGGGGATCTGGCATTCTGCTCCGGCGGCGATCAAAAAGTCCGCGGCCACGCAGGATACATCGGCGAGGATGGCATCCCCCGCCTCAACGTTCTCGATTTGCAAAAAAAAATCCGCTCCCTGCCCAAGCCGGTGGTGGCGATGGTCGCCGGTTATGCCATCGGCGGCGGGCACGTGCTGCACATTGTCTGCGATCTAACCATCGCTGCGGATAACGCGCGTTTTGGTCAGACAGGCCCGAAGGTTGGCTCGTTTGACGGTGGGCTGGGGTCGAGTTACTTGGCGCGGATTGTGGGCCAGAAGAAGGCCCGCGAAATCTGGTACTTGTGCCGCCAGTACGACGCCAAACAGGCGTTGGAGATGGGCTTGGTCAACACCGTGGTGCCACTCGCCGATCTCGAATCAGAAACCCTGAGCTGGTGCCGCGAAATGCTCGCCCACTCGCCGTTGGCCCTGCGTTGCCTCAAGGCCGCGCTCAACGCCGATTGCGACGGCCAGATGGGATTGTTAGACCTGGCTGGAAACGCCACCCTGCTTTACTACATGAGTGAGGAGGGCCGTGAAGGAAAGCAGGCGTTTTTAGAGAAGCGCCCGCCGGATTTTTCCAAATTCCCGCGGGTCCCATGAAGAAGACCCAGGAACCCATAGTGCCCATGGGCGAACGGCGAGGGCACCGAAGCTTAGAACTCAGTATTCGACCTCATCCAGCGGATGGATTCCTTTCTCTAGGCCACCGATGCCGACACCATTTCCCTTCTCGCTGGTCACCCCACGCCAAGCCCGGCCGGTCTTATTGATCCGACGGGCATAAGTCCTCGAATTCCGTCCCATCGGCTCCTACAACCGTGGATGAACATTGACGGTTCGACTCATAAAGCCCGTTATTTCTTCGCTTTCAGGTCGAATGATTTGAAGGCGACCCCGCGCTGATAGGGTGCGTTGAACCAGATCATCTGGCTGCCCTTGACCAGGCGGATGTCCACGGGTGGAGTCGTCTGCCATAGGCCGGCTGTCCAGGGCAGGGCCAGCCAGGCATGGCCGTCTTGGACCGATCCGACGCTGAATTCCCAGATGGTGGGACCGCCCGTTGTGCCGCTGCTGTCGAGCATGTGCAAACGCACGAACTGGGCGGTCACCGCCGGAAAATCCTTCACGTAGTCGCTACCGATGGTGGTCCCCTCGATGAGGGTTTTCCACTCGGTGTCGGCTTTGTACTCGATGACGAATTTGGAGATTTTGCTATAGGCGCGTTCATCGATCATGACGGTGCTGATGAGTGTGGGTTTGCCCAAATCGAGTTCGAGGAAGGCATTTTCCACGCCCAGGCTGCAGGCCCAGCGGGTGCCCGGATTATTGTCCACCGCAAACTGGGCTCCCAAGTCTTTCACCTGTCCGCGGTACACGTTGGAGGCCGTCGCTTGCTTGACCGGGGCCATCGCTCCGAACGATCGGACAGACAGCGCCTGACCACCGTTGATGGTGGCAATCTTGGTGGTCAGTTCGTAGAAACCCGTCTCTGGAACCTCGATTTTGTAGCCGACCCAACAAGAAGCCATGCCCTGAGGGAACAGCAATTGTTTGCCGCCGGTGGTGCTATCGATGAGCGCGACCCGCGGTTCGCCGCCCCAGACGGTGATGCCACCGGTCTCGGCATAGCTTGAGCCATCGACGTGAATGATGCCGGCCACCGGCTTGTAAGGGGCTTCCGGCTTGATGGCGGGTTTGGTTGCGCCCGGGTCTTTGGAAGACACGACAGCGCCCGAATCCGCGTCCATCTCGCCGAGTTTTTCAGAAGCCGCCAAATCCCGCTTTGTCACCGCCAACGCCTGGGTGATGCTCTTTGCAACTGCCAGCACAGCAGCGCTTTGTTCCTTGGCGGGCATGGCCGCCGCCAGCCAGCGCATGTGTTCCACCTGGGTAAAGGCCGTCGTCAGCAAGCGAGCCTCAGTTCCCTCGACGAATTCGCCGCCGGACATGCCTTCGAGATGAGACGCGTTCCAGCCCTTGCCATAGGCGACCTGCCAGTGGCCGTCTTTCCCCTTGTAGGCAACGCAGGCATGGGCGGGTTGTCCGACGCCGATGGCTGGGATGCCCCATGCCTGACAAATGAAGACGGACCAAGAGGAACGGGGGCCGCATTTGCCACCGCCGTCCAGCACAGCGCGATAATCCACGTGAGGCACGGGCGAATTGCGCCGCCAGACGCATGACGTGGTATCCACGACTTTCTCGTCAATTTTAAAGAGAGGGTTCCAAGTATTGACCATTTCGCGGCCCCACGACAGGTCTGCCTCGGAGGCACCCGAGTTGACGACGAATTGCATGTCCCACACCGTCAGCTGATCAAAACTGGGAAATAACTCGTGGTTGGCATGGGCCGTCTTGAAATATTTGTAGCGCAGCAGCGGGGCCGTCGGTGTTTTCTGCTGGCCGGATCCCGGTGAGCCTGTGCCGGGTGGCCGCAGGGCCGTGGCCATCGCAAGTTTGAGCGGGATGCCTTGCCGTGACTCAGGATCCGCCACGAAGATCTTTTTCCAATTTTCCAAGGTGCCGGTGGATATCGACCAACTGTTATCATCGCGTGCAGAAATCTTCACCGGCGTCGCCCCTTCCAGAAACATCTCCGTCACCTGCCGGTTGCTCATCACCCAAATCAAAAATGGCTTGTTGGCCGCATCCGCCTTGGCAAAGGCCCCTAACTGGGCTGGTCCCACTTTGGCGATGAACTGGCGCTGCGCCAACACGGGTGCCAGGGCCGGATTCTTGAGCAAGACCGTGAGCACCGGGTGGGTCAGCTTAGCCGGCTCGCCATGAGCCTTCTGCCCCAACCAGCCGGAGAGATTGGCAAAATAGCTGGTGAAATCGCCGCTGCTGATGGCGGCGTCCAGCTCCTTGGCACTGGGTTCCCAAGCATGGAGTGGCGCGCTTAGCATGCAAAACAAGCCCGCAAAGCCGAGCCCCTTGAAAGATCGAGTAAATAAGGAATTCATACGTTGGAATGGAATATCGCCGAAACGCAGGCAGTGACACCAATCTTTCGGCCATTTTTCAAAATGTGACCACTCAGCACTGATGCAGGCGCTTGCTGAGTATTTTGCGAATTAGATGTCCAATTTGCGAAATTCGCGAAGACCACCGGGCACCGGTTCGTTATTCCAGCGACCGCCCGGGATCCCGAAAATGAGTCGCTTCCACCTATCGAAAACCCACAAATGAACCCATTGCCTCACCTGTATGTCTCGCTGCCGTGGCTGCGTGCCGCGTCCCTCGCCCTCGCTCTGCTGGCGGGCCGCCTGCCGACCAGCGCCGAGCCCTTCCGGATCGTCGTCATTCCAGACAGCCAGTGGGCCAGCCAGAAATGGCCGGAACTCACCAGCAAGATGACGGCCTGGATCGCCGCCAACCGCGACGCCCAGAACATCCGCTACGTCCTCCACGTCGGCGACTCGGTGCAAGAGGGCGGCAGCGAACCCGAGTGGCGCAATATCGATGGCACCATGCATGCGTTAGATGGACGCGTTCCCTACATCATGGCCGTCGGCAATCACGACTACGACCGGATCCACCCGCCCAGAAGCACCGTCATGTTCAACCGGTTCTTCCCGCTCGAGCGCTTCCAAAAAATGCCGGGCTTTGGCGGTAACTTCCCCCAAGGCCGCAATGACAACAGCTTCCATACCTTCGAAGCCGGTGATAAAAAATGGCTGATCCTGTGCCTCAACTTCATGCCATCAGACGAGGAAATTGCCTGGGGCAATGAAGTGGTGGACAAGCATCCCGACCACCAGATCATCCTGCTCACTCATTCCTATCTCACGCATACCGAACGCGATGTGGCCGGTAAAATCCTTTGGGAAAAGCTTGTGCGCCAGCACCCTAACATGTCGATGGTGTTCTGCGGCCACCTGTCAACCGTTCACGCTCGTGCCGACGGCGACCATGGCAACACCGTGTGCGAAATGCTTTTCGACTGGCAGAACGACGTGGAGCCAGCACCTAACGGATACCTTGCGATTGTGACCATTGACCCCGCAGCGAAAACGATTGCGTCCCGTGCCTACTCACCTGCCCTCGACAAAGGACTGGATGGCGGCCGCAGCGGCACCACCGAGTTCAAGGATGTGCGCTTCCTGCCTGGCAATCAGCCACCCCTACCTCTGGTGCCGCCCGCGGCCGAACCCCGCCTCAATGCGCTGAAGCAAAAGCTTGGCGATGGCTTCCTCTATGATGCCGATGCTCAGCTCAAACTGATCTTTGCCACCAACACCGGGCGCGAGACACTCGCCGAAGTCAAACAGCGTCTAACACTACAGACCCGGGCATTGAGGGCCGACCTATTTTCTGGTGGCTTGAAAGACTATGTCACGGTGGTGTTGCCTCGCGAGTGGAAGGGCTCGGCGCAGGGGTTCTATCAACCGGAAGAACGTTCCATCACCGCCAAAACCGCCGGCATGCAGTTGGTGCATGAGTTCACCCACGCGATGCATTGGGACGACATGCAGACCCATGGACAGTTCCATCAAAATTGGGTCATCGAGGGTTTGGCCACCCTGTTTGAAAACTCGGAGGTTGTTGATGGCCATGCAATTCCTCGGCCGGACTATCGCTTTAAGATTATAAGACGCCTCGTCGAGGGCAATCATCACGTCGCATGGTCAACCTACGTTACATGGAACCAAAAACAGTTCATGAAGGCCCCGGGCAACCACTACAGCCAGGCTCAGTCGATGATGTTTTACCTGCATGCCACCGGCAAATTGAAGCCATGGTACAGTGCCTACGTGGCCGGTTTTGCGCAGGACCCCACCGGTGCCGCCGCTTTCGAGCAAGTGTTCGCCAAGCCGCTGACGGAGATCGAGAAGGACTGGCGCGAATGGCTGCTCAGGCAACCCATCCCAGTGGAACCTTCCCGTGCCGCTGCCGCCACCTCTCCCCAACCCGCCACCGCCAACCTCTCAACGAACACACCATGAGATATGCTTTCCAGTCATCCGACCGAAGATCCGCAGGCGGGCATTTTGGAGCCGCTGCGCCGTGCCTAAGCCTCTCGGTGTTTCTCGCGCTGGCGCTATGGAGCGCAGTCATGGCTGTAGCGGACCAGACGCAAGCCCCATCCGAGCCGCCTGGGGATGAAGCTGCCCGACTTGCCGCTAGGATTGACAAGTTGCACAAGAAATATGGCGAGGACATGCTCTACGCCGTGGATGAGAAGTTAAAGATTATTTTTGTGATGGGCACCGACGAGCGCTCACTGGCAGAAGTGAAACAGCGCTTGAGTACCCATGCCGAGGCCTTGCAGCGCGATTTGTTCAAGTACGGCCCCAAGGAATATCTATCGGTGATCGTGCCCCGCAAGTGGGCCAACCCAAAGATTACCGGTCATTTCTATCCGGATTTGGTGGACGCCTCCAACATCGGCTGCAACCTGATTCACGAGTTTACCCACGCGCTCCATTACGCAGATCAGCTAGGCCGCAACCAGATGCAACCCGTCTGGCTGATGGAGGGGTTTGCCTCCATGTATGAATCCAGCGAGGTCGTCAACGGCCACGTCGAACCCAAGCTTAACTCCCGTCTGGCCGGACTCCAGCGCGAGTTGAAGGATAACAAAATATTGCCATTTGCCAAGATGATGGGCTTGGAACACCGCCAGTTCACCAGTCATCACTATGCCCAGGCCAACTACATGTGCCTGTACCTGCACGCCACTGGCAAACTCCCTCAGTGGTACGCCGCCTACAACGAGGGCTTCTCCGCAGACACCAGCGGTGTGGCCGCCACCGAAAAAATCTTTGGCAAAAATCTCGACGAAATCCAAAAAGATTGGCTGGCTTGGGTCCTTCAACTCGTCCCTCTGCCCCTCGGCCACGGGCCGGGAGCGGCGGGCATGGATATTGCCAGCAAGCCATTGCCGGATGCCGTCGAGATCGCACTACTCACGCCTGAAGGTGCCGCTGCCAAGGCCGGCCTCGCCGTCGGCGATGCCTTGGTCCGCGTCGATGGCCAGCGCATCATCGACACCCAAGACCTTGTGATGGCACTGGGCCGCCACCAACCCGGCGACTCCGTCAAGGTCGAAAGCCGCCGAGACGGCCAATATCACGAGACAAGCGTCATTTTATCGCCACTGGCCTCTCCTCCGCCTGCCGTTTCCCCATAGCGCCGGCGGCAGGCTCAGACCTCAGACGATGGGGTCAGTCCTCGCATGGTAACATTTGTTAGGTAGATGACGATTTTCTGCGGTGTCCGCAAGCTGGCATCGGCCTCGCTGCGGAGAATGAGGACCGCGCCAATGGCGTCGGGAGCGTCCGCATAGACGTTCCAGCCGACGGTCAGGCTCGGATTGCCGGCTTTGGATCCGAGGTAAGCCGCCTTCTGCAAGGTGCACATTTCATCGGTAGTGAGGCCCTGATTTTTGATAGATCAAAGGGCATTTGCTCCAGCAATTTTTGTGGTGCTGACGAAAATCGCGAGGAGTTCATTGCACTTGGCAATGGCCGCTGGAATTTTGCTACAATGGCCAAGTTACTTGCGGCCAATGATTTGGAGCCAGACCCAGGTTTCTCGCAGTTCCTTGAGGGAGAGCTTCATCTTGTGGATGACATTTTGCATCTGAAGTCATGCGTCTAAGGCAAAGCTTACTCACCTTCCTTGCAATCCACGAGATGGGCTGGCAGGAAAGGGACGACGATGAGGACGAGCGCGGTGGTGCCGGCGTTGACCCAAACGAGATTCATAAATGTTTGATGGAATGTGTCAAACAGCCAGGAGCCCAGCACGTCGGAAAGTGAAAGCCCCCAATTCCAGCAGGCGATCATCAGCGAGTAGGCCAGCGCTTCGCTGCCCTTGGCTGTGGCTCGCGCCGCAAGGTCGAAAAGCGGCAACTGGGCTAGTGTGATCCCCAGACCGGCAGCTCCCTCGACGATCATCGCGGTGGTGTGCGAGACGTACCCAAGGTATGTGAGGTTGCTCGCAATCGTGCAAACAATCGCCAGCGCCAACAAGGTCCGAAGTCGGAAACGACGGCACACAAATGGATAGATAAATGACCCGAGCAGCCCCATGCCACCGGAAATGATTCCCAAATTGCCGATGAATTGAAGGTCGAAGTGCAGCGTATTTCTCTGATAGTAGAATAGCGGTGTGTAAAGTCCGGGGGCCACTTCAATTAGAAAAAACAGCCCGCCGACGATCCACAGGGTTTTGCAGTTCCATGGCAGATGCAGGTTGATCTTGCGGCCCAACGCCCGCATCCCATCCCCTGGGGTGGCAAACTCGCTGGTCACCGGCGGCTCGCGCAGCAGCAGCAAGGTGACCGGCACCATAGTTAGAAATAGAACCCCGCAGGTGATCGACGTCCAACCGAACCAGCGGCTCGCCAGAAAGCCGCTCACCGGCCCGGCAATGATGAAGGTGATGTTGATGACGACCAAGCGCAGCGAGCTAAGGCGGCCGGTGGCGCCATGCACTTGGGCTCCCTCGACCAAAAGGCCGCCGGCCACCACGCTGGCAAATACGGCCATGATATTGAACACCAACGCCGTTCCTAACAACGGATAAAATGTTCGCGGCACCATCCCCATCGCAAACCACAGCAAACCCGCCAGCAGTGAGCTGAATACTAGATACCACTTGCGCCGGGTGCCGAATAGCGGCACCACGTCAGACAATAGCCCGGCGATCGGCTTGAGGCTCCACGGCAATAGTGCCACCAGGAGCCAGGTGGCCATCTCTGTGGCCGACAGGCCGAGTTGCTCCATCAGTAGATTGCGGATCGGCTTTTCGCCGAGGCTCACCATCTGTCCCAGTGTGGTGACGAGCAGGCCCCAGCCTACCAGCGTCATGTAGCGTTGCAGGCTCATTGCGGGCATACTGCTAGATGGAGGATTGGCCGGCACCTGCCTGTGGCCAGGGCAAGGGGCGGCGTGGTGGGCGGGGATGGGCGGGATTTCATGGGTTTTGCTGCGGTGTCGGGACAATCGTTATCCGGCTGACGAAGCGAAGCCAGCTAATCATTTTATTTATCTGCGAGGTTGGCAGGCGTGTGCTAGCGTCCGCCCATGCCGTTGAAACGCTGGATGCTTATAGGAATGTGGCTCATTTCAGGATGGGCGGATCGCTGTTTGGCTGTGATTTTTTTGGCCACAGACGACGTCCAGCACAATACGACTCCGCCAGGTGATAACTCGGGCTGGCAATATGAGGGCAAGTTCATCGGGTTTCTAGGTGTGCCCATCGCTCCGAATTTTTTTATCACAGCCCAACACATCGGGGGAAATCCCGGCGATGGATTCGACTTCCACGGTGATATCTATACGACGATTGCGGTGCATGACTGTCCGGCGAGCGATCTGCGGATTTGGGAAGTGGATCATGGCAAGCCATTCCCGACATATGCGCCTCTGTCCAGCGGAGTGGCTGACGTCGGTGCCACTGCGGCTATTTTTGGCCGGGGCACCCGACGCGGTGCACAGATTGTGGTTGGCGGCGAGGCCAAGGGTTGGCTTTGGGGGGTGGGCGACGGGGTTGAGCGCTGGGGCCGCAACACGGTAGCGCAGACGGTTAGCTCGGCGGGCCTCGGGGAGTTTTTGTCTTGTGACTTCGACAACCCGGGGCTGGCTGATGAATGCCATCTATCGGTGGGGGATTCCGGTGGCGGCATGTTTGTGTTAGAGAACGGGCTGTGGAGGCTCGCCGGTATTCACTATTCGGTGGACGGGCCGTTCCGGATTGGCACTCTGGGAAGCCCGTTCAACGCGGCTCTCTTTGATGCTGGTGGCTTGGACTATTTGGTGGATGAAACCCAACAATTGTGGATCAGCTTGCCCGACCTGGCCCAAAACAACCCATCCAGTTTTTACAGCTCGCGCATCGCAGCTGTCCTCCCATGGATTACCTCCGTCGCTTCAGAGGCCGCCTCGCTGGCTCAGGAGAATTTTAGCGCCTGGCAGCGGCTTTACTTCACCCCTGCTCAAATCGCCGAGCCAGCCATCACCGGTCCCATGGCCGACTTTGATGGCGACGGCATCTCCAATTTGTTGGAATTTGCCCTCAACCTGGATCCGACGTTCCGTGAAATTGCGGCCATGGAACCAGGCACCGGTTTGCGCGGCCTGCCGGCACTTTCACTCGCAACCGTGGACGGCAATACCCGGCTCGCTTTGGAATTTGTCCGCCGGACAAGCACGAGCGGCGCGGGACTCACCTATACCCCGCAGTTTTCCTCCGACCTGCTCGATTGGCAGAGCGGGGGGGGCACCGAAACCGTCACCCCTATCAACCCTCGCTGGGAGCGGGTGAAGGTGGTGGATTTTCTATCGACCTTGGAGGCACCCAAGCGCTTTGCCCGGCTCTGCGTGACGCTGGCTGAGTGACTGGGCAAGTCTTGACACCGGTTAGTGGGTGAATAAGACTCGCCAAGACCCATGACCCAACCATTGCATCCCGAATCATCCCGCCCTGCCACCGTCCAACGGATTCCGTTGTGGCTCAAACTCGCCTACAGCGGCTTCCTTGCAGTCATGATCCCGGTTTATTGGGTCAATTATGGCCCGACCAATTTCCTCTACTTTTGTGATGTGGCGTTGCTGCTCACGCTGGCAGGCATTTGGCGGGAAGACGCGTTGCTCATTTCGTTGCCCGCCGTGGGCATCTTGTTGCCACAGGTCCTGTGGTGCGCGGATTTCCTGACCCAACTCTGCGGCGGTAAAATGACAGGTATGACCTCTTATATGTTCGATGCTGAGCGCTCACTTTTTCTGCGCGGCCTCTCGCTCTTCCATGGCTGGCTGCCGTTTCTGTTGCTCTATCTCGTTCGAAAAACCGGCTACGATTCCCGAGCGCTGTTAGGATGGACAACCATCTGCATGGGCCTCTGCCTCGTTGCCTACTTCCTGCTGCCGCCGGCCGGGGCCGTGCTAGCCAGTCCGCAGGTGCCGCGAAATGTGAACTATGTGTTTGGCATGGACGATGCAAAACCGCAGCAATGGCTGCCGCCACTCGCCTACCTAGGCGTGTGGATCAGCGCCCTGACCGGCATCATTTTTGTGCCCACGCATTTCCTGTTGAAAAAAGCCTGTTCGGCCGCCGGCAAAGTTTCTTAACCTATCCAGCGGCATGCAATCCGAACCCTTCCCGTCTTGACCCAAAGACTTTTGAAACCTGATGTTCACCGAGTTCCAAGGAGCGTTTTCCGACAACGCCCTGCGCTGGTTGGTGATCTTTCCGGTGCTGGTTTCGCTGGCCTTGAGTGACCTCCGTGTGCATGAGGTGACTTTTGTCGAGGCGGCGGATTCATGGGCGATTCAGGGGCATCGGCGGTCATAGACACGCCGCTACAATCCTACACATTCATGCGCGGCTCCTGAGCTTAACGGCAATTTCAGGGAATTGAACTGGCTCACCCCTTCGACTCAAACGAGGTCATCAGCCTCACTTGAACGAGATGATGCCCATATCAATGAACTGGCCACCTTGGTCCTGATGGGTGTGGATCGCCACATGCACCGTCGCGCCCGGCTTTAACTTGGCTTTGGCGGCTGGGGCGGGCACGAATGCCTCAAAATGGGTGGTGAAACCTGTTTCGGCTAGTGCAGGCAGACCGTCGATGAATATTTCGACTTCGTCATCGTGGTGGACCCAGAGTCCGAGGTTGGTTGGTGCGTTGGCAGGGATGAGGATATCGCGCTGCAGCCAAATATCACTGGTGCGCCACTCGGTGCCAATGGTCGTGCCGGGCGTGCCAGGCGAGCCGAAGCCAGACTTGCCTTCCTTCCAGTTGGCTGCATCAAACCCGGGTTTCTCCCAACCGGCAGATGGCTTGTCGGTCGTGTAGCGCCAGATGGCCGGGGCCTTGTCGCCGCCGGGTACCACCATTGTGTCCAGAACCGGTGCCTTGGGCTGGGCCGCCCAGATATGGGTTTTGGGATTCGCTTTGTCGGCTCCGGCCCATTTCTGCCACAACGCGGCGTCGTAGAGGAATGGCAGGAACACGCCGCCAACCACCGAGCGTGCGGTGAAGCCGATCATTTTCCCGTTTTGGGTGTTATACCAATCGACCATGGCGCGGCGCTCGGGCACCTGAGAATAGAAGTCGTAGAGCGGTTCGATGATGGCGACGAGGTCCTCCTTCTTGTTTGTTAGAGATGCGCACCATACCGACCAATCGGATTTTGTTTGGGGGCTACGGCTATCGAGTGGCAGGCCGAAGCGGTTGAGATGGCTGCGGTAGAATGCCATCTCTTTGCTGGCGACTTCGAGGGGGAACGTGTTGAGACCCAGGATTCGGTCCCACACCAGATTGTATTTTTGGCTCCAGGTGTTAGGGCGGTCGAAGGCCAGGTTGTAGTGGTCACCGTCGTCGGCTGCTTTCATCCATTTGAGGGCGAATTCCTTGGCCATGGATAGGTACTTGGTTGCGGTGGGTTTATCTCCGCGCATTCCTGCAAGTTGGCCGTATGCGGCGATGGCGAGGATGGATTTGACGGATAGGTTTGAATTATGGGCCAAGTGGCCGGCGAAGTCGTCGGTGCAGAGTTGGTTGGCGGGGTCGAAGCCGACTTTTTCCAGATATCCGACCCAAGCGGTGAGTTGCGGCCACCATTTGCCGGCGAAATTGGCGTTGCCATCGACGTGAGCCACAGCGGCAATCATCAGAATGAGGTTACCGGACTCCTCGACGGGCATCCGGTCGCCGTCGGAGCCGCCCATGCCATAGACTTGGCCATTGGCTAGCGGGTAGGTGCCGAGGTCGTGGGGGGCATAAGGATAGGGCCACTGGGGGGAGGCGCTGTAATCGAAGGGTGGCACCAGAGTGGCCTTGGCGAGCGACGGGAAAAACAGCAAAAACTCAGGAATCATGGGAAAGTGGACGTCGATGGTGGCGATGCATCCGTTCGAACTGTTCTCCTTGGGCATCATCAACGGCGCACCGTTGGCGTCGGCAGCCAGTCCGTTGGCGGCCAGCGCCTGGCGATAGGCCAGGGCACACAGATAAGCATACTTGGGGCCGCCGAGGCGTTCGGCATCGGCCGCCATCTCGGTGTCGAAGGCCGCACAACGTTTGGCAAGACCTGGGTAATCTTTAACTGCCAAGGCCAATAAATCAGCGACTTGGGCACCGTTGCGCCGCCAATAGGGCTGCAGCTTTTGGCGGAAATACGTCAGCGAGGCTACTTCATCGTAGGCAACCATTTGATAGGCAGAGACCGGTTTGTTAACGGTGCCCAGCGATTGGCTCACGGCGATGACGCCACCGTCGCTGGAGGGATTGGGGCCGTAGGTGGCGGAGGTGGCGGGTTTTCCGGTGCTGGCGAAGGCCGTGGCCAATGCGGTACCGTCGCCGACCGTAGCCACCGCTTGGGCTGCCGGGGCGGCAATCCAAGCATAGCCCCAGTTGATCCGGTGATCGTCGCCGGAGCTAGCCAGAACCGGTTGCGTGACGGTTCCCACTTTGGCTGCAACCAGACCGCTGGGTTGGGCGGTGCTTGCTTGGATCATATCGCTGGCATTGGCGGACAATTCGGCACCGGCGGCCAGATAGAGCGACACCGCGTGGCCCTTGCCGTCGGCCGAGCTGACGTCCCAGACGACGTAGGAGAGCGGCCGGGCGAGCAGCTCGATGTCATCCGGGAGCACCGGTGTGAGGAACGTGAGGGTCAGCTGGATTTGCGGGTTGGCAAATGTATAAACCGTCCGGGTAGGAAACAGCCGCATGCCGGTCTGGGGCAGTGCTGGCAGGGTGCTGGGTTGGCTGCCGATCACCCGGAACGTCTGGTCATCAATGCGGATCAACCCCTGCAGGCGTCCGACGCTGTTGGTCCAGTGGCGGGTATCCGAGGAGTTGAGCGTATCGGAGGGCGACCAAATGCCGAAGAACGGATTGTGCACAATCAAGGGCACCATCGGCGGGCGCGGCGCCGGGTTCAATTCGCTGGCGGCCTGCAGGCTTGCCGGGCCGGCCAGGGCAAGGCTTGCCACAATGAGCAAGCGGGACATGGAAATGACGGGATGTTTCATGCGGGGGCTGATTTGTTAGCTGACTGGTGTGATGCGGCCCCATGCTAGCGCGTCCAGCCTGACAGCGTCCACCTCCTTGTTTATGGGGTATTTTGGAGTGGGATGCTCGGCCAGCCATGCCGCCATGGGGGATGCCAAAGTGCCACGGCGAGCGTCTTTGACAAGTCCAAATGAGGATTTCTCTCACCGGTCATGTTGAGCGCCTTACTTGCCGACTTCGAAGACGCGGAACTCGACGAGATGGACGCCTGGATTGGCGCTGTTCTTGAGCATGGTGATGCGCACATAGCGGGCGTCGGCGGGGGCGAATTTGTGCATATCGCCGGTGGCCACCGCGGGCTTGGTGTTGGCACTCATGTCCACCACTTGCTTCCACTCCTTGTTATCGAGCGATACCTCGACCTTGTATTGATAGAAACGGTGACCGTCCCAGAACGGGAAAACCTGGGTGCGGTCTAGCTTGGTGACTTTGCCCAGATCGACCATCAGCCACTGTGGAGAGGGGCCGGCCCACCAGGCTTTGTTGATGTCCACGGTGCCATCGACGGCATATTCGCCGATGTAGCCGCCTTCGGTGTTGGACACGGTGACGGGGCGGCCAGTGGTTAGGTTCGGGGCAAAATCGATCCAGTTGTAGGATGCCTTCCAGAGTTCGCCGAGCTTTTTGCCATCCACAAACAGGGCGGCTTTGATCGTCGCGGATCTTTTCGCCAATTCAAACGGCGCGCTGTAAGCGGGTGAGTCTGCAGCGGGTTCCTTGTCGTCGAGGGTGTAACGGATGGTGCCGGCCATGGTCGATTTGAGAGTGACGGTGAGCGGGTCGCCATAGCGGTTGCCGGCGGTGGGCAGCAGGCCGCCAGTGACGCTGCCGAAGACCGGCATGAGGTGGTATTCACGACTCCAAATGGCGCCCAGCGGCTTGTCGGCGGCATCGAACAGGCGTGCCTTGAGGGGCACCTTGTCGGCCTTGGCATCGCTGAGTTTGATCGGGCTGGCATAGAGCGCGGAATCTGCGGTGGGTGCCTTGCCGTCGAGGGTGTAGCGGATTTTCGCGCCATTCAGATAGGTGCCGAGAGCGACGCTGGATTTCTCATCGAAGGAAAATTTGGGGAGGATGCCAGATCCTTCGTCGCCCTGGCCGCCACCTTTGAGCCACGAGTTGAGCGTTTGGACGAGGGCATTTTCCTGGACGACGATGCCGCACATCAAGCGGTCCAGCATGCCGTCGGTGGCCTCGAGTCGGCGGGCCAGATCCTCGTAGGGCAGCATGGCGTATGGGTTCCAGATGCGCTCGTTGCGCGGCGATACCTTGTAGCGCAAAAATGGCACGGCCGATTGGCCGGACAATTCCCACAGCACCAACTGGCCGCCGAGCATCAGCTTGGGGTCCATTTCCTTGGTCCAGGCATTCCACAGGTACACGTCCTTCACGGGCTGATAGACACAGGGCGTCCATGT
Organism: Akkermansiaceae bacterium; assembly: GCA_903827375.1. Classification (GTDB taxonomy): domain Bacteria; phylum Verrucomicrobiota; class Verrucomicrobiia; order Verrucomicrobiales; family Akkermansiaceae; genus Luteolibacter. Next base: position 32,309 of record CAIKHZ010000094.1, read on the forward strand.
CACCTGAATCACCGGACGGCCTTGCTTGAGGTAGTCCATGGTCGCACCGTTGTTGCCGTCGATGTGCCAGAGCATGATGGCGACGTCATTGGGCACGCGGGAGGTGAGCGGGGCGTCCTGCCAGACGATGGTTTTCTTGCCGTGTTTTTTAACAATTTCGTTCACCTTGGCGATGTGCCAGGCGAACATATCATTGCCGTCCTTGAGGCCGTTAGTGGCGCGAAACTCCTTGGAATTGGCATCGCGGCTGATCGGTTCGATGTTGCATTCATCGCAGCCGATGTGGATGTAGGGGGAGGATTTGAAGACATCGGCGACTTCGCCTAGGAGGGTGTCGAGGGCTGGATAGAGTTTGGGATTGGTCATGTTCATGACCGCCACGTCAGGGCCAAACACCTCCGGCAGGTCGCGGCGAGCCGCTCCGCTGTGGCCCATGCATTCAATTTCCGGCACAAACGTCACGCCGCGTTCGTCGGCGTAGCGGACGAGTTCCTTCCACTCAGCGACGCTGTTGACCTTGGGCACCGGACCGCCGCGGGTGGAAATGTTGGTTTTGCCAAGCTGCGGATAGGCGGTCGATGGAAACGTCCACGCTTGGTCGTCGCTCATGTGGAGTTGGAGGAAACGCAGGCGGTAATGGCGCATCATCTCCACCACTCCCTTGAGTTCTTCGATCGAATTGTCCTGGCGCGCCAAATCGACCATGCAGCCGTAGTACTGCGAGTAAGGGGCATCTTGCACACTGATTTTGGGAAATCCGAGACCGGTCTTGCTGTGGCTCATCGCCTGCAACAACAGGCTCGTCCCGTGCGCCGCCCCGATGTATCCGCCACCGGTGACAGTCACCCGGTCCGTCACTCTTAGCGTGTAGGCCGCCTCGTTCTTTAGCGCTGGATCGAGCGCCAGGACGATGTCTCCAGCCTGGCCTGCGCCCGTCGCGGTGGCGGGTTTGAAGCCGCCGAGCATCTGGATTTCCCCGGCCAGCACCCCGGCCAACGGCGCGAGTGACGCATCACTGGCGACAATCTTGCTTGCCGCAGAAAGCCACAGATCACCCGTTGATTCGACCTTGAGCGATTGCGGCCAGGGCAGCAGATTGAACGGGCTGGGCAGCTTCGGGGCCTCAGCCGCCGCAGCAATAGCCGCGAATGATGCTAACAAAAATGGCAGGAGGTGGCGCTTGCGCATGGGATCGGTTTCGATTTTTGGTTGAGAAACGCGCGGCGCATCCCGCTCAGCAGTGCCGCCATCCGGTCAGCCACCTGCCACGCTGGCGCTTTGCCGTGCTTGGTCAAGCGCAGCCTAAGGCCCGGCAAGTTAGCCGCCAAGGCGGCAATCGCGTCTGCCGGGTGTCCAACGACTGGATATCCCAATCCCGTTTGCTCTCTCGTGCTAAGTCCGGTCCGAGCGCGACATTGACACGGTTTCTGGGGAACGAGTGACGTGCCAATCTCACGAGACCTCTTCAGTGGGCTTCATTCAGGTGCCCTCGGAAGGGTTGCGGAGAGGCTAGGCTTGCCAGGCAGACAAGTGCAGGCCATGCTTTGGCCATGGATCCGCGAATGACTCGATCACCGCAAGCGGCGCAGGCCGGGGTTTTGACATGGACTTGCGACTTCATGACTGATTGGCTGACCGGGGCGGCGCTCATGTTGTTAGGTTCGGTGTCGCTTTCGGCGCTTGAGTTGCATGTATCGCCCACTGGCGATGATGGCAATTCAGGAACTCTCAAACAACCCTTCGCCAGCTTGGCCGGCGGGCGCGATGCCATCCGTAAACTCAAGCAGGCCGGGCCACTCACCGAACCGGTCACGGTGATCGTTCACTCCGGCAGTTATTTTCTGCCGCAAGCGCTGGCGTTTACCAGCGCTGACTCTGGCACGTCGGCCGCCCCGGTCACCTACATCGCCGAGGCCTGCGGCAAGGTTCGACTAAGCGGCGGCAAGGTCGTTGGCGGCTGGCACCCGGTGACGGATCCCGGGGTGTTGGAGCGATTGGATGAGAAGGCCCGGGGCCACGTTGAAGTGGCGGATTTGGCTTCGCAAGGGATCAAGGATTTTGGGAAGATGGCGCTGCGGGGGTTTGGGCCCGGCTATCCAGTGGCCGAGGGCGAGGTATTTTGCGACGACGAACCGATGACGTTGGCGCGCTGGCCCAACGAAGGATTTCGCAAAGCCACGGCCAAGACAGATGACCAAACCGTAATAGTGGACACCGACCGCATGGCACGCTGGACCAAGGAGGAAGCCGCTCCCTGGGTGATGGCATATTGGCACTTTGATTGGGCAGAGATGTATGAACCGCTGATCGGCTTCGACCCCGCCCGCAAGGCGATTTTGCGCGATCCTAACAGCAAGGCGGTGTTTGGCGTCACCCCCGCCGATGTTCGCTGGTACATATCCAACGTGCTCGCCGAGTTGGATAGTCCGGGTGAGTACTATTTGGATCGTAGAAACGGCAAACTATATTTTTGGCCGCCGAAGGCAGGTTCGGTTGCGGCGTTTTCGATCACCGATGGGCTGGTTCTAACGGAAGGATTGGCTTATGTCACATTCCGCAACCTGATTCTCGAGCAATGTCGTGGCACGGCGATTTCAATCAACCAAGGCAATGATTGCAAGGTAGTGGGATGCACGATTCGCAACACCGGGCAGCTCGGGGTGTCGGTAAGCGGAGGGATGCGCCACGAGGTCCGCGGATGTGATATCTTGTTCACCGGATGCGGCGGCGTCTCGATGAGTGGCGGCGAGCGCACCACTCTCAGCCCGGCCAACCACAATGCCGAGAACAACCACGTTCATCATTTTGCCAGGCGGGCCCGCACCTATCATCCTGGCATCAGTATTGCCGGAGTGGGCAATCGCATCGCTCATAACCTCGTTCACGACGGCCCCCACATGGCGCTTACGGCCGCCGGCAACGAGCATTTGGTTGAATTCAACGAGGTTCACAATGTGGTGGAGGAAAGCGGCGATGCGGGGGCCTTTTATGTCGGGCGGGATTGGACGCAGCGCGGCAATATTTTGCGATATAACTATTGGCACGACATCCTCGGAGCGACCGGTTACGGCGGGATGACTATCTATCTCGATGACCAGCACAGCGGCTACACGATCCATGGCAACCTGTTTGAGCGCTGCATGCAATCCGTGTTCATCGGCGGCGGCGACGATAACGTGGTCACTAACAATGTGTTCATCGATTGTTGGAAATCAGCCCATCTTGACGATCGCGGGATGGGTTGGCAGAAGCCCGCCACGGATGACCCCCAGGGGGAACTGCGCAGGTATCTGCGTGCCATGCCTTACACCAACGAGTTGTGGCGCAGCCGATATCCCACGCTCGTTTCCATCCTCGAAGACGATCCGGGGGTGCCCAAGCGCAACGTGTTTTCCAAGAACCTCAGCGCCGGCGGCAAATGGGAGGATATTGCGCCAAACATCCGGCACCTCCAAACGGTTTCCGACAACGCGGTCTTTGACAAAGATGCGGATTGGGTCAGGATCGTCAGGGATGCGGCTGGGCACTTGCAACGCTTGGAATACCGGGATGCCGCGGCTCTCAACAAGTTAGGTTTCCAGGACCTGCCCCTGCCACAAATGGGCCTAGTCGGCGATGCCACACGGGCCAGCTGGCCCGTGGTTCACCCCGTCCGCCAAGTCGAGTTCCCGCGGCAGTGATCTGAGTTTCAGAACTCAGTGTTCGACCTCAAAAGCGCCACTGAGTCGAGCAATGCATAGTGACAGACAAATCGTGAAGAGCTGGCTTGGTTGCATTACATGGTGACATAATTACATGGTGACAAATTCAACCCTGTCTCTAACGTATTCTGATTGTTCCCTCGCCTCGTGCCCGCCTGGGTCTCCCGCAGACCTCACGGATGCTCGTATTTTGCAGCGCGACCACCTGTCCGCGAGCTTTCCTTTGGCGGGGTTGCTGACGGAGCAGTCGGCCCGGGGTGCCGCTCTCCA
>CAIKHZ010000095.1 GCA_903827375.1 Akkermansiaceae bacterium
CGAATATATGTGTTCACATATACCAGAGCAACAAAAAAATACGCAAAACCAAGAAATCGTCAGACCTTGAATAAATCTGTCCTGCACCCAACACCGGATACCCCTCGTCTCCGCGAGCGCCACCCATATTCCTTGTGTGCTTGGTCGTTCTTCCAGCGTATGGGATTTTGCCATGAACACCCATCATCAACCCACAACTGGCATCATGCGTGATGCCACGCGTGGATTCGCTCTGGTGATCACGCTCTCGCTGATGGTCCTGCTCACGCTTCTCGCGGTCGGCTTGCTGTCTTTGTCGAGCATTTCCATCCGCACGTCCGACAAGTCTCAGGCCGTCAATACCGCGCGGCAGAATGCCCGGATGGCGTTGATGCTAGCCATCGGGGAGCTCCAGCGCTATGCCGGCCTAGACCAGCGCATCACCGCCACCGCTGACATGGCCTCCGCTGCGAGCGGCTTGCCGCTGGCTGTGGGCAGGCAGCCTTTCAACGACAAGTCCATCAACAACCAATCCAAGGGTCTATCCGCCCTTCAACCCGGCACCCGCTACTGGACCGGAGTCTTCGCTAACAAAGACACGCCCGCCTCCATTTTCACCCGAACCCCCAGCCCAACCATCGTCCACTGGCTCGTCAGTGGCAATACCACCGCCTATCCAAAAGGTGGCCCTAACATCCGTCCGTCCGATGCCACCTATGCAGTCGGCCCTGACGGTGCCGCCGACGATGCCACCAAAGCCGTTGTCTTGGTCGGCAAGAATTCCGTGGGTGGCGGCCCTGCAGCCATGGACCGCTATGTTGCCGTGCCGCGGGTCGTGGTTTTCGGCAAGGACTCCTCCAAACCTTCGGGCGGATTCGCTTGGTGGGTCGGTGATGAAGGCGTCAAAGCCAAGATTAACGGCGATAAAACTTCCGAGGACCCGTCCAATTATGCATATCTAACGGCCCAGCGGCGGGGTTGGGAAACCGTTGACGGATTGGCTGCCTACCCGACCCCGGACTCAGCCGCCCACAGGGCCCTCCCGAAGCTCGTCACCCTGAACGAGACCGCGCTGCTCATTCCCGGCGTCGGTACCCTCAACGATGGCACAAGTGCGCTCCAGAATGTTTTTCACTCAGCCACCGCCCTGAGTCGTGCTATTCTAACAGATTCATTGAATGGTGGCACCAAGATAGATCTCACCGCGATTCTTGCAGACCCGCTGCCGACCTCCAAAGCGCTCGCTAGCATCGCCAACTATCCGGTCAAGGGCACCAACATCATCCCTAGCAGTGCAGCCCCGACGATGAAGGCTCCCAAATGGGACACCCTCAAGGAGTTTCATGATCGCGCGAAGTCCCTCGAAAACGGATCGCTCGTCGTCAAGGCCGCCACTTCGGACACCACCGCCGCCATCGCCCCTCTCATCACCGATTTCCGCATTCTCATGGGGGCTAGAATCATCACCAAATCCGCTAATTCCTTCAATATCAACCCCTGCGGCAAGATCGCCATCACCCTCGCCAATCCCTACTCCAGCCCGCTGAAATGGAAATCCAATCTCGATATCGAATTGTGTGCCGATACCCCGCCGGGCAACCTCCTCTCCTGCATCTGGAGCCTCGGCGCCGTTGCCGCCTTCCTGCCCAAGGATGCCACATCCCCCGCCGTGTTTAACAAAGTCCTATTCCGCATCAAACCCGCCAGCCTCGCTCCCGGGGAAGCCCGCGCCTATACCGTTAGCACTCATGTCCTGCGCTCCGTCAATAACGGAGCTTCAAGCATAACGATCGATTTTGTGCCCGTTGACCCCTATAGCGTGGGCAATTTCAATAATTGCATCGAATTGGAAAACCCCACGATCTATTCAAGTATTCCGTTCATCGACGAACGCGAGGAATGGCAAACATCCTGTGTCACTGTCGAATTGCGCCCCGCAGGTTCTTCTAACATTCTTCGACGGGTCGAGCGCTTTGAACTCGATCAATGCCAGTGGCCTGCCGTCGGGCGCACCTTCACCAACGCGGAGGCCACCCAACTCACCGAACCTTTCCCACTGTTGTGCCATAGCTTTCAAATCAGCCAGCCCGGCGAAATGTATATCAATTACATGCCCTCTACCTTTGAAATGGGCCAACGCAGCTCCACCCTGCGCACTTTTGCCGACTTCAACCTCCAAGCCACCCGCCTGCGCAAACCCATCACCAGTTACAACCCACCACCGTATTTCACGGAATGGACGAACAGCACATCCTTGCTGCCCCCGATCCAACCCCTTCAGCCTACCGACCGAGGCGGTGAAACCGGCACCACCTTCACTCGAAATCTGCCGCTCTCGCCTATCCACTGGGGCCGCTCCCCCCTCGTTGGCAGCCCCAAAACCATCCTCTTCAGCATCCCTGCCCAACTCGCCTCGCTCGCCCAACTCCAACACGCCGACCTCACCGGCGATGACAAATTCGCCTCGATCGGCCACCAACCCGGCAACGCCGTCGGTAATTCCTACGCCTCCCCATTCGTCAAACGCAAGGCCGTAGCCCAATCCCGCAGCGACTATCAAATCATCGGTGCCCCCAGTCCAACCGCCGCTATTCTAACCAGCACCAACTACTATGATATCTCCTATCTGCTCAACGCCTCGCTTTGGGATGGTTACTTTTTCTCAACCATCCCCCATGGCTCTGGAAGTAGCGCCATTCCGGAGAACCCCTCCCTCATCGCGCTGGACGCCAACGACCCATCGGGCCAGCTCATGGATCCGGTCGCCGCAGCCTCGCAACTCATGATCGACGGTGCCTTCAACTGCAATTCCACCGACAAGAACGCCTGGAAAGCCTTCCTCGCCAGTGCCAAGTGCTTCAAACACCGCGCTGACTCCTCTGCCAATCCAGACGCCGCCTTCCCCCGCACACTCGAGCAAATCACCCCGTCTGCCAACCCGCCCAGCGGCCACGACGCGGATTCATTCTCCGGTTTCCGCCGTCTAACCGACAAACAGCTCGATGACCTCGCCGGGGAAATCGTCAAACAAGTCCGCCTCCGCGGCCCCTTCCTATCACTCTCACACTTCATCAACCGCTCGCTGGCCGACCTATCAACCCAGCCCGCCCCCACCCGCTGCGGCCCCCTCCAGAACGCCATCGACGAGAGCGGTGCCAACATCAACTTCGCCGGTAACAAGAAAGCGTTCTCCCGCATCAACGTCACCGCCGACAAGGTCACCTTGCTGGAAAAACAAGGCGCTCCCCGGGCCGACTACGACGGCACTCCTGGCAACGTCGAATTCACCGGCGGCAACATCCCGAATGTGGATCCAGCCAACCCGGATTGGGCAGCTACATCCGCCGCGATGAACTACGGCGCGGTGGCGAGCATTTTGGCCGACCGCGAAATGCTCAAGGACGCCAAGTACAAACCTGAACAAGGATATCGCTCCACCGGTATCCCAGGCTGGCTCACCCAAGCCGACGTCCTCCAAGTCATCGGCCCATCCCTCACCGCCCGCTCCGATACCTTCCGCATCCGCACCTTCGGCGAAGCTCTCGACACTAACGGAAAATCCGCCGCCAAGGTGTATTGCGAGGCAATCGTGCAGCGGATACCTTCCTACGTGGATCCCGCCAACGCCCCCTCCGCCCGGGGGACCGCTCTCTCTAACGCAAATAAATCCTATGGCCGTCAATTCCAAATCGTCACCTTCCGCTGGCTGTCCCCCAATGAGGTCTAACATTATGTGGCTTCTTTGCATGGCCATTTTATCGGCCCCATTGAGTGCCCAGGAAAAGGACCATGTAACCATGAAAATTGACGTCGTCGCATGGGGGAATGAAATCAAGGGCTTGTCGTTCAAACCTGGCACCAGCAAGGCCGCCATCACTGCGCTGGGCTTCCGTTACTCCACACCCGTAACTTATTCCGGCCCCGCCGTCATCGAAATCTATCAGTCCGAAAGCGCGCCGGCAGCGGTCGAACCGCCCGCCGTGAAGTTCCCGGCAGCGGCTAGGATCATCCCCGCCAAGCCGTTCGGCACCGGAACAACCGATGGTCCGGCGTCGGGTTCTTCGCCCAAACAAGGCCTCGCCCTCCAACTCGAAATTCGCCGCAAAAAAGAGCCATCGCTCGTCGCTCTAGCCAACCTGCCGGGCGGTGATTGTCGGCGAGCCACCGTGTTGCTAGCACCGGCTGATGGCGGCACCTTCAGCGCTTATGTCATTGATGACGACCCTAGCAAGTTGCCCGTTGGCCAAATGCGCGTCCACAACCTCAGTCCCTATCTGATTGCCATGCGCTGCAACGGCAATCCCGCGCTGGAGCTCAAGAACCGGGACGCCATCCTCGTGCCTGCCGTTAGGGATCATCTCATCTATGAACTTGCCTATAAACTCGACGACGCTTGGAACGTCCAGGAAAACAACGTCATTCCCATCCGACCTAACGAACAATCCCAGATGCTCATCCTCAAGAGCGAGGACCCCTTCTTCCTCGCCTCCGACGGTTCCCGCAGCGGCTTCCTTCAAATGATCATCCTCCGCCGTAGCCCCGATGCCCACTGAGGCCTACCTCTCCACCCCTTGGTTTGATGCATCTGTCAGTCAAGCTATCTCCGAGTCATATGAACGTCGCTCATGCTGGTGAAATGAAACAACACAAAACGTCAAGCGCCTGAGGGTCAATACGGAGTTCTGCTGATCAGTGGTTCAGTTGAATCACTGCCGCGTGAATTCGAGTTTCCAGTTATCAGTTCGGAATGGAGACGCCGGCAGGTCTGCGGAATTGAAAAGATTGCAGCCGTCGGGGTTGATGTCCCATGCATAGCGGAGCGCCACCGGTGCGGGTACCAGCGGGCTGGAAACCACCAACGTATGCCCGACGATTCTGGCATCCGCCCATACAAATTTCTTGTCCGCGCCGGCAATCGCAAAGCGCCTGAGCGGTTCGCCTCCCTTGGCTGTTAGCCCGCCTCCCACTTGAGTGAATTGCAAATGGATGGTGCCGTCCACGATCTTCATGTGTTCATAGACGGGGCCGGAATATTCTAACGAATGGCCGTAAGTTCTGGCCAAGGCCACCAGCGCCAAGCGGTGGCCGAGTTCTGCCTTGCAGAGCGGATGGATGTCATTGGGATTGCCGATATCGACGCTTACCGCCATGCCCGAATCGGGGACGATGGTTTGAAGTTGTGCCTGGACCTCGCGGAAGGCGGCCCAGTTGCTCTCGCCGGGCTCGGCACGCGGCGGTCTGTAACTGGAAAGTTGGACGGTATAGACCGGGAAATCGCCGCAAGCCCAGCGCTTGCGCCAATCGCGTACCATCGCCGGGAACAGCGTCCGATAGAGGTCCCATTCATCTGCATTGCCCTCGCCCTGATACCAGATGGCACCTTTGATGCCGAACGGAATGAGCGGCGCAATCATGCTGTTGAAAAGCACTGTCGGCAGTGTCATCACATGATCCTCCCAAGGATCCATGCCCTCCGGCCTGGCGAGTTTCGCCGGTGGCTCCGGTGGTTTGGCGGGAATCGGTTTACCTTCTCTGAGGGCCTTGGCGTTTTCCGTTTCCCAGTGCTTGAGGGTTTCCGGCCAGCGCGCGGTGGCCTCCTTCGATTTGAGATAGTCGGCTTTGAGCTGGGGATATTCCGCCTTGGCTGCGACAATCGCTTTGAGGTAATTCGCGAGTTCCGGTTCAGACTGCAGCCCATCCATGCTGGTCCACATCTGGCAGGAACTGCCGCCTCGACAGGCATTGATCAGGCCAACCGGTATCTTCTCCGCCCGCTGGATCTCCCGCCCGAAAAAAAACCCCAGCGCCGAAAATTCCCGGGCCTCAGCAGGCGTGCACAGCGCCCAGCCGCCTTTGCAGTCGGCCTGAGGCTCCAGCATCGTCTCCTTGGGCAGTTTGAACAACCGCAGTTGCGGCTCATTGGCCTGGCCCAATCCTTGGAGGTTTTTGCCATCCCGGCCGAGGACCCGTCGCAGCGGCAGTGCCATGTTAGATTGCCCCGAGCATAGCCAAACGTCACCGATGAGCACATCTTGATAGGTGAGCGTGTTGCTTCCTGCAATTGAGACTCTAACTGGATCGCAGCTGGCCTTGAGGTCAGTAAACACGACCTGCCATTGTCCATTTGCACCCGCCGTGCACGCCTCCCTGGCATCACCCACGCTCACCGTGACGGACTCACCAGGATCTGCCCAGCCGTAGATTGGCGTATGGTTACCCGCCTGCAGCACCATGTGCTCACCGATGATGGCCGGAACCCGCAGCGCAGCGTGACTCGGACTGCAGAAGACGGCGATGATTGCTAACGGAGCTAACGGTATTCTCATGGTTTCTGTTTGTTAGTCATGACTCGCATCATGCGGAGAATCAGTTAGTTCTGACCTTGAGAACGAACGAATGGAGCGCCACGCCTCGCTGGTTGGGCAGAACCGTCACCCGGATGTTTTGCACACCTTGCACGAGTTTTACATCCACCGGTTGGGTGGTGGCCCACAACCCGTGAGTCATGGGAATTTTGACCAAGCTCACGGCGTTGAATTCTTGGGAGCCAACCTGCAGGAACTGGCCATCGTTCATGGCTGCCGCCTTCATGGTTAGCTCGTACTTGCCGGCGGCTGGTGCATCGATGGTGTATTCGGTCCAACAAGCAGCGAGCTGCTGTGGAAAATACACTTGCTTCCCACCGCCGTAACCATCTTGGAGAATGATGCTCGGGCCGCCAAACATCGATTGCCCTTCTTGTTTGATGTAGGATCCGGCACTCAGATGAAGCATCCCGTTGACCGGCTTGACCGGTCCCGTCTGCGCGGAGGTGCTGGCATCCTTCTTGCCTAACGGACTAGTGGGTTTTGCCGGTTCGCCACCGGGGTCGGCGTTCGCCTCCTCGGGCTTGAGTGAAGCGTTCAGATCCACGGTGGTGGCCGGGGATTCCTTGGCGAGCCTTTGGCAGAGATCCATGACTGCGGCGGTTTGCTCGTGGGAGCCCAGAGCGGAGGCTAACCAACGGAGGTGTTCGATCTGTGAGAACAGGGCCACCCTAGAGCGGGCTAGGGAGCCCTCGACAAACTCTGGTCCGGTTAGGCCGTCGAGCCGAGAAGCGCCCCAGCCTTTGCCATAGCCGACTCGCCAAACTCCGTCCACGCCGCGCCAGGCGACGCAGGCATGAGCCGGTTGGGCCACGCCGATGGCGGGGATGCCCCAAGCGTGACAGATGAAGACGGCGAAGGACGAGCGCGGCCCGCATTTGCCGCCGCCTTGCAGAACGGTTTTCATGTTCGAGTAGGGGACCGGTGAGTTTCTGCGCCACACCGAGCTGGTTAGGTCCACCATCATCTCGGTGGCACGCAGGTCGGGGCGGAAGGTGTTGATCATGTCCCGGCCCCAAGTCAGATCCTCGTCGGAGGCTCCGGAGGAAACCACCTTGGTGTAATCCCAAACCGACAGTTTGCCGAAGCTGGCCGCGAGTTCCTTGTTCTGATAGGCCTTCTTGAAGTACTGATAGCGGACCAGTGGGTCGGCGGGGGTGGCTGCGCCGCCGGCACCGATGTTGACTTTGCCGGGAGGTGCCAGAGCGGTGGCGATTGCTAACTTCAGATAGATCCCGGCTTTGGAATCCGGATCGGTGGCGGTGAGGTATTTCCAAAGATCCAAAGATTCGGCGGACAACGACCAGCTATTGTCATCCCTGGCCTTGAGGCCCGTCGGGGTGGCTGCCTCAAGACATAACTCCATTGCAGCGGTGTTGTGTAGTAGCCAGCCTAAGAACTCTTTGTTGGCTGGATCTGTCTTGGCGAAGGTGTTCAGCTTGTCGGCCCCGATTTTTGAGATGAACTGGCGCTGGGTTAGGACGGCATTGAACAGCGGGTCCTTGAGCAACATTGTGATGCCCACCTCTGAGATGCGAGCGCTCTCGGCGGGCACCTTCTTGCCCACCCATGTGGTTAGGTCGGCTGCGTATCCGGTGAGGTTGCCGGAAGTGATGGCGGTGTCGAGTTCCTTGGCGCCGGGGTCGGCGGCAAGGATGGTTAGGGATAGCAGCAGGGAGTTGCTGGCTAACAGCGCCAACTTGGAACTGACGGGACGACTGGCTATTGGTTGAATCACGGCGGTATGCATATCTTAGAATTGCTATTTGGGTTGCCACATCAAGAGGCGGCCGGCTTTCGTGGTGGCAAAGAGCTTGCCGTCGCCGCCTGCCAGTATGGTCACTCCCGCGGCATCGCCCAGCAAGCGCCATGCGTTGTCGGCTTGGGTCAAACCACTGACAAACAGGTTATCCTCGCGGGTGACGGCGTAAAATTTGCCGGCCACTTCGGCAAACGCCAGGATGCCAAGGGGCGGGCGCTGCCCGGCTTTGGCGGTGGCCCATGGCACATCCGCCGGTGTGGTGGCGCGCACCATGATCGACTCGGCGACCCCGGCGGCACCGTTGTTGACGACGATGGCCCCGAAGATTTTGCCGGGCATAGCAGCGCTGCCAGCCATGCCGACGCAGCACCAGCAATGACCGATATGTTGCCAGGCGGCTGGCGTCTCCACTGCGTCGCGCAGATGCATGGTGCCGGAGCGCGTCGATGTGGAGGCAAACAATTTGCCATCGGCCACGCCCATGGCGACCACTCTGCCGGGAACCTCGCCAATTTCCCTCCACACCACCGTTGCGGCCACCGGATCGCATACCACCAACTTGTTAGCCGCAGTGGCGGCAAACAACTTGCCGCCCACCGCCGCCATTCCCACCACCCCCTGAGCCTCGCCGATTTGTTTCCAAACGACTTCGGCGGCTGCTACTGCTGTGGGATCGGCAGCTGTGCGACCAGTTAGTGCCGCGAGGATGGCCAGCAATCCGAAAGTGTCGCACAACAGGTGATGCATTCTCACAGGGAGCAGGTTACTTGGGCTGGCACATCAGCAGTTTGCCGGTCTTGGTAGCGGCAAACAACTTGCCTTCGGCACCAGCCAGAATCGTCACTCCGGCGGCATCGCCAATCTGCTGCCACTTCACATCGGGTTTGGTAGGATCGCCCACAAACAGGGCATCTTCCTTGGTGGCCACATAAAATTTGCCACCGACGGAGGTGATTGCCAGGGCACCGACGGGGGGCCTGCGATCCACACCGTTCCACGGAATGCCATCCAGGCCTCGGCCGGCATTGGCATTGGCAACCCCGGCGTTATCGCGCACCATGATCGTCGGTTCGGCCCCCACATCTTTGGTATCAACGATGGCATACATCTTGCCGGTCGCGCCCGCCATACCGGTGAGGCACCAGGCATGCCCTTGGTCCTGCCACGTCGCGGCGGTGGTGACGGCATCGCGCAGGGCCAGTCGGCCGGCGGAGCGGGCATCGGTTGAGGCGAACAACTTGCCGTCGGACACGCCCATGGCGACGACATTGCCGCCGGGGCCACTGTCGATCTCCTTCCAGACCACGGGATTGGTGGCGGGTTCGCAGACTTGGAGTTTTTTTGCGGAGGTGATGGCAAAGAGGTTTTTGCCTACGGCGGCCATGGCCACCACGCCGGATGCTTCACCGATGGGCTTCCATGTGACTTCCGCCTTGGCGGCCGCCTTGTCTTGGGCGAATGCCGGGGCGGATAGACCCGCGACGGCGGCTAGGCTGAGGAGCGTGAACGTGTTTTTCAATAATCTGACGGATTTCATCGGTGTTGCTGTTATATGTTAGTTGAGGCGACAGAATGCCGTGCCTCTGCACACAGCAACCTTTCGCAGGTAGCAACTATTCTGTCATGTCGGATAAACATCGGACAGTTGCCGCGACATTTTGCTGGTCCAGATCGGACCAGCAAAATGTCTCGCGGCGCGGACAAGCTGCTACTTTGACGCAATTTCAGAGATTCGAACAGGCTCGATGCTTTGGCAGGATTGAAGTCGAATGCTTGGTTTTGACCTCTTCACGGCCCCCAATTCTCGCCCAATTCGCTTGCCTTTGCTGCCGCAACGCCCCACATCTGGCGCGGTGACTATCAGGAAGTGGATCTCATGCGCTTGCACGCTGGCGGCGCTGGCTGCGGGTCGCTCGGCGCTGGCCGCCCCGGTTGACGCCGCCGCGGTGAGCGCGGCGCTGGCTCCGGATGGCCGCTCGTTTGCAGTGGTGGCCCCTGGGCTGAGCGGGTTTGGTTGCGGGTTTGCGGCACGCCTGCGGGTCGCCGGAGATATACAAAAACTCATCTCTGCAAATGGCACCGCGGTGGCTGCCACCCAGCATCTCACCGAGGAAACACCTTTTGGTCGCGCTGAGGTGGGCGCTACAACCCTGCATTTTGCCGATTCCCAGGTGGATTTGTTATTTCGGTTAGGTCGGATGCCGGGCATGGCAGGCGTGCTCGCACAAGCCGGAATCCGCAATGCCGGCCCGGCACCGGTGGCGCTGCTGAGTCTAACACCGGTGGCCGCAGCGATGCAGGTGGAGGGTCGTCCGGCCGACTGGTGGCTCACTTCGATGGATCCGGTGAGTGGTTTCGCGAAGCCCCTCGATTCAATCCAAACACCGCAGCACGTGTGGGAGAATGGCACGCTCTATCGACGCGATGGGCTCGGCTTGCTCTTCGGCCCGGTGGGTACGCCCTGTGCTTATCTCGACGCCCGCGTCAACCATCCGACTGATAAGGAAGTAACGCTTGAGCTAACAGCGCAGATGAGTGGTGTGCAGGTTGATCCCGGTGAGACCCGCTGGGGCCAGCAGGTGCTGTTGTTGATGGAGGCACCGCAGCCGGCTTTGGCGCGCTGGGCTGAGTGGGTCGGCAAGACGCATGGGGCTCGCACCGCCAAAGGTGCCATGGCGGGCTGGACGAGTTGGTATTTTCTCGCAGGCAACGTGACCGGCAAGGATGTGTTGGAGATTGCCGATACCGTGCTCAAATCGCAGGACAGGCTGCGCCCCGAGGTCATTCAAATTGACGAGGGTTATGAAAACTATGGTGGCGGCGATGAGGAAACCAATGAGAAATTTCCCGGGGGTTTGGCCTATTACGCGCGGCGGATTGCTGCCATCGGCGCACGCCCCGGTCTGCAACTCGGCCTGCCAGCCAAGCGCGCTCAACCCACTGTGGTGGAGGCGGCGGGCTGGGCTGAGCTGGCCCAACGCATCCGGCATGCGGTGGCCAGCGGCTTCAGCTATTTGAAGATTAATTTTTACGGGTTAGAGATTCAAGCTGGCAGCGATCCCAAGAAGACATCCTTTGAAGTGATGCGGCAGGGGTTTGGCGCATTGCGGGAGGCGGCCGGAGAAGCCACGTATTTGTTATACTGCGATTTTCAGGCAGACCGTGCGACGGTGGGTCTGGTGGACGCGAGCCGGACCGGGGTGGCTGCCGACCGCAATTCCGTTCGCAGCACAATGAGCGATGTATTGCGCTCTTATCAACTCCACGGCCGCTGGTTCGCAGTGGACAACGGCAACTATTATCTGGGGACGGATATCACTAACGTCAGCGTGATCGCCGGTGGCTGGCCGCTGGTGCGTACTTGGATGAGCATGGTGGGCATGTCCGGCGGCATGGCCACCACCTCCGATCCCTGGCACTGGGACAGCTTCAAGGCCAATTGGCGAAACGTCGAGGTGCTCACCCCACCCGCCACCGAACACAGCGAGGTGCTCGATCTCGGGACCAGCGACGAGTGGCCGCGGTTGGTGGGCCACGTCAAGCGCGAGTGGGGCGAGAGCACCGTCGCCTTGCTGTGGAATCCCGACACCAGCGAACGCGCCATCACTTTGGATTTTTCCAAAGCAGGCATGGATCCGCAGCGCCGGTATGCGGTTTGGTCGTTCTGGGACAATCGGTTTCTGGGTGTGGCCAAAGGTGCGTGGACAACGCCTTCGCTGGCACCCTCCGCATCCCAACACCTATGCTTCACCGATTTGGATAGAACGCCTAACAAGCCGGTGTTAGTTGGTTCCAATCTGCATATCTTCTGTGGTGCCGCCGAGACCCGGCGGGTTACCAGCGGCCGTGGAGCGATGCAAATCGAACTGAGCGACGCGGGTGCCCGTGAAGGATTTCTGTTTGTTTATAGCCGCTTGCCGGTGGTACTCAACTCGGCGCGCGGCTTGGAAGTCACCGGCATCGCCCAAGCCGGAGAATACATGTGGCGTATCGGCGTCGCCGGCCGCCAGCGCGGAGTGGCGCAAAGCCTCGAGCTCAAGGTCCTGCTGCCAGTGACCCAACAAGTGTGGTTCTGGCTGCTTATCGCCAGCGTGGTGTTGAGCCTGGCGTTCGCCGCCTCGCGGGCGGTAAGTGGCTGGCGGTTCCAGCGCCAGCACGCTCTCGACCTGGAACGGGCGCGAATCGCCCGTGACCTGCATGATGAAATCGGTGCTAACCTATCGCATATCTCGATCCTCAGCAGTCTGGCTGCCAAGCCCGGCACTTCACCTGACGTTTCGCGCAAGCACAATGCCGAGGTTGCCAATGTCGCCCGCCAGACGATTCTCGCCTTCGATGAAATCCTCTGGTCCGTCAACCCCAAGAACGACACCCTTCAGAGCCTCAGCCACTTCATTTGCCGCCGCACCGAGGAAATCCTTGCCCCAGCCAACCTCACCTATCATTTCGAGTTGGATGAAACTATACCCGGCACGTTTGTGCCCCCTCACCGCCGCCACGGTCTGCTCCTTGCCGTCAAGGAAGCCCTCCACAACATTCTCAAACATTCCGGGGCCGGCCGCGTTGATGTGTGCTGCGCGATGCATGACCGGGAGTTTGTCGTAACCATTTGCGACAACGGCTGCGGCTTCGACCCGCAGGCACCCGCTCCCGCTGGCCGCCAACGCCACGGCCTGGAAAATTTGCGCCGCCGCCTGGCAGAACTGGGCGGCAGCTGCCGGATCGACAGCAGTCTCGGCAGCGGCACCCGCCTGAGCTTGCGCATGCCCTTGGGCTAACACCTCCCTTTCCATGACACGCATTCGCATATCCATTGTCGAAGACAGCGCCGCCCTCCGCGGTGGTCTGGCAACCTTGCTTGACGACGCGCCGGACATGCAATGTCTCAGCGCTTGCGCCGACGCCGAGGAGGCGCTGCGACGGTTGCCCGGCGACGCGCCAGACATTGTGCTGATGGACATCCGGCTGCCGGGTATGAGCGGGATCGAGTGTGTGGCTCGCCTGCTGCAGATGTTGCCGAATGTGCGCATTGTGATGCTCACCGCCTACGAGGACAGCGAGGATATATTTCAATCACTCGCTGCCGGGGCCCACGGCTATCTGGTCAAGAGCAGTGATCCTGAGCAATTGCTAGACGCTATCCGCGAGGTGGCTGCCGGTGGCTCACCCATCTCCGGTAGCGTGGCCCGCAAGATGGTGGATTTCTTCCGCGCCCGCCCGCCTCTGCCCGGCAGCTTGAGCGCGCTGGCTCCACGCGAACGGGAAGTGTTGAAATTGTTAGCTGATGGTTGTCCTTACAAGGAGATTGCCGAGGCGATGCAGGTGTCGCTCGGCACCGTGCGCACCTATATCCAACGCATCTATGAGAAACTCCACGTCCACAACCGCACCGATGCCGTCGTCAAATTCCTCGGCCAACGCCCTAACTGAACGGAGTGAAGTCAAATTCAGTGATAAATCACCGGCTTCGTCGCCGAGTCCTTCCAACCCGCCAGCCATCTTGACCTGCGCATGTATCCATGCCATGCCACCGAAATCTTCACAACCAAGGAAAGTTTGTTCATGTTTGTATTCATCTAATTGTTCGTTAGATAAACGAGAAAAAGATCCGGACGCGGTTTTTCAGAGCGGTTACGGGTTTGTCCGACGCGAGAGCTATGACGGAGCAGGCCATTGCACAGGCACAATCGTTCGCCTTTCGGAGGTCAAGGCAAGGAGAATCCCGATGGTCGTGAAAGCTGCGCAGGAGGCGCGTCGGTCACAGGCCGCCGCTAGTGGGCTTCAGTTTCGGTTCCAGCACCTGTCGGCGGGGCAACGACAGAGGTGTTTTGAACTTGGGGATTTCGGGTGTGCGGGGACGCCCACACTCCTTGAAGGGACGCCCCGCTGCCATGAAATCCGAAGTGGTGGCTTGCTACCCGGGCGCTGGCAGGGCATCCTGCGGCCATGAAGATGTTTTCAGGAGAATTTTTCATGAGTATCGGCACTCGGTAGTCACTGCAATGTCATGGATAGCCCCAATATCTAACCCCCCGTCCTTTTATTTTGGCCAATAATCCGCTCCAGGAGTATTTATCGATCCGTTTTCGGCGCTTGCTCACCGGGGATCCTGCGGGCATTCCTCCATGGCTGGGCATTGTGGCCGCAGGCGATGGTCCCGGCTTGTACCTGCCAAACGACGCACCATGGGTGGTTCACGCCGACTTGGCGACGTTGGTGGGTGGCGTGCGTGCTCTGCTCATGCAGGCGCTGCATCCCGGCAGCCTCACGGGTGTGCGAAGCCACTCGCGTTACAAGGACGATCCCCTAGGCAGGCTGGCGGGTACCATCCGCTGGCTGACGATCACCACCTATGGCTCGCATGAGGCACTTGCCAACGAGGCAGCACGGGTCAACCGCATGCACGAGTCGGTGAGGGGAACTTATCAAAGTGCCGGTGGCGCCACCCGCGCCTATCGTGCTGCCGATACCGACCTGCTGCGCTGGGTCCACATTGCGTTCATGGATTCGTT
Source organism: Akkermansiaceae bacterium (assembly GCA_903827375.1). Taxonomy (GTDB): domain Bacteria; phylum Verrucomicrobiota; class Verrucomicrobiia; order Verrucomicrobiales; family Akkermansiaceae; genus Luteolibacter. The sequence goes on from CAIKHZ010000095.1 coordinate 14,619, forward strand.
TTTGCGCAGTCACCAAGCGTTTTCCATCCGCCCGATCCCCGGCGGGGCCGATGCCTACATCCGGCTGTGGGCCAAGTCGGTCGAGCCGCTGGGCCTTGACGACGTGCCGCGGGATGAGGCCGGGTTGCTGGCCTGTCTCGCCAACTACCGCAGCGAACTTGTGGTGACCGACGCCACGCGGGACGTCATCCGATGGCTGCGGCGTCCACCGCTGCCATTGGCGTCGAGGCCGGTTTACGCGCTACTTTTCCAATCGGCGCTGGCCTCGCTGCCCGACGAGCATCGCCGCTTGATTGGGCTCCGCGCGCTGCCACTTGGGGTGGTGCGCCCGGTCACCACCAGGCTGTTGAAGTTCATTCGCTTTGCAATTGGCCCCGAAAGCCCGATTGAGGATGCCGCCATCGCACGTCTCCGCCGCTCCGGGGTGGCCCTTGATTGACGGATGCCCCGTCGCATCGCTTGCTGAGTTTTGATGATGCGTCATGTCCCAATTTTTAGGGACATGACAAAAGTCTGAATTTCGCGCATTGTCATTGCGTCGAGGGGAGTGATCCCCAATTTCATAAGGGATTGTGAAAACATCAGAGGTCGCGCAGCTGCGCGGCCTCTCTTGTTTTCCGGGCGATGGCTAGCGGAAAGCGATGTACAATCCCACAAACGTGATGAGCAGCAACACGGTGATGAGGCGGTAATTTCCCATCCCGTGACCACTGACTTGGCCCCGCAACGGTTCGCGCCAATCCTCCCAGACGAGCAAGCGCGCCTCATCCTTCAATGGTTCTGGCATCATCAACGAGGCGGTCATTTGGATCCCCACGCAAATGCAAAACATGCCAAACGAAGTGAGCATGAAATCACTGAGCACTCCCCGGGCAAACTTGTCAAATGCCACGGCCAGCGGCGTGTCCGCTGCCAGGAAACCGGCTTTCCCTGTGATGAAATCCTTGAAAAAATCCGCCACAAAACAGATGAGACCCATCGCTGCCCCAGCAATCATAGTCACAAAGGCGGCTCGTCCTCCTGCGCGTTTCCAAAACACGCCGACGACAAAAACGCAGGTGATCGGAGGCGCGACGTAGCAAATCAGGGTGTTCAAGCCCTGGATGATCGTGCTGTAATGACCGAAGATCGGTGAAAGGGCGATGGCCAGAAGAGTGGCGACCACCGTCGTCCAACGACCGATTTGAACCAACTGCCCATCGGTGGTAGCTGGCCGCCAGCGCTTCCAAATGTCATAGGAAAAAAGTGTGGCCGACGAGTTGAGTGCTGCGGAACACGTCTGCATCGCCGCCGCGAGCATCGCCGCCACCACCAGTCCTTTGAGACCGGTCGGTAGCAAGTGGGTGATCATGAACGGATAGGTGTCCTTCGAAGCAATCGGTCCGACGCCCTGCCCGAAATACCCCTTTTGGACCAGAGCCACGCAAATGACGCCAGGCAAGACAAAGAAAAACACCGGCAAAATCTTGATGAAAGCGCAGAATAACGGACCCAGACGGGCGTGCCTTTCGTCCTTCGCCGCAAGCACCCGCTGCACGATCGTTTGGTCACAGCACCAATACCAAATGCCGATGACTGGATAGCCTAGTAGAATGGAATACCACGGCACGTTGCCGATGACGGTCTTATCATTGCCGGGATGCAGCATGCTCAAAAATGATTTGGTGGCAAATTCCGGGCCTCCTTCCTTGTTGAGCAACGGATGCGGGTTGTTAGCCAAAGTTTGGGACAAAGCATCCCAACCGCCGACGGCGTAGTAGCCGAACACTGTGATGCAGATGGCACCGACCAACAGCAGGACAGTTTGCACACTTTCCGTCCACACCACCGCCAACAAGCCGCCGATGACGGTGTAGAATCCCGTTAGGGTTCCCAGGGTGATGATGAAAAACATCATTGGGGAAAGTCCCAGGATGGTCGTTTGTTCCGGGATGTCGAAAATGAAGCATAACACCGTGGCCGCCGTGAACAGCGCCACTCCGATGTGAATGACAATCGCCGAGAATAGCGAGACAATGGAAAGGGCGTCGCGGCAGTTGCGGTTGTAGCGGCGCTCTAGATAATCCGGCAGCGTTGGCACGCGTGTCCGCAGATATAGCGGCGCGAAAAATATCGATAGTAATATCAATGTGAAGCCGGCCATCCACTCATAGTTGCCATAGAGCAGCCCGGATGTGTACGCCGACTGCGCGAGGCTAACGAGATGGACGGTGGAGATATTGGCGGCGAACATCGCCAAGCCGATGACCGGCCACCGCAACGAATTGTCGGCTAGGAAGTAGTGCGCACCCGCGCCGCTCTTTTTGCGCACCAATCCGGCCAGCACACCGATGCCAACCACGCCGATCATATATACGGCAATAATCCCCCAGTCCAATTCGCTCATTCCTGTTTTCATAAAATCGATCTATCCGAGGAAGCCGGTCAGTGGGCTAGTGGCGTTGGCGTGTCCGGAGGGGTCGGGCAGGCCCATTTCGAAAGCAGCACGGCCGGCCTGCACGGCTTGTTTGAAGGCAATGGCCATGCGCGAGGGGTCGGAGGCGATGGCGATGGCGGTGTTGATGAGCACGGCGTCGGCACCGAGCTCCATGGCCTCGGCGGCGTGGCTGGGCGCACCGAGCCCGGCATCGACGATGACCGGGACGGTGGCCTGCTCGATGATGATGCGGAGTTGGTCGCGGGTAGTTAGACCGCGATTCGAGCCGATCGGTGAGCCTAGCGGCATGACGGTGGCCACGCCGACGTCTTGCAAGCGTTTGGCCAGGACCGGGTCGGCGTTGATATAGGGAAGGACGATAAAGCCCTCTTTGACGAGGATTTCGGCGGCCTTGAGGGTTTCGATCGGGTCGGGCAGCAGATAGGTGGGATCCGGGTGGATCTCCAGCTTCACCCATTTGGGTAAGCCGGCTGCGGCTGCCAGCCGGGCGAGGCGAACGGCCTCCTCGGCATTGATTGCACCACTGGTGTTAGGGAGGAGCAGGTAGCGATCGGGGTCGATGAATTCGAGGATGTTGGCGTAAGGGTCGCGTTGGCCGCTGAGGTCGGCGCGGCGCAGGGCCACCGTGACAATTTCTGCGCCACTGGCGGCCAGCGCGTCGCGCATGGTTTCGTTAGATGAAAACTTGCCAGTGCCCAGAAATAGACGGGATTGGAATTGGCGTCCGGCAATGGTGAGCATGGGGGATAAAAAGCTGAGCTAGTGAAAAGGTGAAAGTTGGAATGGAGATGGAGACTGCTCCAACGGATCCGATCGCGGCGGTGTCTATCTCAAGTTCACGGCTTTGAGCGCGCCGTCGAGGGTGAGGATTTGGTTGGGCGTTGTGGCGAAGGAGGCTGTGTTAGTGCCGGCTTGGAGTTTGAGTGGGCCGCCGAGTTTGGACACGATGCGGGCTGAGGTGAGTTGGTTGTCATTCCATGATAGATCGACGGTGAAGCCGCCGCGGGCACAGAGACCTTTGACGGAACCGGTGGGCCAGGCTTTGGGCAGGGCGGCGAGGAGTTGCAGTTCGAAGGTGCCGTTAGCGTCGCGGATCTGGCTTTGGACGAGCATTTCGGCGATGGCGGCGGTGGCACCGAAGTTGCCGTCAATCTGGAACGGCGCGTGATCATCAAACAAGTTAGGCAGGGTTTTGCTTTTCAGCAGATTCGTCAGCAGGAGGAACGCGTGGTCGCCGTCGTGAAGGCGCGTCCACATATTGATTTTCCAAGCGAGGCTCCAGCCGGTGCCGGCGTCGCCGCGGCCAAGCAGCACCTTGCGAGCCGCCTCGAACAACTCGGGAGTGGCGCTGGTGATCATGCTGGAGGGATGGAGGCCATACAAATGCGAGGTATGGCGGTGGGTCGGCTCGGTCTCCTTGTAATCGTCTATCCATTCCAGGATGCGGCCGGTGGTTGGGCTGATGCGCACTGGGGCGAGTTTGGCGATGGCTGTCTCGCATTCCTTGCGGAAGTCGGCATCGGTGTTGAGGATTTTGCTGGCAAGGATGCAATTCGTTAGGAGTTCATGAATGATCATGATGTCCATGGTGGCGCCATAGGTGAACACGGCACGGGTCTTGCCATCGGGCAGGATGAAGGTATTTTCCGGGGAGTAGGATGGATTGGTCACAAGCTTGCCGGCCACCGGGGTGCCGGCCGGGGCTTCCACCATGAAGTCGAGGATGAAGCGGGCCGCGCCTTTCATGAGTGGCCAGCCTCGCTTCGCCAAAAATTCCTTGTCGCCGGTGAATTGATAGTGTTCGAACGGATGTTCCGCCAGCCATGCCGATCCCACCGGCCAGATGCCTTGGAGGCCGTCGGCGGGGGCAGCAAAACCCCACGGATCGGTTAGGTGATGGACCACCCAGCCACGGGCGCCATAGTTGACATCGGCGACGCGGCCGCCGGGTTTGACGAGTCCGTCCATGAGATCGAACAATGGCAGGTGGCACTCGCTGAGGTTGGCGATTTCCGCGGGCCAGTAATTCATCTGGATGTTGATGTTGGTGTGGAAGTCGGCATTCCACGGTGGGTTCATTTGCCAGGCCCAGATGCCTTGCAGATTGGCGGGCAGCCCGCCGGGGCGCGAACTGCAGATGAGCAGATAGCGGCCATATTGGAAATAGGTCGCCACCAGCCCGGCATCGGTCTGGCCCTGCTTGATGCGGCCGAGACGCTCGTTGGTGGGCAACGCATCGACGTCCGCGCCAGCCGATCCCAGATCGATGGCCACGCGACCGGCGAGTTTCTGATAATCCGCGATGCTGGCGGCTTTCAGGGCCTCGTACGCGGCAGGTGCCGATTTGGCGGCGGATGCATTGGTTAGGGATGTGGCGCAAAGTTGTTCGGGATCGCCACCTCGGTAGCTCGTCGCACCGGCAATGAGCAGCGTGACGCAATCGGCATCGCTCACGGTTAGAATGCCATCGGTGTTAGTGACCTTGCCGCCGGTGGTCACGGCCATGACCTGAGCGGCAAAGCGCAGGCCGCGCTGCTCGCCCTTGGCGTCTTTGCAGTCGATTTGGCCGCGGAGCAGGATGGCGTTGTTAGCCGTGGGATGGGCGAGGCATTTGGCATCCTTTTGGCGTTTGAGGGTGAGCCGGAAGTTGATGCTTTTGGGCTTGCTGGCGGTGAAACGGCTGACGATGGCACCGGCAGGGGCGGAGGCAAACATTTCGCGGGTGAAAGCCGTGCCGTTTTGGGTGTAGGCAACCGTGGCGACCGCAGTGGTCAGATCCAAGGTGCGGCGATAGGCGGACACCGGGGCACCGGCGGGAGTTTCCATCAAAACCTCGCCAAGTGATTGATAGGGTCTGACGCCCGCGGGACGGCCCATCATATTGCCACCAGCCAGAGCCTCGGCCTCCTTGTTTTTTCCTTCAAAAAGGAGTTTTCGCACTTGTGGCAGGGCTTTGAGCGCGTCGGGATTGCTGGTATCAAGTGGGTAGCCGTCCCACAGCGAGTCCTCGTTGAGTTGAAGTCGCTCATCGGTGACGCCACCAAACACCATGGCCCCGAGGCGGCCGTTGCCCAGCGGGAGCGCTTCCTCCCAGACTTTGGCGGGTTGGCGGTACCACAGCGTATGGCGGCCACTTGGCGCGGCGGCACTTTCGCCGCTTAGGGTGGCGCGATCCTCCCAGCCGGCATTGATGTTAGATCGTTCCAGAGCGGGGGTGGCGGCCTGAGTGGATGCGGCGGTGATCCAGAGGCATCCGGAGAGGAGCAGGGAAGGGGTGTTCATGACTTGGGCGGGGGTGATTTGAAAAACGTGCCAACTTGCGCCGCAGGATGAACCGCCAAGCCACGCCGTCAAGCATGGATGTCACCCTCTGGCTGCCGCCCAATCCGGTCGATATTCAAAAATGGCCGACACGAGTGCCTCCCGAGGAACATGCCCCGGGAACGCCGAGCCATAGCCCGGCGAGAACCTGCTTTAAAGGCCAAGTTCCTCAATTTTCCACACCCTCAGCCAGCACCGGGTTCGGGTGCTGAAATCCAACTTGACTTGTCTAGCGGATTGTCGAACGCTCACGGCTTGTGAGAGCGCAGGCTCAGGGCGGATCAGGCCGACGGGTGTTTGCGCCGCAACCGACACGTGTTCACATCAGAATGCGTGATTGAGTCCATTGCCCCTTGAACTCTGACCTTCCAACCTCTACCCCACCGACCCCTATGACCTCCCGCGAACGCTTCGTCAGCACCTTGAACCACCGCCAACCCGACCGGGTGTGTGTGGACTTTGGCGGCACTTGGATCTCCGGCATCCACACATCCATCGTCCACCAGCTCAAGCAGCGGCTCGTCGGGCCGGGGGCCTCGCCCACTCGGGTTCACGAGCCCTATCAGATGTTGGCGGAGGTGGACGCCGAGCTGCAGGCCGCGTTGGCAGTGGACATTGTCGGCGTGTGGCCGCGCAAAAATATCTTCGGTTACGAGGCCAGCGGATGGAAGCCGTTCACCTTGTTTGACGGCACGCCGTGCCTGGTGCCGGGCGATTTCAACGTCACTCCCGCAGAGGATGGTGGCTGGCTGATGTATCCTCAGGGCGACCTCAGTGCGCCGCCCTCGGCACACATGCCCAAAGGTGCCTATTTCTTTGACACCCTCATCCGCCAGGAACCTATCGACGACGACCATCTCAATCCCGAGGACAACCTCGAGGAGTTTGGTTTGCTAACGGCAGAGGACATCGCCCATTACCAGCGGCAGGTCGAGTGGTTGGATCAAAATGCCACCGACATGGGCGTTGTGTTGTTAGCTCCCGGCACTGCCTTTGGCGATATCGCGTTGGTGCCCGCGCCCTTTCTAAAGCATCCCAAAGGTATCCGCGACATTGGCGAATGGTACATGACCACTGCCGCCCGCCCGGATTACGTCCATGCCATCTTCGAGAAACAATGCGAATACGCACTCAAAAATCTCGAAACCCTCATCGATATGTTCGGCGACCGCGTCCAGGCGGTTGTGACCACCGGGACCGACTTTGGCACCCAGAACAGCCTGTTCATTTCGGTGCCGTCCTACCGGGATTTGTTCGCGCCCTATCACAGACAACTCAACGACCTCATCCACCGCAAATCGAATTGGAAAACATTCATTCACTCGTGCGGTGCCGTGGCCCCCTTGATCCCGGAGTTTATCGAGGCCGGTTTCGATATCCTCAACCCAGTCCAGTGCTCCGCCGCAGGCATGGATGCCCTCGAACTTAAGAAAAATTTTGGCCGTGACATCACGTTCTGGGGTGGTGGGGTCAACACTCAGCACACGATGTATGAAACTCCCGAGGCGGTCTATCGAGAGGTTCGTTCACGCATCGATACATTCAACCAGGATGGTGGCTTTGTGTTTAACGCGGTGCACAACATTCAGGGCAACTCGCCCATCGAAAACGTCCTCGCTATCTTCAAGGCGATCCAAGACAGCGCCCGCTGATCAATGAGCAAGCCCCCTGCAAAATCCGTGGTTGAACCGAACACCTTGGCTGCACACTCGGCCGGGAACAGATTCAGTCTGGGGCGCAGGCTGCTCATGATTCTGACCATCGGAGCGGTCCTAGGCACGCTCGTCATTCCGTTCAATCCGGTCATGGACAAAATGTATCGCCTGGCATTTCTGGCGGCGCTGCTAGGCGACTGGCTGGGTCCGCTGCTGTTGGTCTGGCACCGCAAACCGCTGCGCTGGGGCTGGCTGGTTGCATCATTTTTGTTAGCCATGCCTTTTGCTTTGCCAGGCCACCGGATGAACGACGTCGAGTTGCGCGATGCCTACGTGCTGCGGATGCAAGTATTGTCTGGCACCAAATACGTTTGGGGCGGTGAGAGTTCGCGGGGGATTGATTGCTCGGGGTTACCGCGCAAAGCCCTGCGCGACGCACTCCTCAGTTATGGCATTCGCCACTGCGACGGCGCTGCATTGAGAGAGTTTGCGCGGCAGTGGTGGTTTGACGCGAGCGCCAAAGCCTTGGGCGAGGGCTATCGCCATTACACGGTGCCGCTAGCACCCCATGGCTGCATCCAACAAATGGACTATTCCGGCTTGCAGCCCGGTGACTTGGCGGTGACGACCAGCGGGGTGCACATCCTCGCCTATCTTGGCGGTGAAATGTGGATTCAAGCCGAGCCGGGGATTGGTGCGGTGGCCATCCTCAATGGCCGCCACGACCCGAACGGCTGGTTCAAACAGCCCGTAACCACCCACCGCTGGAGTGTCCTGCGGCATGGCGCAGGTTGAGACTTCCTGACCTCTGCTTTGAATTGACAGGGATGTGAATCGCCATTCCGGAAAAATGTTCTTAATCCATTTCCACCGAGATCAGGAAATGTGAGATTGATTCACTTGTTGCTATTTTTGGCGGCCTTCTTCGCCACCTTTTTAGCGGCTTTTTTAGCCGGTTTCTTTTTTGCGGGCGGCGTGGGAGTGGCGGTGTCGTTTACGACCGCTGAGGCGGTTTTTTTGTCGGGCCGGGGCTCGAATTCGAAGCCGATTTTGCCGGTGGCGGCGTCGAACGTCAGGAGGGCGTCGAACTTGCGCTTGGTGCGGTTAGACACAAAGCCGCGGAGCAGGTCGGTTTTGCCTGTGCTGAGGAGTTTGACGAGTTGCTCGGAGGGAATGTCTCGCTGCAGGATCGAGCGGCCGATGCGGATGCCGTTGGGTTCCTTCTTGGTGACGAGGGCGGGCAGGTGGAAGGCCTTTTCCGTCTGATAGATCGAGGCGCTCCGGCCATCGGTGAGGGTCACTTCGCCAATCACTTGCTCGGCGGTCAGCTCGGGGGCGGCGTCGCGCTCGTCATTATCGAAGACGAATTTGACCTTGAATTTATCATCGAGGCCGAGGCCGGCATCGAAGGGTTTGTTGAACTTGGATTTGAAGCCGGTGAGCGGACCGACAAACTTTTTGGTGATGAGCTCGCGAGCTTCTTCATCCGTTAGGAGGCGGCTGGCGATGTGCTTTTTAACTTGGAATTTGCAATCTGGTTCGCGGCATTCGTAGGTGGCGTCGGTTTGCCGGAGGGTGGGCGCTCCGCAAACCGGGCAGGGGGCCACAAGGTCGTCGAAGGCTTGGCTCTTGGCGTCGGCAGCGAGTTTGCGGGCTTTGGCGACGATGTCGTTGGTGTAGGCGATGATTTCGCGCATGAAATCGGCGCGTTGGAGGTGGCCGTGCTCCATTTGGCGGAGTTTGAATTCCCAATCGCCGGTGAGCATTGGCGAGTAGAGGCCCTCAATGTCCATTTGGCGAACTAGCGAGATGAGGCGCATGCCGCTGCCGGTGACGTGGAGGTCTCGGCCATCACGGGCGAGGTATTTTTGGGCGATGAGTCCTTCGATGGTGGCGGCGCGGGTGGCGGGGGTGCCTAGGCCGCGTTCTGCCATGGCTTCGGCCAGTGCTTCGTCGTCGATGAGTTTGCCGGCACCTTCCATGGCGGAAAGCAGGGTGGCTTCGGTGAAGCGGGCGGGGGGTTTGGTCGTTTCGTGAACGACCTCGATGGCGGCGACGTCGGCTTTTTCGTTAGGAGTCACCGGGACTAATTCGTCTTTGCCAGCGGCCACGCCGGGGCGGCGGCCATAGACTTCGAGCCAACCGGGTTTGACGAGGATGCGGCCCTCGGTTTTGAAAACATCGGTGAGGGACGGGTGGGCGATGCGGGTGAGGCGGGTGGTTTGCTCAAACTCGGCGGCCGGATAGAACACGGCGATGAAGCGCTTGACGATGAGGTCGTACACTTTTTGTTCGGCATCGGAGAGTTTGGCGGTTTTGCCGGTGGGGATGATGGCAAAGTGGTCAGAGACTTTTTTATTATCGAAGATGCGGCGGCTTTTGCTCAGGCGTGGGCCGTTGTCGCTGCTGCCTTTGAGGACGGCGGCGGCATAGGGGGCGATCTGCAGGCTGCTATTGGCGATGTCCTGCATGGTTTCGCGGACATTGGCGGAGTAGTCTTCCGGGAGGTAGCGGGAGTCGGTCCTCGGATAGGTGATGAGCTTGTGCTTTTCGTAAAGCGCTTGGGCAATTTGGAGTGTGCCCTTGGCCGAAAACGGGGCCTCGCGCTGGAGGGTGGTCAAGTCGTAGAGTTGCGGGGCAATCTGGGATTGCGCGCGCTTTTCCTCGGTGACGGTGCCGGACTGGCCATCGCAGCGGGCGCGGATGGCTTCTGCCGCACTTTGTTCCCACAGCCGTTCGGGCCGCGAGTGCGGGTTGGCCTCATCCTTTTTCCAGCCTTCGTCGATCCATTTGCCTAGGTATTGGCCGGCAGCCACTGCAAATGTTGCGTGGACTTCGAAGTAAGGCGTGGTCGAGAACGCTTGGATCTCCGCCTCACGGGTCGCGAGAATCGCCAGCGTCGGCGTTTGAACGCGGCCAGCGGCGGTGATGTTGAAGCCGCCATGGCGCGAATTGAAGCAGGTCAGCGCTCGGGTCGCATTCAGGCCCACCAGCCAATCGGACTCAGACCGGCACTTGGCGGCATCGGCGAGAGGGCGCATTTGTGCGTCGCTGCGCAGCGAGTCCCATGCCTCAAGGATGGCGTTGTTGGTCATCGACTGCATCCACAGGCGTCGCACCGGTTTGGTGATGGCTCCGATATCGAGGATGTAGCGGAAAATGAGTTCACCTTCGCGGCCGGCGTCGCAGGCGTTGACGATGCCATCCACGTCCTTGCGCTTGGCGAGCTTGAGAATCTGCTTGAGGCGGGCCTCCGAGTCCAAGATCGGATCCAAATCAAAATTTTCCGGGATAGCTGGCAGGACGTCGAATTTCCACGGCAGTTTTTTGCCGTTGGGTCCCATGGGCATTCGCAGTTCGACGAGGTGTCCGACGGCGGAGGTGATGACAGCGGCGTCGTTTTCGTAGAAAATATCGCGGCCTGAGCCCACCTTTTCGAATCGTCCGAGCGGCTTGGCAAGAGCTCGGCTCAGGTCGGTCATGACGCTGGGTTTCTCTGCGATGATAAGTATTTTTCCCATGGTGGCAGGTTGCGCTAGGCGCGGTGGCGTCAGGGACTAGCCTTGGAACCAGCCATTTGGCAAGCGGATTGTGGAAATTTACCCAGGAAGCCCAGAGAGTCCATCGCCGAAATCGACCCAGGGGGGCTGGCGGGGATGTTTGAATCATCGTAGCAAATCTAACACGGAAGATTGCAAAAACATCAATATTTCCGAATTTTTCCGCTGGCAGCTGCCGGAAATTTTTTCCCCTGATTTCATGAGGGTTGGGGGAGATCTTCCAGATGTGGCATGGTTTTCTGTTGACGCTACCAGATGTTGATTTACGATTTTCGCGTTGCTGTTTCCGGCGACAAGAAAGTCTTATTTCACATGCGTTGCGTACAATGTGGTTCACTTGACGACAAGGTCCTCGATTCTCGATCATCGAAGGATGGGACGTCGATTCGGCGGCGGCGGGAGTGTTTGAGCTGCAGCTACCGGTACACGACGTACGAGCAGATTGAGCGGACGGAGTTGCGGGTGGTCAAGCGCAACGGTGCCCGCGAGGCGCTCAACCGGGAGAAGATCATGAGCGGGCTGGTGAAAGCCTGTGAGAAGCGGCCGGTGCCGATGGACCGGCTGGATCGGGCGGTGGAGGAGGTGCTGGCAGAGTTGCACAAGGACCATCTCTCGGAGGTGCCCTCCACGATCATTGGCACCAAGGTGATGGACAAGCTCCATCAGATCGATCCGGTGGCCTACGTCCGCTACGTGTCGGTGTACCGCCAGTTTGAGGACGTCAACGAATTCATCCAGGAAATCCAATCCCTGTCGCGCCGCGCCGCTCGCGACCACCTCCAACGCCGCCTTTTCAAAGACTGAGCCCACTTTCCCGGCCGTAGCGGCCTGCCTGCCACAGGCATCCCCAGAAACCAACCCCAAGCTTCATCCCGCACATGATCTCCTTCATCGGCAACCGCCCCGCACTCCAAATCGGCCGCTACCAAGTGCTCGACTACGATACCACTTGGCTCGATGACGCCCTGCGCCGGGCCGCTGTGGCCGCCGATCACATCGATTTTCCCTTCGTCGAGGAAATCTGCGACGGAATCGTCCAATACTTGGAAACCAAATGCCCGCTGCGCTTGCTTCAATTGGACGACCTCTACGCTCGTTTGCGTTTGATGCTGGTGAAAATCGGCTGCACCCCGATTGCCGAGAAACTCGAACCTCTGGCCCCGCCAGTGACCGTGTCGCTGGTCCGCGTGGCGATGGAGGTGGGCAATGGCTTCGAACTCGCGTTTTTTGAATCCTTGCGCTGCGAACTCGCCTCCCTGCGCTGTGCCGGGGTCGAGGAAATCCGTTTTGTCGGACTGCGCCAGAGCGTGCTCGTGCTGCGCGGCACCCAGCACTGGAATAAGAGTTGTGAGGTTCTGTTGCAGGAAATCCAGGCCATCATCTCAGCCTGGAACCGCGATCAAGCCGCCCTTTCCCGCCCACAGCGCCTGCTCCTCGAAGAACCGGTGGCCTGAACCAGCCGTGGGAGCCAGATTCCAAGTGCCAGGCCCCGACAGTGCCAAGCCCCGAGCGAAACCTTGCGAGGTATGCCTCAGACCATGCGAAATGGGATGAGGAGTTCGGTCTCGATGGGGTCGCATGGTAACAATGGGATGAGGAGTTGGCGGCATTTGGCAATTCAGAACTAATCCGCGATGTTTGAGGCACGATGCTGGATTCTTCACAGTGATAACTCATACTATGGGTGGCGGAAAAAGGTATCGGCGATGAAACCGATGGCGGACACAAGAGCTATACTGCACCAAATGAGCAATAATGCCCGCTTGCCGGCTCGCCGCGTCAAAGGCGCACCGGAATATATTGCTACAATTGCTAGGATGTGTGCTACAACAAACGATGGGAGGCCAATGAACATTGGCAGCAGCATCATCCCGCCGCCCTCCCATGTGCCCCCAAGCACGTGCAGAAATGGAAACAGAAGTCCGATTAGAACGAAAATGCTGGCACAGCCGATTGAGCAGCCACCAGTTGGACTGCCCTTAGGCTCATGAGTTGCTGTCTCGATGCTCACAGATTATATGACCGATTGAGGTAGGGACACCGGTTGCCCGGTGCCCCCCTCGCAGATCCCGGCGTGCGGAATTACCGCAGCGGGCTCCTCAGGAAAGCGCGCACGGAACCAGCGCTGACACAGAGTGCCAGAACCAGTTCCCATTGCAAGCAGGAAGCGTGACACCGTGTTAGGGAATATTCGTTTCCCTGGTGGGTGCTATGCTTGCGTTGCTTCCCTGCCCACTCCTTCGCCCTGTGACCGGCGTTATATCAACCTTCAGGCGGGTGCGAACCGCCCTGTGGCCTATGCGATTCCCTGTGTACGCTTCAATGATGCTGTTTCCCCATCCTTCGGCCTCCAAGACAGCCTCAGGGTTCATGTTGTTAACGCGGTGCCTCCCGCGAATTTCCAATGGGTTAGCTAACATAACTGCAACACTCGGTAGTTCCTACTGGCTAGGTCTTGAAACATCAGATCTTTCATCTGATAAGAAACGCCTTGCTTTGCTCGGCGCACAACGTCGAGCCCTGCCGCCGGGTCAAGGCGGGGCGATTGGGGTTGATTCTGTGGAGCTTTTGCCGCTCCGCAACGGTGATTTGTTCGGTGGCTCTTGCCTTAGATCCGGTATCGAAAACATTCGTACGTTATCACTTCTCCTCGTCGGACAAAAGCATTTCTCCACACCATCATTCGCCTCCTGGGCTCCAGGCAACTTAACAAATGTAGCCCATTCGAATGGAGTCTGAGCTGGGACTACCCGGTTCCTCGCGACATATCGTCCCTCCGCAAATAGATATGTCACGCACGAGTGAACCCAAACCTTGCCCTGATCACCCAATCCGGCCACATCCCACTTCCGATCCCCTCCATATAAGAATGACACAGCTACCGGGGGGCATCCTTCGACGCAGGGCTTGAGGGTGGATCTTTCGTGGGAACCTTATCTGCGGGCTTGGTGGTCGGTTGGTCAGCGCCCGGTTGGTCAGCGCCCGGTTGGTCAGCGCCCGGTTGGTCAGCGCCCGGTTGGTCAGCGCCCGGTTGTTATCCCTCCGGTATGTCTTCCCACCTAGTTCTGGGATTTCGCGTATTCCTATATCGATCAGTGGTCCAGATCTCATTATCCCAAAATTCCTCAGCGACGAGTGTCGCTCGTGTGAGGGGAATTGCCCAGTGGTAGTGACGAATTGGATCGACTGAGTCGTCGTATCCGATACGAACGCAACGTCCCGCGATTCCCCAAATATCAGCGGCATTGAAAAACGTTGACGCATTCCCCTCGCAGGGGCGAGGTAAGTCCTCGTCAAAGAGTGCATTGAAAGTTGTCACAAATCGCGTGGCCCGCTCGGTAATCTCTGAATCAACCGCCCAAGCGTACTCTGGATTCTTGGGTGGCAATCCACCGGCAACGATATAGGCGTAAAGAACGACTGACTCACGCAGTGCAGTGAGTACGATAGAGTCTCGGGAGAGCGATGCTAACGCGACAAGTGAGTAATCGTCGGAGTACTTGGCCCGGTCGTAAGCATTGCTTACCAGATTTTCAATCGACCAGTTGGGGAAGGTCGCTGTCAATGCTGCTGAAAGCGGATCTAGTCCCGCTGGTAGAAGTCCATTGCCCGCGGTGGTCTTGCCATAAATTCGCGAGGATGTGACTTCAAGTAACCTACTGAACTCGTCTTGGCTCCTAATCTCCGACTTCCTTGTGGCTGGCTGCGCCTGAAGGCTGCGCATCAATAGGAAATACTCTCCCAGTGCCGCATCCTCTGAATAGTAGCCTTCGATTGGGGAATTCGCTGGTGAGACACGCAATTCGGCAGATACCAACCGAGCACATGTAAGAAGTTCTCCGCGCTCATGTCGCTTGATAGCGGCACGGTAAAGTTCATCGAGTCCGAGGAGGAATGTCCGATTATCGACTAAATGTACCACCTTCTTCATTGTGTATTATTTCTTGGCATAACGTCTCTACTCTGCCGCAGGGCGGCTGGGTGGTTTAGGGTTGGAATCTGTGGAGTTGTTGCCTGTCGGCAGGACTGACTAGTTCTGCAAGTTCTTGATGTTTGCCGCGAAAATCTTACTTGCCTTCTCATATGCAGGCTGACCGATCGTCGCCACCAAATCAGATACCTCGTCAAGCACCTCGCGGGTGCGCTGGTCGCCGCTCTCGGAGGTCTCTCTCAAATCGCGAGATAATCTTCTAATATGTTGGTTGCTGTAAACAGATTGCCCGATCTCCACTCCTGCAATGCAACCAAGCCATACCCCAATTAGGACCGAAAGGGGCCAAGCGAGAAGGATGATGGTTTTTTTCTTCATGTGTGGCAGAACGCCTAGCCTAGCCGCCGGGCGATTGGAGTGTGGTTAGGGTGAAACAGTGGTGCTGAAGCCGGTCGGCTACGGCGATTTGTTCGGCAATGCTTGTTTGAGGTGCAATTATGGCTCATCATCGGGAAGGGCTGGCCCCGGTGGTTGGTCAGCCTTGTCGTTGTTCGGATTGAGTGAGAAATGCACAGTGCCGGGACGAGGCGTTATCTCGGTCAAATACTCAGCTTGCCATTCATTGTTGCCTTTGA
>CAIKHZ010000096.1 GCA_903827375.1 Akkermansiaceae bacterium
AGGCTTCGATGGTGAGCCCCTGCGAACTATCCCCGGGTGCTACCCATTCGTCTGGAATCACGGTGGTGAGGGTGTCGCCGATGTCGCGAAATCGTGCGGCTTGGCCGGCCGGGGAGCCATCGGCATGGGTGGTGGGAACGAAGGTGACGTTGCCGCTTGGAAGCAAATCGAATTGATGGCCGCTATCATCTGCGAAGTCCCCATTGAAGTGATAGAGAGCCACTGTGTGTTCATTCGCTTCGTATTCCACATCAAAAGGTCTGACGGTGGTTGAAAGCAGTGGAATCACAGGAGGGGGCACGAGGTCACTGGGGGGTGGGCCGCCTGCGGTTGTCGTGGTACTGGGGATACTGCCGGTGATTCGGAGTTCGTCGATATACCCGTCGAAGTTGCCTAGCGTGAGAGTCCAATCCGAGGTGTTATCGTATCGGGTGGTAATTCCCGCAGTGCCGGTGCCAACTGTCTGACCATTGAGTTTTACCGTGTATTGCCCGGTGGCATCGCGGGAAATGGATAGGAGTTGCCATGTGCCCAATTGGATCAGGTCGTTCCACTGGTTCCGGTCAAACAGGGAGATACCATCGGCAGTGATTCCCGGATTGTTGGGTTGTACCCACATGTCCTGCTGTACACCAAACTGGGAGTTCCACCATTGGTACAAGTTGAGCAACGGGTCGTTGGAAGCCCCATAGCTTTTGTATGCCAGCGGGTGGATCCACGCTTCCACAGTGAGTGGGCTCGATGTGTTTCCCGGGGCAATACGATTGTCCGGCAGTTGCACGGTGAGGGAGTCCCCGATGCCATGGAAACGGACGGCTGAGCCTGCCGGATGGGCCATCCACCCGGTGGCAAGTGGCTCGAAGTCCACCTGCCCATGTTTGGTCAGATTGAATCCATTGGGCGAGGCATCGTTGTAATCACCGTTAAAATGATAGAGGGCGACGGTATTGGCTTCGACGGGGAATTCGTCGGCACCGTCGGCGGCTTGGATGCCCACCTCAATGCGCGCGGAGACTCGTTTTCCATCGGGAAGGACCGCTTCGGCTTCGATCCAGAAGGATCCGGTTTTCGTTGGGGTCGTTTGGAAGGTCGGCCCGCCGATATAGCATTCCTCCGGTGTTTCCCAAGTGACTCGGGCGTTCGTTAGATCGAGGGAGTCAGCTTCTATCGAGAGGGTTGCCTGTTGGTTTTGCGCCAGAAATTGGCCGCTACTGATAATATGGGCGGGAGCGGTTTGCCAGGGGGTTGAGGCACCGGGGGCGGTTGCCGCCAAAGCGCAGATGCTGCCAAGCTCGCGTGCTTGTTGGGCGACCACATACTCGGTGGTGACGTTGAAGGTATCGCCCCAGCGGTCATAGAGCGGGTATGAGTTAGACGTCAACCAATCGGGGGGGAAATTCATCTGGTTGAGATCAGATTGATAGAGATTTGTCCAAGGGAAACCGGCTTGGATGTTACCTAACGGAAGTCCGGAGGGTGGCATTTCCCGTCTATCGTTTGCTGCGTATTGACTGACGATTTCATGTTGCTGGTGTTGGCCTGCGCCGGTGACAAACGAGACATTGAGTGGGTTGCAACCGAGTTCGTAATTGGTGTTTCCAAGCACCAAGGTTTTCCAATCGGCACAGGCTTCGAGGGTGTTGCGGGTTGTGATATCGAAGGCTCGGTCACCAGAAAAGAACCATCCAGCGGTCATAAACCGTTTGGAGGCGTCGTCGAGGCAGGAGCCATAGGCGCTTTGGAGGCTCCGATTGGAGATGACGTCTCCTGCGGTTTTGATGATGGCCTGGGTTTTTTCCAATTGAGCCGGGTCCATTTCGGCGAGCGTCCGTTTGCCAGAGCTTACTGCGAATCCGTATGAGCGGGCGGCGCAACCGTAACCTTCGAAGAGATACCACCAGCCCCAACGGACGGTTGCTGGGTCTTGGGGGTTATACCATTCAATGAATTTCTGTTGGCATGCCGGATCTCCGGTGGCCACAAACATGGCTGCAGCTGCCCAGGCAAGCTCGTCATCATGGGCGAAAATATCCCCGTAGCCGGTGAGCGTTTGATAACTGCCGGCTTTGCCGTAGGTTTGAATGGCAGTGAGTAGAAAATTCCAGCCGGCACGGGCTTTTTGCAGGTAGAGGGCGGCTTCCGCAGGAAATTGCTGTTTGAAGCGTGGCGATGATGCTATATCTGCCAAGGCTCCAACCGCAGCTGCCGTCGCTGCGGTGTTTTTCGGCCAGACCACTTGCGGGTCGCCTGCGTCGGGCAGTACATTGTTTTCATAAGGCCGGTGCATCGGGTACACCAGGAAAAAGAATCCGCCGTCATCATCCTGAAGTTTAGCGAGATAGTCGGCTTCCTGTTTCGCTTCTTGCAGCAGGTCGCTTTTGCCGTCACCGCTTTCGGGAATTCCCAGATTATCCAAATCTCCAGCACCGGGAAAATTGTCCGCTGCAAACGCCAGATGGTGAATCAACTGTGCAGAATTGATCGTGTATTTGCTGTAATCCCCGGCATCATGGTGGCCACCGGAAACATCAATGGGACCCGTGCGCAGGATCGGGTAAAGCTGGGTTTCCACCGAAGTCATCCGGTTGCCGTAGCTGCTGTCACTATTGTTGGCGGCGATGGTATTCCAGGTGTCTTGAAATTCCGGGGCACTGGTGGGGATGCTGGCTGCCGCAACATGGCAGGCCGCGTGGGTGTGGCGGCTGTAGGGCAGCGTCAGGGCCACCCCACAGCGTTGGTTGTAGAGCCCCTGAGCGTACATCCGGGCAAAGTTAAGGGCCATGTCCGGATCAATTTGGAACGCCAGCGAACGTCCAAGCCCGTCGATTTCAAGCTGATAGTTGCCGGTGGTTTCGAGGGCCGAAAAGTCGGCGGCCATGACTTTTTGATAGGGCAGGGGCGTCGTATCGAAGCCAACGTCAGCACGGGGGGTGAGGACGCCAGTGAAGGCAGTGGAACCCGTGGCGGTGTCAACGATTCGGAAGGCTGCGGCGGGTATGTCCAATTCACCGCCGCTACCAAGGTAGTAGCCGACCATTGCCTGTTTTGGTCCGCTGGTGAGATACCCGACTTGGTTGACGTGGATCGCCGGGTTGCGGCGGTCGCTGGTCAGAGTGGTGGTCCATGAATCGGGGATGCCGCTGCCCCAACCGTCGGTGGTGACCGTGACGGTGTCGCCGGTATTCGCCGGAGTGGCGAGCTGCAGGTAAATTCGGTTGTCAACGTTGACATCGTATTTCGCCAGCGGTGCGTGGGCAACCCGCCGCCGGAACCCGCCGAAGGTAGCCACGGCCGCTTGGCCGTTCAAACTGACGGTGTAGCTGGCTGGTTCGGGCGGTGAAAAGACCCCGCCCTGCACAAAATTCCAACTGGTGAGATCTTGCCCCCTGACTTTGGTGCTGGTTCGCGCCAGTTCAAGGAGTTGCGGAGTGATGAAACGCAGGCATTCAGCGCCTCCCACCGCAGTCTGGCCGTGGAGACCGTCAATCCGGTCCACATCAGTCGTTTGGGCTGCTGAACCCGGGACACTAGTTATTAATACTGTGAAGAAGGCTAAGCTAATCGCGAATTCAGTACTTTTCATGGGATTTTTCGGTTACCCCGAAATTACTCCAAAAATTTTTTTTGTCAACCCAGTATTTTTAGGGTTGGTATATTTATTTTTAAATTTGGCGTAAGAGCCTAAGGAATCGAGAGATTCCGATTTTCCGGTCTGATCAGGAACTCTGCTGTTAGAGGCGGAGGAAGTTTTCCAGCAGACGTTTGCCGTCCTGGGTGAGGATGGACTCCGGATGAAATTGCACGCCGTGGACGGGAAGTTGTTTGTGGCAGAGGCCCATGATCTCGCCCTCGGCGGTCCATGCGGTGATCTCGAGGCAATCTGGCAGGGTCTCGCGTTTGACAATGAGCGAGTGGTAGCGGGTGGCCTCAAACGGCGTCGGCATGCCGCCAAAAATGCTCCTTCCGGAGTGATGGATTGGCGAGGTTTTTCCGTGCATTAGGCGATCGGCCCGAACCACGTCGCCACCATAAACCTGGCCGATCGATTGATGACCGAGGCACACGCCGAGGATCGGTGTGGTGTCCCCCAGTTGGCGGATAAGCTCACAGGAAATTCCGGCTTCGTTAGGCGTGCACGGTCCTGGTGAGATGCAGATGCGAGTGGGCTTGAGCGCCTTAACATCCTCGACCGTGAGAACGTCATTGCGGACAATCTTCATCTCCTCCCCCAGTTCACCAAAGTATTGCACGAGGTTGTAGGTGAACGAATCGTAGTTATCGATGATCAGGAGCATGTGGGGAGAAGTTATAGGCTATTCTTCGAGTGTTCTTGCTAGCGCGATGGCGCGAAGCATGCCTTTGGCCTTGTTGAGCGTTTCGTTGTATTCGTAGGTCGGATCGGAGTCGGCCACCACTCCGGCACCCGCCTGAATGTAGGCCTTGCCGCCCTTGAGCAGGCAAGTGCGCAGGGTAATGCAGGAATCATGGGAGCCATCAAAGCCGAAATAGCCGACGGCGCCGGCATAGGCGCAACGTTTGTGTTTTTCCAGCGAGTTGATGATTTGCATGGCGCGAATCTTGGGTGCGCCACTGACGGTGCCGGCGGGGAAAGTGGCACGCAACACGTCATAGGCACTGTGCGAAGGATCCAGCTCGCCGCTAACATTGGACACAATGTGCATCACGTGACTGTAGCGCTCGACGATCATGAAATCGTCCACCCGAACCGCGCCGTGTTTGGCAATGCGGCCCACATCGTTGCGTGCGAGGTCCACCAGCATCAGATGCTCAGCGCGTTCTTTGGGATCAGCTAACAACTCGGCCGCAAGCGCATCGTCCTCCTCGGGTGTTTGGCCCCTCCAGCGGGTGCCGGCGATCGGGCGGATGTCGATGCGACCGTGGATGGAGCGCACATGCACTTCGGGCGAGCTGCCGACCAGCGCGAAGTCACCCAGCTCCAGCAGGAACATGTAAGGCGAGGGATTGACGAAGCGAAGCGCCCGATAGAGGTCCACCGGGGCTTGCTCGAATTTTGTTTCGAATCGCTGGCTGGGCACAAACTGGAAGATATCCCCGGCCACAATGAATTCCTTGCCCGCCCGCACCATCGCTTCGTACTCCTCCTGGCTGGTGTTGCTTTTCGCCTCGACGGGTTCTACATGCAGCAAACCATTGAGGGCCGGC
The DNA here is from genome assembly GCA_903827375.1 of Akkermansiaceae bacterium. Taxonomy (GTDB): domain Bacteria; phylum Verrucomicrobiota; class Verrucomicrobiia; order Verrucomicrobiales; family Akkermansiaceae; genus Luteolibacter. The sequence continues at coordinate 5,185 of CAIKHZ010000096.1, forward strand.
ACATGCAGCGGGCGGTTGAGGATTTCCACCAGCGCGGCGATCCGCCCGCGAGCGGCGGCATAGGCGGCGGCCGGGCTGGCAAACTCATCGATGAAGGCGTTGGCCACCACCTGCAAGCGGCGCAACCGGTGATCGAACACCAGCATCGTGTCGGCCAACACAAACATCGCGTCCGGTATGCCGAGCGGATCGGGTGGAGGCGGTCCGAGTGTCGGCTCAAACTGCCGCACCGCGTCATACGACAAATAGCCAACCATCCCACCGGAAAATAAGGGCAACGCACCGTGGGTGACCGGCTTGTAGCGGGCCATCTCGCGTTCAAGTGCACCTAGCACATCGTCCGGGGCAGTGAAACTGCGGGTCGCCACGCCATCTTCGCGAATGGTGATGTGCTTGTCGCGGGCCTCAAACACCAACCGCGGGCCACTGCCGACAATCGACCAGCGCCCGGCTTTTTCGCTGCTCTCGGCACTTTCTAATAAAAACGAGTGACGGGCGTCGCGCACTTTGAGGTACGCGGAGAGTGGTGTCTCGAAGTCCGCCGCCAACTGGGTATAAACCGGCACGACATTGCCCCGCCCCGCCAGGGCGACGAAGGCTTCCAAGGATGGCTCTACGGGAAGGGAATTCACAACGCGGCGAGCATGCCTCGGATTGGCCAAAGGGCAAGCCCGGAGCTCGCCGGGCGGCGAGGATGCAAGAAATCCGGGTAAAGGGACTGATCATCCACCCCTCATTTGTCGGAATATCCCGGAAGTGAAGGGAATGTTTGCCGAGAAAGAAGAGGTTCAGACTGAGCGGGAAGAAGACGAAATGAGGACCGGTGGTTCTTGATGTCGTGTTCCGGGGCTGCTGTCGGCCTTTCCGCCCCAAACTCTCATGTGGCAAACATCAGTGAGAGTCGAAAGCTGAACTAGTGCTAGAGATGAGAGGACAAACTTACTCTCCAGCTTTCTCGCTGAGCGGGCGGATGCGCACATTGCGAAAGGCCACCGGGCCATGGTCGCCCTGAAGGCGCAGCGGGCCGCGTGCCTGTTCGGCCAGGCCGACGCGGGTAGGACCGAATAATTCCACATCATTCTGCACAAGTTTCCCGTTTTGGATGACTTTTTCGAAACGGGCGTTGCGGGTTTTGTGGCCTGCGGCGTCGAATTGCGGGGCGCGGTAAGTCACGTCGAACGTCTGCCACTCGCCGGGAGCCTTGCTGGAGTTGACCAGCGGTGAATGGCCGCGGACGTTGGCATCGTTCAGCCATTCCGGATAGATGCCACCGCACTCGATGCCGGGGTACTGGTCGGTGGCCACTCCGAAGCTATCGTAGATTTGGAGTTCGTGGCTGCCGAGGAAGTACACGCCGGAGTTTGAGTGCTGTGGAATGAGAAACTCAACATGCACCGCTACATCACCAAAATGCTCCTTGGTCAGCAAATAGCCACCGCTGCCTTGAGAGATCACCACACCGGTTCCAGGCTGGGTTTGCAGAATGGTGGGCTTCTGCGGGTCGAGACCTACACTTCCAACTTCGCTCCAACCGGAGGCGGCCTCCCACCCGGCCAGCGCACTGCCAGCCGGCATCAGGGGGCTGGCCTGCAGGTGCTGCCAAGCACTCATCGAGCGTTGCAGGTTGACCTGAGCGTCGCCTTGGATGCCGTAATGTTGCAAGCCTATAGGCCCTTTAAAACCAAGCGTCTTGAGTTTTGTTAGCAACGAACTCACATCGAATGTTCCGCTGTCCAAGGGCTGGATGAGTTTCCCCCAATCCTTGGCACCTGTATCAGCGCCATTGAGGGTCACCACAAAAAGGTGCGGCAGGGCTTCGGTGAGCCGGGCTTCGAGGTCGGTGCCATCGACCATCAACCAGTGGCAGAGGTTGAAGCAGACACCGATGTTCTTGCGATCGACCAAACGGGCGACACGCAGCGCGTCGTCAACGCGTTCAACCCACATCCCGCTGTGCGGATAGAGAGCGATGCGCAGTCCGGCCGGCTCCGCCAGCGCGGCCACCTCACGCAAAATGGCCGTGGCCTGCGCGTCGCCAGCCGGATCCGACGGCCGGTGGGTGGTGGATGTGACGTGCAGCCACAAGATTGCGTCGCGCCCCTGCAACTGGTGAATTGAATCGCGAATTCCAGGGCTCAACGGCTGCGCGGCGTTAAGATCCAGCTGCACGTACAAGGCAAACAATTTCGAGTGCTCGCGGTCCACCGCAGCAAGCATGTCGCGCAGCGCCTCAGGTGACGTGTAGCTCGGGCCGATCCCATCAAAGCCCAGGCTTTTGACCAAGGCGACCTGTGATTCGGCTGTCTGGTGCGTCGCATCGCGAGTGCCAGTGTCCATCGCGAAAAATGCTGGTGTCGCCGCAGCGCAAAAGGCGGCGGCACCGAGGTGAACAAGCAGGCAGATCATCGGTTTGCAGGTCATGGTTTGAGGCCCTCCAGGTTCACTTCGAGGCGGCGGTTTTCCTTGATCAATTGTTCCATGGTTAGGTAGATACCGCGCTCGGCGGCCTCGCGGCCCAGGATGCAGGTGAGGCAGCCATCCACGGCGCGGCGCACGCTGGCGTTGGTAAAATCCCCGTCGCTGATTTGTTGGTGGAAACTGGCGATGTTGCGCATGGCCCCGGTATCGTAAAGGTTGTCCACAGTGCCACCGTTGTATTGTTGGGGACCGCCCCGCACGAAAGCTTTGCCCCAGTAATTGACCTGCGCGTAAGCCAGCGGGCCATGGCAAACGGCCATCAGCGCGCTGTCACTGGTATTGTTGAGTGCCTGCCCGAAGTGGTTGTGTACCACGCCGCTGGCATATTGATAGACCAGCGAGCACACGTCGTGGCCGTCGCCATGCGGGTTAGTCCGAGCAATTCTCGAGAATCCCGTGGCTGCGATTGGCCGCTCGCCAATGAGCCACAGCGCGGCGTCGATGGCATGGATGTCAAAATTTCCCAATAAATCGCAACCGAGTGCGATGTCATTGACCCAGACGAGCCCCTGCAAGCGGCTTTCGAGGTTGGCGGTTTTGGGCGGGTCGGAGAAGCCCCCGCACACGCCAAACGTCTGCACTTGCGCCAGCTTGCCGAGGGCACCCGCTTGGACGCGCTTGGCCACCTCTATGTTCGCCGGCTCGGTGGGCATTTGATAGTCCACTAAAAACACACGCTGCTTCTCCGTCGCCAGCTTGCCGGCGGCTTCAATCGCCAAGCAGCCCGGCACATCCGCCGCCACCGGCTTGGCCATGTACACGTGCAGGCCGGCCGCCACCGCCGCGCTCGCCTGCTCCGCAAAAAAATGCGGTGGCACCTCGAGCAAAACCGCCTCCACGCCGCTGTCGATCAATTTCCGATAGCCCGATAGCCCGGAAAACCGCCGCGATTTATCCACCCCGAGGGCGTCGCCTGCTCGGTCGGCGACCGCTTGAAAATAATCAGCGACCCCGTGGAATTGATAGCCGCCATGTTTTTGAAACAGCCTGGCGATCCACGATCCACGCCCGCCCCCGCCGACGAGCCCAATTTTGATCTTCCGAGCGCTGGGAGCGGGGGCATCTGCGGCTCGACTGACCAAGGGGCCGACTACGGAAGCGGCGGTGAGTCCGCTGAGGAAATGGCGACGCGTGACTGGAGTAGCATTCATGGTTGGTGGCCTCCAGCATGGTTAGTGGATTTCATCGGAGCAAGCACGGATTGGGGTGGTGATTACAACGGGGTCTTAATCCGGCAAGCACGCAACACGCACCAACCGATCAGGGCCTCGAACAACATGAACATGCCCGCCCCGGTGAGTGTTCCGCTCAAACCTGCCCCGTGGCACAGGTAGGCCCCAACGAGCAGCGCAAGCCCACCCAGACCGCGTACGACGCGGCCGCGGATCCCAATATTGCGGTAAAAAAACGGGTTCATCGCATGAATGGCTGGTTAACTGGTGGCTTGCGCGGATGGATCATGGGCACGGCGTGCTGGGCTGGAATGGAAAGTCCAGTGGGATACCTTGCGTTTGTGTGCCGAATCCTTGCTGCCGTTCCACTGCGCTAAGATACCAAGCCGGTCCTCCGCTGTCGAGCAATTACGCCAAATCGGCTATGTGGATTCAAAAAGTGATCCCGGCAGGAATCGAACCTGCACCTACGGCTTCGGAGGCCATCGTCCTATCCATTGGACCACGGGACCATTGCGCTGGAGAGCGCTGCAACAATTGCTAGCTTCGAGTGGACGACTTGGCAAGCACAAGCGGGAAAAAAGGCATGCGGCGTCGCTGGGAACTCAGTTGCGGGAGGGCTGGATGGATTTTTTGGTTTTGGCGGGAGTTGTGGCAGAGGGGGTGGCGGCGGGCTGAGGATCGACTGGGACAGCCTTGGGAGGAGTGGCGCTATCGGCTGCAGGCTTCGCGGAACCCGGGGGCGGGAGGACCTCGGGGCCATCCGCAAACTTGCGGGTTTCGCGGCTGCCTTGGTAGCGGCGGGCTGCATCGGACTGTGCGGAGTCGAGGGAGGCGCGAGAGGTGATGATGGACGGCTGAAGGAAGATGAGGAGTTCCTCGCGGGTGTTGGCCTTGATGGTGTTGGAGAAGAGTTTGCCGAGGAACGGGATGCTGCTGAGGATGGGGATGCCATCGACAGAGTCGGACTTGCTATCCTTGATGAGGCCGCCGAGGACGATTGTCTCATTGTTAGGAATGGTAACGGTGGTGAGGACTTGGCGTGTGAAAATGTTAGGGACGGTCAGGGTGGTGCCATTGGCCCCGGCACCTGCGATGGTCTGGTTGCCGTTGACTTCATCGTCGAGCAAAGCGATTTGGAGGGTAATTTCATCCTTGGAATTGATGAGCGGGATGACTTCGAGTTTGAGGACGACGTCCTGGTATTGGATATTGGTGCTGGCGCCTCCGTTGGTGAAGCTGTTGCTATTGGTGGGGATGGCGACGCGGCGGCCACTTGAGATGGTACCTTTTTGATTATTGGCAGTGAAGACGCTGGGGCGGGAGAGGACGGTGAATTTGCCGGTGGATTGGAGGGCTTGGACAAAGACATTGAGGTTGTTGCCGATTTTTCCATAGACTTGAAGGCCGCCAGCTCCTGATAGGGCACCGGGATTGTAGGTGGTGGCAGTGCCCCCGGTAGTGGTGGATGGAATTGGGACAATAGGCATGCTGGGACTGAATCCGCCGCCGCCGCGCAGAGCGGAGTTGCTGCTGCCGTCATTGAACGTATAATCTGCGCCGAAGGTTTTGGAGTCATCCAAGGTGAGCTGGCCGATGACGGTGGAAATCATGACTTGGTCGGCCTTGACATCGATTTGATCGAGGAGTCGCTCGATGATTTCGAGGCCGGAGGGAGGGCCTTGAACGACGATTGAATTGGTGATGTTGTCAGCAACGAGGAGAGTGCGGCCGACGAGGCGGGACTCCGGTGCGGTGGAGGCATTTGGATTGCCGAGGCTGCTGCCACCGCCCATACCGCCGCTGGAGCCACCCATGCTGCCCATGCCGCCGCTGCCACCGCCAAAGGAGGAAGTGCCACCGCCGAAGGAAGATGCGCCGGCGGAATTGCTGCGGCCCATGTTGTTATTGTTGCCGGTGGAGCCTGTGTTAGAGCCGCTACGATTGGTGCGGGAAGCATTGGAGCCGACGGCACCCTGGGCTCCCTGGGCACCAGTTGCACCGCCGGTGGGGCTGGTGAAAGCGCGGTTGAGGGCGTCGGAGGCGATGGGGAGGAAGTCAGTGACGGTGAGGAATTTGAGTTTGCGGCGGAGGAAGGTTTTCTCGCTGGTTTCGATATCGAACTCGCGGATGAGGCCTTCGACGAAGAGAAGATCGACTGGGCGGCCCATGCCGAAGATGCGGTTGGTGCGGGGTTCCGGGATGATTTGCACGGGGGTATCTACGCTAGTGGCGGCCCCTGAGTTGATGGTGTTGGCGGCAGCCTGTGGCGGGGCTCCAGGGACAGGAGCGGCGGCAGGCGCACCGGCGCGCTGAACAGCGGCGGTTTTCTGAGCTTGCTGCTGAGTATTGAGCAGATCGTTGAGGGTGCCGGCCAGTTCGGTGACGTCGGCATACTTGACGGAGATGAAGCGGGTGCTGGTGATATCGGCGGGTTTATCGATTTCCTCCTTGAGTTTGATGAGCCTGCGAATGAGGGAGGTATTTTCGGTGATGACAACGGAGCCATTGAGCGGAGCGATTGAACCATAGGTGCCGAATTGGCCGATAATCTGGGTGAATGCCTGTGCGGCAGTTTCGGGTTTGAGGTGTTTGAAGGTCATCACATAGGAAATGACGCCCTCGCCTTCCGGCAACAGGTCGTTTTCATTGAAAACATTGTAGGCGAGCCCGGGCAGACGAGTGGAGACAGTCAGGAAATCCAGATTTTTGTCTTTATCATCGGGCATGAAGACGAAGTTTTCGATACCGGCTGCCTTTCTGAGGAGTTCAGCGGCTTCGGCATAAGTGAGGGGTTCTTCGGGGCTGGCGTCCTGCATGAAGGAGAATTCGGCGGCGGCGGCGGCGGCGGAGACGATGACTCTGCGGCCGGTGTATTTGCGGTAAAGGGCAGCCAACTCTGAACCCTTGAGCGAAGCTTGTTCGATGGCTTCAACGATTTTGGTATCGGCGAGGGGCACATTGGGGTCACGGGCGGGTTTGCGTGACGGCACCAGAGGCACGGCCGGCAGAGGGGGCGTTTTGGCTGCACCACCGGGCGGGGTTTTACCGGGGATTCCTGACGGGTTTTTGCCGGGGATCGTTGGTGGTGTCTTGCCAGGGATTGTTGGTGGTGTCTTGACAGCGGGAGGCGTGACCCCTGCTGGCGGGGGCGTAACCACGGCCGGAGGAGGCGTGACAACCGCTGGAGTTGCCCCTTCCGCCGGAACAGCGGCCGGGGTCGTTGCCTCAGCCGCCGCAGGGGGGGTCGTGTCAGGAACTGCGGGGTCCTGAGCAGCAGCGAGGGAAAAGCTCAAGACCAATAGAGCAAAAGAACGGAGGAGAGGCATGGGGAGGTGGAATTTTGAATTGGGAGTGACGAACTGAAATTTGAGAGGAGCTTAGCGGCCGGGGCGCTGGTAATTGCTGCCGCCGGAGGTGCCGCCGGAGCGTCCTCCGGAGCGGCCACTGGACTGGCCGCCAGGCTGGGTGCCGGTGGCAGGAGGGACGATGCGTGAGCGCATTCGGCTGGAAGGGGTGCCAGCGGGCGTGGGGATCTGAGGCGCGGGCTGAGCAACCGGTGGGACGGGCACCGGCGGGCGCCCGGGCTGCTTGTTGGCGGGTTTTGGGGCGGCAGGCTTGGGCATGCTGAGTTTTTCGTCGAAGGTGACACTACCGGTTTGGGTTCCTCTGGAGAGATAGACGACGGTGCCAAGCGGCTTGTCCGGATCGCGTTCAATGCTCAGGACCTTATATTCCGAGGGGCGGTCGGTATCAATGGGAGGAACTGTTTCAGCCGGGTTTTTTTTGTTAATGAGCGTGATGAGATAGCCACCGGCGATGGGGGCGATGCCTTTGAGCACCAGGTCTTCAAACGGGTTGATGACCGGGCCGTCATCCACAGGCTTGGGCGGGGCGGTGAAAGGGGAGTTGGTCCATAACCCGGAGTAACGGGAAAGGGGTGCCTTTTTCGGCAGTTCGGCAGCATTCAGGCCGGTGAGGGCGACGAGCAGAAGCAGGCTGGAGCGGGCGATGGAGTGCATGGTGGAATCAGGTTGAATTGAGGAGGGCAGGATTGCCTAGCGCGGATGGAAGGAAGCGAGTTGCTGGTGGGCGTTGCGGAGTCGCAGCACCTCAGGCGGGTGTTTGGTTGGGCATTTCAGGCGGATGGCACGGGTACGAACCATTGCTCGACCGTGGCGGTGCAATCGATGAGGGTGTCGTCTTCTTTGTTGGGTGAGAGGCGGATGTAGGTGACGCAGCGGAGGCTATCAGGCGAGTTGAGGTGGTCGAACCAAGTGTAAAGCGAGCGTTCTGGGCCGACGACGGTGAGGCTGACTTTGACGCGATGGAAATAGCGGCCGGTTTGGTCGGTGGGGAGGAGCTTTTCGTTTTTGAAAGTGAGGCCGACGACGGGCACGTCCTTTTCGGCGAGTTCGAGCAAGTCGGTGAGGACGGGTTGGCTTTCGCTGGGTTTTGGTTCGTGCTTTTCGAGCCATTCCATAAGGGATTCGACCTCGTCACGTTTGTCGCGGATCAATTCTGCCTGTTTCAGGGTGGTGACGGCTTTGATGTGCTTGGCGGTGATTTCGCTACGCAGCTTGACGAAGTAGTTGAAGCCTAACAGGTTGAGGATAGCGAATCCCCCGGCGGCGAAGAAGATGAGGAGCTTTTTTTCACGTGGGGACACAGGCGGAGATGGGCTGAGGGCTAGGGAGTGGGGAGGGGCTGATGAGATAATGCCGCAGGTTGCGGGATTTGTCGGTGAGGACTGGTGCAGCGGGGGTCAATTCTTGGGGGGGGCGGCGGTGTAAACAAATTCCCATCCGCGGGTGCTCTTGGAGGCTTCTGGGGTTTGCCAGATGAGGCCGACGAGGTCATTGCTTTTGCGAAGGGCGAGGCTGAACTGGCCGACAGCTGCCTGTTGTTGGGCTTCTCCGGTGAGGGAGATTTCGTTGGCGGTTACCTCGGCGGTTTTGAGTCTCAGACTGCTGTTAGGAGGGATGCAGCGGGAAATGCGCAAGAGGATATCGACGGGTGATTGATTGAGATCGACGGCGTGTTTGAGCTCTTCCCACTTGGCGAGATGGGTTTTGTAGGCGGCGGCGTCTGGGGCGGCGGCGCGGGCCTTTTTGAGAAGCAGGGCGGTATGGGTGTGGACTTTCCAGAGGTTGAAGCTGAAAAATCCGATGATACCGAGGTAGGCGAGGGCGACGGCGGCGATGGATAGGATGACATTGCGGCGGCGGCGGGCGCTGCGGCGGGCGGCACGGACGTCGGCCGGCAGGAGTTTGCTGCGGGGATCGGGCAGGACTGGTGCGGGGCGGGGCGAGACGTCCACCGGGACGCCGAACGCGCCGGTCAGTGCGCCGGGCGACGCCTGTTCGGACTGGGACCAGAGGAGGACATGTGAGGGAGTCAGATCGATGTCTTGGAGGGACAATTGGATGATAGCGAGGCGGATTTCGCGGACCAGAGAGTCATCGGGAGTGGTGGCCGAGACGGAAGTGGCCTGGCAATAAACGGGTTTCCCCTGATGGGAGAGGCAAAATACCCAGCGGCCGAATTCTTTCCACACCGCCAAGCAATCGCCCTGCACCGGGAAGGCGCGTGCCGAGATATCGAATTCCTTGGGCCCGCGAAGTGGCAAATCGCCATCGACTGGAGGGCGCAGATGGACGGAAAGAAGGGCGGTGGTGCTGCCTTGGCGGGCGATGACAAAGGTGTCGGTGAGTTGGCCGGCCATGGGGTCCGGGCGCATGCCGAGGCCCTCGGCGTGCATCACCGCGAGTTCGGAAAAGAGCGAGTCGTCTTCGCTGATGACTTTCATCGGGATGGCGGTGATCGCCTTGACCGGGAAAAACATGAGGATATCGCCGCTGGGAATGCCGGTCAACTCGCTGGCACGCGAACTTTGGGAGGCGGAGTGGAGGCTGAATTCAGCGTCGGCTTGGCTGGTCCATATTTCCCAACCGGTTTCACCGGGGACGAGGAGGATTTGATCGGTTGGCTTGCTCACGGGATGATTTCTTCGAAGCGTTCGAGGAGGGCGGGTTGGCCGGTACGATTGCGGACGATGACCGTGATGCGGCGTTTGGCCGCGCCAGCGGTACCGATGCTTTCGATGCGGGTGGTGGTGTCGTTCACAGAGAAGCGTTGGGCTAAGTCCGGACGACTATTGACATCCAGGCCCAAAAGAGCAAGAGCGGTATTGACATCTTTGAAAGGGATGTCGTCGTCGGTGTCGCGAATGCCGTCGGAACCGCACACCGCTTGGGGAATGAGGGCGGCCAGCTCAATGGAGACGTTGGCGGCGGCGGCGATGAGTTCGGCGGGGGCCTCGTTGAGGTCGAGGCCGCCGCTGCTCCAGACGGTGAACCAGTTGCGCCAATCCGGGCGGGCGGCTTCAACGAGGTCCATGCCGCGCACCAGGCGCATTTCATCAATGTTGTAAAAGGGCCGATTGAAGGGTTGATTGATGCGGCCTTGGCTTTCGTACCACTCTTTTTCGGCACCGTTGAGGGAAACGTCGTCATCGGCGTCGATCCAGTCGGCGAGGCAGGCGGTGATGCCTTGTGCTGTGTCGAGTTCCAGTCCCCAGCTGATGAATAGGTCGCGCAGCAGGGAGGTATCGTTGCGGAGGAGGATGGTGTTGATGTTAAAGCGGCCGCCTTCCGCCATAATCTTTACGTCGTAGCCGCCACCAGCGGCTGTATCGACATGGTGGAGGATCGGATCGGCGCGTTTGACGATGGGGTTGCAGCCGACGGCGATGCCGATTTCGGCGATATTGCGGGCACGGGAGCCGTGGACTTTGGCGGTGGTGAGCTCCATGTCAAACGAGATGACGCGCAGGGCGACCATGGTGGCCATGCCCAAAACAGCGATAAGCCAGAGCACGGCCACCAAGGCAAAGCCGTGGGAGCGCTGGGATCTGTGCAGATGAGAACGCATGAGTAGTATCAGTTAAAAATCAAGGGCCAGAGCGACCACCGCCGCCACTGCGGCCGCCACCGCCGCCACCTCCGCCACCTCCGCCACCTCCGCCTCCGCCACCACCTCCGATGGGGATGCCGGGGATGGTGATGGTACCCGGCTTTGTGCCCGGGGTGGTGCCTGGGGTGGTGCCTGGGACGGTGCCTGGTTTGGTGGTGGGGGTTGTCGTGGGCGAGCCGCTACTTTGCATGATTTGGCGGAGGACCACCTCGGGATCCGGCTTCGGGGGGATCCAAAAGATGTGGCGCATTTCCTCGCCTTTGTCACCGAAGGCGAGGGTGAGTTCGAGTTGGAGGGGCATGCGGCCCTGAATATCCCAATCGTACTGCCACTCCATCGAGGTGGCATCGAGCACGCGCCACTCGAAGTAGGCGACGTCATCGACGAGTTCGACTTCGGCGAAGGGTTTGTTATCGACGTTGCTGGTGCCATTGGTGGGGGCGGCCGAGCCTTCGAGGATTTCGTTTTCGTAATAGCGCAGGACGATGGCCAGAAAGCCGCTGCGGCGGCGCACGGTCGAGAGTTGGACGGCTTTGGCGATGCGCGGTTGGCCGCCCCAGGTGAAGCAGAGAGGGACGTTTTGGAGGGTTAGGTCGGAGAGGTATTGGCCGCTGGTATTTTGGACTTGGAGATCGAAGCGGGTGTTGCCGGGGAGGGCCGCAAAGCGCTTGCCGAGGAGTTCAAAAAACGCCTGATGAAGCATTTCCTTGTTCTGGGAGTCCACCACGATTCGGCCTAACTTCAGGGAGGAACGGGCAATGCCAAACACCATCCCGATGAGCAGAGCCATCAAAAACATGGCCATCACCACTTCCAGCAGTGTGAAGCCCGTCCGCCTGGAATTGTCAGATTGATGGGTCATGGCTGGTACATGCGGCCGTAGCGCCAGGTTTCGGCGGAGCGTTGCTTCCATTCACCGGATTCATACCAGCGGGCTGTCACGGTGATGAGGTACATTTCCTGGAGCAGGTTGCCGTCTTGGTTTTCCAAGCTGTCGAGGATGGTGATGGTGGTGGCCATTTCGATTCCGGTTTTGGCGACGGGACTGGTGGTGGTTCCCTCCTCGAGAACGGGCAGTGAGAGGGTTTCGTCCAAGGCGCTATCCAGGATGCGGGTGATGTGCAGTTCGCTTTGGGCGAACAAGGCGGCTTTGGCCATGGCATTCATGGCGACGGCAAAGCCAGTGGCGGCGGCGCTGAACACGGCGAGGGCCAGCACTACCTCAAGCAAGAGAAAGCCGCGCTGGCCCTTGGGGCGGGGATGGAGCGGAACGATCATTTGACTTCCATTGAGGTGTCGCAAATGCTGGCGGTAAGCGGGTGGTAGGTATCTTCGATGTAGTTACCGCCAATCGTGAGGCGGACACTGACAGGCTCGCTTAGGCCGTCGGGATCAAAGCGCCAAACGTGGGAAAAGTGATCACTCATCGGGAGCCATTCCACGGTATTCCAACGGCGCACAAAGCTGGCCATTTTAGCGTCGAAGTTGAGTTGATCGTGGACCGGGCTGATGGCACCGGAGCCGGGCAAAACGACGCGATCGCCGCCGATGCCATGACCGTCGATGGTTTTTTTATCATCCTGACCGGCTTCGGCGAAAGGTAGCAAACGGACCACGCCCGGGCGGAATTCGAGGGCATAGGGGATCTGCTGGAGAATCGAGATGGTGCGGGCGCGTCTGGCGAGCAACTCGACCTGCCCGGAAGCCTTGCGCAAATCGCGCTCATCAGTGGAAAAGACCATGGTAGCCACAGCAGCGCCAAGAAGCACTGCTGCGATGGCGAGAACCATGACGATCTCGATGAGGGTAAAACCTTGCTGGTTTCTATTTCTGGTCTTGGCTGCTGAGGTCATCTGCGGTGTTTTCGATGCCGTCGGGGCCTTTGCTGATGATTTCGGGTTCTGTGGGGTCCCTTCTACCTGGGAAGCGGTAAATGTACTCGCTGTCCCAAGGGTCCAGCGGAACTTTCTTCATGATGGCGGACCAGCGAGCGGGCACCGGATTCGTCGAAGGTCTCTCCACGAGAGCCCTAAGCCCTTGTTGGGTCGTGGGATAGAAGCCATTGGCAGTCTTGTACTGCATCAAATTCGAGCTGATCGTTTGAAAGTCCGAATCTGCCCGGCCCATTTTGGATGAGCCCAAAATACCGAGACTTGAGTAGATGGCACCGCCCAAAAGCATGGCGATGATGCCGAGGACGATGACCATTTCAAGGAGGGTGAAGCCGTCGTGGCGGCGGGACTTGCTGGATGGAGAGGGGTGTCTCATGGGGGTGGTATGGGTCTGGGTGCGGCGCGAGCCTTTCATGGATGGAAACGCCGGGCGACTCAAAAGTTGTCGGCAATTTTGTTTTGAGCCCAAGATGAGGGGATTGCAGCGGTTCCACACAGGCGGGCATTTGAATTGGAGGGGGAAGAGGGATGGCTTTTTCCCCTTGACCTGCGGGATCTCGTGAGAGATGCTCCTCTCATGAGAACTGCCACTGTCGCCGACTTGCGCAATCACTTCCCAAAGGTTGTCGCTTGGCTTGATCAGGGGGAAGATGTCGAAATTCTTCGCCGGGGCAAGCCGGTTGCCTGTCTTGTGCCGCCCCGTTCCGCCAGACCCGCTGAGGTCGTGAAGATTGATTTCGCCAAACAGAACAAGGAAATCTGGGGTGACCGGGTGTTTTCCATGAAGGAGGTTGAGGAAATGCGGGCATTTGAATTGGAGGGGGAAGAGGGGTGAACTTTTTCCCGGACACCAGCTTTCTCTGCGCCCTCTACCGCGAGCAGGACAACTCGACAGTGGCTCGCGCCTTTTATCAGTCATTGGATGAACCACTGGGAGTTTCGGCTGCAGTGGAGTTTGAGTTCCGCCAATCTGTGAGACTACAGGTATTCCTCAATTCCAAGGACTCGACCAAAGGCTTTCGGCAGGCGGAGGCGGCGCGGGTGCTCGCCAAACTTGCGCACAATATAGCTGTGGGAGCCCTAGCCACCGTCCCGGCCGATTGGCCCGAGGTTTTGCTCATCGCCGAGCGTCTCTCGGTCGCCCACACGATCCAAGGTGGCCACCGCTCTTGGGATGTCCTTCACATCGCCACGGCTATGCAGCTCGGTGCCAAGTATTTGCTGTCTTTCGATCTGCGTCAGCGGGGTCTCGCTGCAGCCAATGGTCTCAAGATTGCCCCCTAATCCCCCGCCCGGAACTCAAGCCGCCGCCAAATTCCTGCGCTGTCAATTTTCTTGCCAGCGGGCCGGGGCTGGGGCAATCTGGCCGTCCCAAACCATGATGAAACCAGTCCTATTAATCGGAGCCGGCGGAGTCGGCAGTGTCGTAGCTCATAAATGCGCCATGCTGCCAGAGGTGTTCGGTCCCATCACCTTGGCGTCGCGCACCCTCTCCAAGTGCGAGGCAATCGCCGCCCAAGTCAAACAACGCACAGGGCGTGAGCTGGCCACCGCGCAGGTGGATGCGGACGATGTGCGCCAAACTGCGGCGCTGATCCGGAGTAGCGGCGCGAAACTGCTCATCAACGTGGCGTTGCCCTACCAGGATTTGACGCTTATGGACGCGTGTTTGGAGGCCGGTTGCGATTATTTGGACACCGCCAATTACGAGCCCAAGGATGTGGCGAAGTTCGAGTATGGCTGGCAGTGGGCCTATCAGGAGCGGTTTGTCAAGGCGGGGCTGTGTGCGGTGCTCGGTTCGGGGTTTGATCCCGGGGTGACCAATGGATTCACGGCCTGGGCGCTCAAACACCAGTTTGATGAAATTCATACCCTCGACATCATCGACGTCAACGGCGGCAACCACGGCAAGGCATTTGCGACAAATTTCAACCCGGAAATCAACATTCGGGAGGTTACCGCAGCTTGTCGGCATTTTGAGGGTGGAGCGTTTGTAGAAAGCGCGGCGATGTCCCGGCATCAGGAATTCACCTGTCCGGAAGGGGTTGGCAGCTACGAGATTTACCGGATGTACCATGAGGAGCTCGAATCGCTCGTCAAACACATTCCGACGCTGCGTCGGGCGCAATTCTGGATGTCGTTTTCACCCAATTACTTGAAGCACCTTGAGGTGTTGCAGAACGTGGGCATGACGCGCATCGACCCGGTGCTGTTCCAAGGCCAGCAAATCGTGCCGCTGCAGTTTCTCAAGGCGGTGCTGCCCGACCCGGGCGAGCTGGGTCAATCGACCAAGGGCAAAACCTGCATCGGCAACATCATCACCGGCCTCAAAAGCGGCCAGCCCAAGGCGGTTTACATCTACAATATTTGCGACCACGAAGCGTGTTTTGCGGAAGTCGGTTCGCAGGCAATCTCTTACACCACGGGCGTGCCTGCCATGCTCGGTGCCAAGCAAATGCTGGCGGGCACTTGGCGCAAGCCCGGCGTCTGGAACATCGAGCAACTCGAGCCCGATGCCTTCATGGCAGATCTCCACATCCACGGCCTCCCTTGGCAGTGCCGCGAGCTGACCCCGGCGCAGGCCGCCGACTTTCAAGTGGCCTGAAAAAACCGTGCCGCCCCCGGTCGTCACGGTTTTTTTCTCAGCCAGCGATATTTCCCTTGCACGCTCCCCTCTACCCCATCACATTTTCCCCGTGAATCGCCGCAAAAAATTTCCCATCGTTGCGTTAGCCCTGCTTGCCACTTCATCCATTGGCTTTGGCCAATTGAGTTTGAGCCTGTGGACCGATGCCACTTATCGTCAAAAAAGTGCCGGTCTCTCTGACTTCCGCGGCGTAGGTGACTTCGGCGTCCTGCTGCGCGACGGCAATGTCGTCATCAACCCCGGCTGCGCCTTCAACGGCAGCCTGACCTATTTCGGGGCTAACCCGCCCTTTGGTTGTCCTATCGGTGCCACCGTCTATGTGTCCATTGGTGACATCAATCCAGCCGGGCCGACCCCGCCGTACTTGCGGACACCGCCAGCCACCGGGGATCCGAGTCTCATCTATGACGCTGGAGCCATTGGCCCGCTCCGGGTATTCCGCCCCGACGACATGACGTATTGGGAAGTGCCTACCGCGCCCACTCCGGCGGTGGCTATCTCGCCCTCCTATCCCCAATACTGCCATCTATACGCCGCGCCGCCCAGCGGCCTCGCGCGGCCGATCAACACGTTTGCCGATGAGACGCTTACGGTCTATGGCAACCTCCAATCCGCCTCAGTCAGGGGATACTCGCTGGCACGCTACCGCTACGCCTTGACCTTCGATAGCGCAAATTATACAGATGGCCCTTCCGCTGGTGCCGACATGAAGTCCACCATCGTTCCTGGCGAATATGATTTCCTCTTTCCGCAGCTAACTAATCCAAAGGTGGCTGTGACCATTCCGGTATTTTACCGGCCCATTCCAGAGGGTTACAACAAGGTCGGGACGATCATGCCAGGGAAGATCAGCCAAGGCTTCCGTTTCACCAAATTGAACGGATCCGCTCTCACTTGGTCTGCGGATGGCTATGTGCAGCTTGACCCCAGGCTGCCCAACACCTTCGAGTGGGAGGGCAATGGCACCGAACTGATGTTCCCGAGCACTGACGTGATGTATTTCGCGATCGTGGACCTCGGGGGCACCGAGGCAGCCGGCACACTTCCGGGTTCGCCCGACCGTGAAATCCCCAATCCTGCGGCACCAGGCACTGAGGCCACTCTGTTCCCGGGTTTCACGGCCCCCGGTATTTCGCGTATCCTGCTGCAGAGCCCCCTTGACAAATCCTACACCATCCCACCTCGCGTCATGAAAATGGTGTTTGTCGATCCGGTCACCCACCAGCACTACAAGGGCTATGAAGGTCTTCTCCAAGTGACTCTGGAGCGTGCAACTCCCACCAGTTCCGTCGCCACTGACTATTCGCAACGCCGTTACCAAATGCCAGTGAGATTTGCCGATACCTATGCCGGTTGGGCCTCTGTGTCCTTCCCACCAGGCACTCCGGCCTCCTCCAGACTGGCTTCGGCTGACCCAGATCATGACGGCTTCACCAATTATCAGGAATGGCTTGCCGGAACAGATCCAATGGTTAGCACTTCCCATCCGGCTCCTCCCCACATCACATTTGTGCAAGGCCGCGCAGTGCGATCCACCGCCACTGCCATCCCAGGCCACTGGGAAACCAGCATTAACAAGGCCAATGTTGTGCCGCCGGTGACCTACGAATATGAGTTCAGCAATGACATGCAGAACTGGCGCAGCATTGGTGACAATGATCCAGATTGGCTCTTGATCAATGATGCGGATCCTGCCGGAAAAATCACGGTGCAGAGCCGGGCGGATAAATTGGTGGGTCCCGGCTTCCTTCGGGTCAAGATGAGTCAGGAGGCGGATCCGACCCCCTTGTCCACCCAATGATGTCGGCCATCCGCAAGTGCAAGATGCTTGTTGGAGGTGCCTGCCACCGGGATCACTTCTCTGGTGTGTAACCGCCAATCGGCAATTCAGGATCGTTCATGGCTTTGACATTAATTGACACCCCGGAGGCGCTTGTCTCTTATCTCAAGACAAGCCGCTTGGGGGATGCCAGCCCGGTTTGCGCGATTGATACGGAAGCGGACAGTCTGCATCGCTATCGGGAGTCGCTGTGTTTGATTCAATTTGCCGCAGGCGAAGATTGCCTGCTGATGGATCCTCTCGCCATCGATGATCTCTCTTCATTAGGGGACTTTCTCGGGCGGGCTGTCGTCTGGATGCATGGTGCTGATTACGACATGACCATGCTTAAGCGCCAGTTCGGTGCCCTGCCAGCCACCGTCTATGATACCCAGATAGGTGCGCGCTTGTTAGGTGGACGGCGCTTCGGCTTAGCAGATCTGGTGTTGCATTATTTTGGCATCGAATTGTCGAAAACCTCGCAAAAGGCCGATTGGGGGAAGCGCCCGCTGACGCCGAAAATGGTCGAGTACGCGCTCAACGATGTGCGTTACCTATTGCCAATGGCGGAGAAAATCGTCACGGATCTTCGGGCCAGGGGCCGCTATGAGTGGTTTGAAGAAAGTTGCCAAGCCGCTCGCAAGAAAGTCCTCGAGCGAGAGGATTCGCGCGAGGATGCTTGGCGCATTCAAGGTTCTGGCAAGTTCGATCCGCGCACTCTCGCCTGCCTACGCAGCCTCTGGCAATGGCGCGACAATGAGGCGGCCATCTGGGATCGTCCGAGTTTCATGGTGGCTACCAATCGCGACTTGATCGAGTGGAGTGCCACTTTGGCGAAGCGACAGACCATTGCGTTGCCCCGTCATTTCCGCCCCGAACGCATCAAACGCTTCCGCCAATTGCTGGAGGATATCGAGGCACTGCCGGAGGCCCAGTGGCCCGCTTGTGCTAAACTCCAACGCCGCAAGCGCGACCGCGATTTCGAACGCAAAGTCGATCACTTGCTAGGCCTGCGCGATCAGGTAGCGTCCTCTTTGGATATTGAGGGCTCTCTCATCGCCTCACGTGCCGCTCTCGAAGGCATTGCCGTCGGCGAGCTTGAGCCTGCCTCGGTGCTCCTGCGCTGGCAACTCGACTTGCTGCATTTGAACCCGACGGTCTAATTCGCCATCGGGGTATAGACGCCAAGTTTGGCCATTTTGGAAAGATAGGTGACGATTTTACCACTGACGCCCATATTTCCATTGTGATCAAACGCAAGGAGTTCTGATGCTAGTCGGGCTGAGGAAATCCGGGAAAAAATCAGGCAATTTCCCGCGAAGTTCCTTGTTTCCATGGCCAAAATTTGGGACCCTTTGCCAGCCCTATGTCCGAGCCTCAAAACGAGCCACCCAAAGCCGCCACCCAAGTTGCTGCCGCGCAGCAATATGACGCCGCGCAAATCGATAAACTCGAAGGTCTCGAGGCGGTGCGCAAGCGTCCAGGCATGTACATTGGCGACCCCGATGAACGCGGACTCCACCATTGCGTCTTCGAGGTGCTCGATAACTCCATCGACGAACACCTCGCCGGCTATTGCAACCGCATCAAAGTAGCCATCCACGTCGATGGCTCCGTGTCCATCGCAGACAATGGCCGCGGCATCCCGGTGGATATGCACCCGAAATTCGGCATGCCTGCCGTGGAGCTTGTTCTAACCAACTTGCACGCCGGGGGCAAATTTGGCCAAGGCGCTTACAAATATTCCGGTGGCCTCCACGGGGTCGGTGCCAAATGTGTCAACGCCCTCGCTGATTGGTTTCGCGCTGATATCATGCGCAACGGCAAGATCCATCGCATCGGCTTCCAGCGCGGCAAGACGACAGAACCCCTCCATGTCGTCGGGGAGGTGGATCCTGGCAAGACCGGCACCACCATCACGTTTTTCCCGGACGCCACCATCTTTGTTGATACCATCGACTTCAAGTTCGACCGCCTCGCAACCCGCCTGCGTGAACTCGCATTCCTCAATCCCGGCCTAACCATCGACTTGGAGGACGAAAGGCCCGAATCCGCCAAGAAGGGCTCGTTCTTCTACGCCAAAGGCATCGAGGAATTTGTCGTCCAATTAGGCGAAAACAAAACGGTCATCCACGATTCTCCGGTTATCCTCCATGGCAAACGCCAAATCGATCTGGATTATGACGGCAAGAAAACCACCGACGATGTGTTTGCTGATGTGGTCTTTCAATACAACGATTCCTACAACGACCAGATCCTTTGCTTCGCCAATTCGATCCCTAACGGCGATGGCGGCACCCATCTGACGGGTTTCCGGACGGCCCTTACCCGCGGCATCAACCAATACGCCAAGGTCAACAAGATCCTTAAGGACAAGGATCCCGCGCTGACCGGCGACGACGTCAGGGAAGGCTTGGTTTGTGTGATCTCGGTGAAAATGCCCAATCCGCGCTTTTCGTCACAGACCAAGGACAAACTCGTCAACACTGAAATCGAGGGTGTCATCTCCTCCATCGTCTATGAAGGATTGATGCAATACTTCGACGAAAACCCTGCCCTCGCACGCCGGGTCATCGAAAAATCAGTCAACGCAGCCCGTGCCCGGGATGCCGCACGCAAAGCTCGCGAAACCGTCCGCAAAAGCGCCCTGTCCGGTGGCGGACTGCCCGGCAAGCTTGCCGATTGCTCGGAGCGCGACCCTGCCAAATCCGAGCTATACATTGTCGAAGGTGACTCGGCCGGTGGCTCGGCCAAACAAGGGCGTGACCGCCGAACCCAGGCGATTTTGCCGCTTCGGGGCAAGATCCTCAATGTCGAAAAGGCCCGCCTTCACCGTGCCCTTCAGAACCGGGAAATCCAAAACCTCATCACTGCCATCGGGGCCGGTATCGGCGATGGCGAGCAGGAAGGATCCTTCAATATCGCCAAGGTTCGCTACCACAAGGTGGTCATCATGACCGATGCCGACGTTGACGGGTCCCACATCCGCACCTTGCTGCTAACGTTTTTTTGCCGCCACATGCCCGAACTGGTTAAACGCGGATTCCTCTACATTGCGCAGCCGCCGCTCTATCTGGTAACCCGGAAAAAGCGTGCCGAGTACGTTCAGGACAACGACCAACTCAATAAGATCCTCATTGAACTGGGTGCCGGCGAGGTCATCCTGCGCAGCTATGATCGATCCCGGAGTTATTCCGCCGATGAACTCAAGGGCATCCTCGATACCCTCTCCTCATTGTCCCGCTACAGCCGCTCCATAGAAGGCAACGGCGGCAATTTCCGCGACTATCTGGCCGCCCGCCGCCCCGATGGCCACCTCGCCGAATTCATGATCCGCATCCGCGAGGGCAATGACGAAAGCATCATCTACTTTGCCGATGACGAGGCACTGCGTGCCTACGCCGCCGACAACCGCGACTTGCGTTTGTTCGATGAAATCCTAACTGATGAGGAACTCGCTGCCACCAGCGGCCCATCGCGCCGTGCCAAGCTGCACGAACTTCACGAGTCCCACGCCATCGCCCGCATCTTCTCCCGCCTTGAGGAAGCCGGCATCACCACCACAACCTTCCACTCCGATGATACCCCGCTTTTCGAGTTGCTGGAAGGCGATAGCGACAAGCAACACGGCACTCCCTTGTTCTCAATCCCGGAAATCCTCGCCCGTGTGTTGGAGATCTCCAGCAAGGGCGTCCAAATTAAACGCTTCAAGGGCCTCGGCGAAATGAATGCCAAGCAACTCTTCGAAACCACCATGGACCCAGCCACCCGCCAGTTCCTGCGCGTCCGCCTCGATGAGGACAACGCCGTGGAAGCCGATAAAATGTTCGACGTGCTCATGGGTGACCTCGTTGAACCTCGCAAACGCTTTATCGAAGATAATGCGTTAAATGTTAGAAATTTAGATGTATAACCGTAGAAGCTGATCGCATCCGCCAAACCAACACAACCTTTCTATAAATTAGAAATCCAATAGCCATTTTGACGGCCCCGCAAAATTATTTGCATAGAATTTTTGATGAACGAGGTAATAACAAAAGTATTTCTTGAATGCGCTAGAGCGATTGACGCTAGCGAACTGATCACTCGCGTATCGAGTACTGACAAGGA
>CAIKHZ010000097.1 GCA_903827375.1 Akkermansiaceae bacterium
GGTGCCGATCGGCTGTGAGACCTCGGATGCGGGAAACTCGTTTAACAATTTAACAAAAAGATCTTTCTCTTCGCGGGGCATTCCCTTCCATGCGACACGCTCAAGGAGCTGTGAGGAATCCTCAAATCCACCGAGCATGGCTTTGGCCACGTCGCGAACAGCGAGGCACCGACAATCGGCCTCCGGCGCTCCTGCCGTAACAGCGATTGCCTTGTCGGGTTGATTGTTGAGCAGCAGGGCGGTGGCCATGGCTTCCCTGAAGCGCTGCAACTGTGTGCATTTTGGATCCCGTTTCTCGAGCTGGTACAAGCGGTCCACCACTGCTGATGGCCGGATTTTGCCGAAAATGCAGCCGAGATCAAGGGCCTCGATAACGACTTCGACATTGCCGGGTTCAAGGTTTGCCATCATGGTGCAGACTTCCAGCATTGCCTGGCCTTGTTGCTGTTGGCGCAGCCAAGGGAGCAGGTCCCGCACCTGGCCCCAGATGGGAAGGCGGCCATGACCCTTGCGCAGGGCCGCGACCATTGCCTGGCGCGCCAGTTCATCCAATCCTGCTTGGCGCATGCGCTGATAGAGTTCGAGTAAATCGTTCGGGTCGTCTTTAGCCGCTGCCTCGTTGAATGCGAGCATCCAGGTCTTGCCGTGTTTGCCTAGGTCCACGGAGGTGTCGTCGCAGATGACCCTGCGGGCGAGGAGTTCGATCAAGGGAAAGCCGTCCGGGCACTCCTTTAGCCAGTCGCGGGCGTCCTGCCAGCGCTTGAGGGCGACCAAGGCGTCGGCACGGGCGCGGAAACGGCCGAGGTCGCCTGAAGCTTCCTGTGCAGGCAGCAGGGTGAGTGCTTCTGCGGCCATGCCCGCATGGATGAGCCATCGGGCGGCTGCGGCAGGGTCCGCCTTGGCAAAACGAGCGATGGCACTCTGGGCGATTTCCGCTGTCTGTTCAGGATGGCGCTGCAGTGGTTGAATCAGGGCGAGCAACCGATCCTCGGTGCTCGCACATTCCTGAAGGGAGACCCATGCCTCAAGGTCCTGGAAATAGGCGGATCGGAACTCCGCCAGCGGAATTTCGGCGAGCAAACGGAACGCAGGAAGCGCCTCCCCCTTCTTGTTGTATCTCATGATGTCCGAGATTTCCGCTTGAGCCCGTATGAGATCTCGGGGGGTTGAGCAGAATGGCGATGCCGCTGTCATGTTGCAGATAGACAAACAGGTCGCCATTGTATCCGCCGCTGAGGCTCAGTGAAACATTGACGTCGGTGAGGGTGGTCGTGGTGATGCCGGAAAGGTTGCGGGTATCGGACCAGCCGAGGGGATTGCCATCGGGCACATTGCCGGTGCCGACGAAGTCGCTGTTCCATGTATGGGTGATGACTGCAGCGGAGGCCATGCCAGGAAGTGAGCCGAAGAGCATCACACGAAGCGTGTAGGACAGGGAGTTCATGTTGTGTTGTGTGAGTTTGCTGTTCTTACGGGTTGTAGCGCATGCGGTAAAACGCGCTCGGCAGCGGTGGGTCAGTTGGGTCCGTGATTGAAAACACCCCCGTGACCGGCGCGTTGAAGGTTTGGATGTCAGTCCAGTCGTTGAGGCTAGCCGTCGCCCGCTGGATGGTGTACCGATAGCCGGGGATTCCGGCGAAGCGCATGGTCGGTTGATGGAGCGCGTTTAAGACAATCCCCACGCTCTCCCCGGCCGGATTGACGACCATTACACGGATGGTCTCAGTGGCGGTGTTGCCGTGGCCATCGCTGATCGTATAACTGAAGCTGTCGTCATTGTTGTTAGCTGGGCTGTAGAGGATCCGGCCACTGGCGATGGAAACGGTTGCTCCTTGCCCGGAAGAACCCACGCTTACTAACGTCCGCACGTCGCCATCCGGGTCGCTGGTCGATGCGGCAAGCAGGGCGGCGATGTTGATTTTCAGCGAAGTGCCAGCAGCCCGCGTGTAGGTGGCCCCAGAGGCCACGGGCGGGGCGTTGGAGAGGACTACCGCGCCTGTTAGATCGAGTGTGAAGTCCGGGCCGGTGCCACTGGCGTTGTTCGCGCTGAACACGAGCGGATACACGTCCACATCCGGAACGGTGCCGATGAGAATGCCTGTGTAGGGGTCGAAACTCGCAACCCAATCAGGCAATGCCGGCGCATTGAATGAAACGGGCGCATGGGTGGCGATGAGTTGCACCGTGA
>CAIKHZ010000098.1 GCA_903827375.1 Akkermansiaceae bacterium
CCCGACGAGACGGCAAACACCCTCACCGTCCGCATTCACCGTATGGCCTCTCCGGCCCACGACAAGGCCATAGCCGCCCTACTCGATGACCTAACTCAGCTTGCTTTCCTGCACCCTGAAACCCATGCCCGCCTGATCTATCAGCTCGTCTGAGCCGCCAAAAGTGCCAAACCATTTTCCGCCGAGGTCAGGAAGTGTGAGGCTCCGCCGTAACGGCCGTGGTTTTGGGCGATGCCACTAACAAAGGCATTCTCTCATATAGCGGCAACGGCGACACGTTCAGCCGCGGCTTCACCCTTGGAGCGGGTGGCGGCGAAGTGGACTCCACCGTCAGCAGCAACCTGCTCACCATCTCTACCGGCGGCATCTCCGGCACCGGATTGTTTGCGGTCGGGGGGGCTGGCGATACCAGTATCTCCAGCAATATCACCAGCAGCGGCGGCCTCACCAAGAGCGGCCTCGGCACCCTGACGCTCTCGGGCGTCAACAGTTACACCGGGGTCACCTCGATCCTCAACGGCGTCATCTCCCTTGGCGTCAATAACACCGGCCTCAACGCGGCCACTTCCCTGATCCTTGGCGATTCCACCTTCAATACCAACGGCGTCCTGAAACTCAGTGGTTTCTCCCAAACCCTCGCCGGACTGAGTAAAATCGGCAACGGCACCCTCAACCGGGTGGTCGGCGGCAGTGCCAGCCTGTCGAATTTCACCCTCAACATCGGCTCTCTGACCTCAGTGAACGTCGTCCTCGGCGGAAGCGGCACCAATGAAAACAACCTCAGCTTTACCAAGTTCGGCACTGGCGCCCTGACCCTCAGCGCCATCAATACCTACACCGGCGGCACCATCATCGGCGATGCCACTTCCGGCAACAACGGTATACTAGCCATCGGCAGCGACGCTAACCTCGGTGCCACCGGCGGCGTGTCGATCTATTGGTCCACCCTCGAAATCACCAGCAGCTTCAGCTTCACCCGCTCCATCACCCTCTATCACTCGAGTTCCGCCATCTCGGTGGATTCCAGCCAGACCTTCAATGTGAGTGGCGCCATCGGCGGCACCGGAGCCTTAAATCTGACGGGTCCCGGCACCCTGGCGGTCAGCGGCACCAGCAACTCGTGGTCCGGCGGCACCAACGTCCAGAATGGCACCTTGGTCGTTGGAGCCAATAACGCCCTGCCTACCAACACAGTCGTCACCTTGGGCAACGGCACCAACAGCGGCATCCTCAAACTCGGCGGCTTCAACCAGACTATCGGCGGTCTGCAAATTTCCGGGTCCGGCAGCAACAAGGTGGTCAACGGCTCACTCGCCGCTTCCACCCTGACCATCGACAACGCCTCGTCCTATACCTATGCTGGCGTTCTCGGCGGCGTCGGGACCAATGAAAACAACTTCGGTCTCACCAAAAGCAACACCGGCCTGCTCACCCTGTCGGGAATCAACACCTACACCGGCACGACCACCGTCAATGCAGGCATTCTGGCCTTGGCCGGTGGAGCCGCCATCGCCGATACCGGCGCGGTCAGCCTGGCAAACATCCTCGGCGCGGGCCTCCAGTTGAATGCCAGCGAAACCATCGGGTCGCTAGCGGGTGGCGGCACCACCGGCGGCACTCTCAATCTGCAGACATTCACCCTCACCGCCGGCGGCAACAACTCCAGCACCTCGTTCGCCGGCGTGATCTCCGGCACCACCACCGGCAACTTGGTCAAGGCCGGTACCGGCACCCTGACATTGTCGAATTCTAACACCTTTACCGGTGGCCTCACGATCAATGGCGGCGTCATTCAACTTGCCAACGCCGGTGCCCTCAACAGCACCACCCCCAATGCTGTTACCTTCGGCTTGAGCGCAGCTGCAGGCACCAAACTGCAACTCAACGGCAACACCGTGACCATCGGCGCACTCAGCACCAATGCCACGCCGGGTTCACCCGTGATCGAAAATGCCAACTCGTTGGCCTCCACCCTGACCGTCAGCCAGACCACCACCACGGCCTTTGCCGGAGTGTTGCAGGACGGCACCGGCGGCGGGGCGCTCGCCCTCACCAAGCTTGGTTCCGGCGTCCTCACGCTCAGCGGAGCCAACACCTACACCGGCCTCACCACGGTTTCCGGCGGCACCTTGACGCTATCCGGCGGCGCGGCCATCGCCGATACCGGTGCGGTGTCTGTTTCCAGCGGCGCAACCTTGCTTCTCAGTAGCAGTGAAACCATCGGTTCGCTGACCGGTGCAGGAACGGTCAATCTGGGCACCTTCACCCTGACCGTCGGCGGCGACAACACCAGCCCCGCGGACTACTCTGGCGGGATTGCGGCCACTGCCGGCTCACTGGTCAAGATCGGTACCGGCACTTACACGCCCTCTGGTTCCAACCTTTACACCGGCACCACGACCATTGCGGCAGGCACCCTGGTCGCCAACAACCTAGCCTCCGGCAAAAGCCTGGGCAATGCGGCCTCAGCCGTGGTTCTCGGTGATGCCACCAACAAGGGCACCCTGTCCTACAGCGGTAACACCGTATCGTTCACCCGCGGATTTTCCATCAGTGCGGGTGGCGGTGAGGTGGACATCACCACTGCAGGTCAGACCCTGACCCTCTCGACCGGGACCATCGTCACCGCCGGTGGCTTGACCATCGGCGGTGCGGGTGCCACGACCATCAGTAGTATCATCAGTGGCAGCGGCAGTCTCACCAAAACGAGCACCTCCGGCACCCTGGTGCTGTCAGGAGCCAACACCTACCTTGGCGACACCATCATCCAGGGAGGGACCCTGCAGCTTGGAATTGTCACCGGCATCCCATCTGGAACCACCAAGGGCAACGTCTCGCTCGTCTCAGGTGCCACCCTCGACGTCAACGGCAAATCCCCCACCATCAATGGCCTGACTGGCGGCGGCACCATCCTCAACAACGGCACCACCGGTCAGACGATTTCCATCGGCAGCAACAACATCACTTCCACCTTTGACGGCGTCATCCAGGACGGCACAGGCACCCTCGCCTTCACAAAAACCGGCACCGGCACCCTCACTCTGACCAATGCCAATACCTATTCCGGTACCACCACCGTGGCCACCGGCGGCATCTTGAAGCTCGGCAACGCCGCAGCCATCCCATCCGGCAGCGGCAAGGGCAATGTAAGCCTGACCGGCGCACTCGACCTCAACGGCAACAGCATCACCCTCAACGGCCTGTCTGGTGCGGGCGGTATCAGCAGCAGCATCGCCGGCGCGGTCACCCTCACGGTGGGGGCTAACGATGCCACCGGTCTGAGCTATACCGGCGTGATCGGCAATGGCACCGGCACCGTGTCGCTCACCAAAATCGGCACGGGAACCCTGACGTTTGGCGGCGCCAGCACCTACACCGGAGCCACCAATATCAAGAATGGCACGCTCGCCCTTAGCGGCGCTGCTAATCGCCTTCCCTCCGCCACTATCCTCACGCTCGGCGACTCGTCCACCAACACCTGCGGCATTTTTAGCCTGTCAGGCACCAGTCAAACCGTCGGAGGACTCGCAACCGCAGGCACCGGCACCACCAATCGCATCATCAATGGCAGCGCCACCGCCGCCACCCTGACCTTCAGCAGCAGCACCAATTCCACTTTCGATGGAATCCTCGGCGGAGGCCCCCTCGGCACCGCCAATGAAAACAACCTCGCGCTGGCCAAGAGCGGATCGAGCACCCTCACGCTTTCCGGGGTCAACACCTTCACCGGCCTGACCACCGTATCGGTCGGCACCCTGGCCCTGTCGGGCGGTTCGGCACTCGCCGACACCGATGCGGTGTCTGTTTCCAGCGGCGCAACCTTGCTTCTCAATAACAGTGAAACCATCGGCTCGCTCACCGGTGGGGGTGGGGTCAATCTCGGCACCAACACCCTCACCTTAGGCGGCGACAATACCAGCCCCGCAGCCTACTCTGGCGCGATTGCTGCCACCGCCGGCTCGCTGGTTAAGATCGGCACCGGCACCTACACGCCCTCCGGTTCCAACCTCTACACCGGCACCACAACCATTGCGGCAGGCACCTTGGTCGCTAACAGTCTGGCCTCCGGCAAGAGTTTGGGCAGCGCGAGTTCGGCCGTCATCCTTGGCGATGTCAGCACCAAGGGCACCCTTTCCTACACCGGCAGCAGCGTCTCGTTCACGCGCGGCTTCACCGTCAATGCAGGTGGCGGCGAGGTGGACATCGCCACCGCTGGCCAAACCCTAACGATTGCCACCGGTGGCGTCGCCACTTCGGGCGTCTTCACCATCGGAGGTGCAGGCGGCACCACCATCAGCAGCGCCATCACCGGCACCGGCAGCCTGGTCAAAACCGGCGCGGGGGCCTTGATTCTCTCCAACTCCACGAATGGCTACTCCAGCGGCACGACGATTTCACAAGGGCTGTTACTGGTTAACGACACGACCACGGGCGGCACGCCGCTGGGCACGGGCAACATCTCGGTGAGTTCAGGTGCCAATCTGTCGCTGAGTTCCAAAGAAAATATCCGCTCCCAGACAATCACCGTAAATCCCAACAGCGGGATTGGTTTCGCCAATGCGACCCTTATCCAATCCGACCTGATGACGATGTTCACCGACAACACCGGCGGAGTCGGCGTGTTGACCATCGATTGCGCCTACACCGATTCAATCAACCTCAGCTCGTTCAAAGGAACTGGCGGAACAGCAGGCACCTGGTTCCTTGGCAGCGCATCCACCGGCACTTATACGTTTGCTAGTGGCAAGTCGCTCGCAGTCGGCAATGGCAATACCTACCGACTCGGCGGCGGTGGCGGCACCTTGACAATTGGCAAAGCCGCCACTCTCACCGGCAGCGGCAATAACCTGCAGGTGGGCTTCGCCGGCAGCAATGGCAACGGCATCGTCGATCTCAGCAACTTCACCCAAACGTTCGACGGGACGGTCAGTATCGTGAATACGACGCTCAAAGCGGGGAATCTGGCATCCGGCGGCAACCTCGGCACCGGGGCCACCGCCATCTCCCTGGGTGATGACACAACTCTCGGGTATCTGATGTACACCAGCAGCAACGCCTCGTTCACCCGTGGCTTCACGATCAATGCAGGCGGCGGCCAAATCGACACCAACACCTCGGGCCAAACCCTGACCCTCGCCACCGGCGGCATCACCGCCAACGGTCTGCTCACCATCGGCGGGATTGGCAACACCGCCATCACCAGCAAAATCACCGGCACCGGCGGCCTCACCAAAACTAGCACGGGCACTCTCACGCTTTCCGGCAACCAGAACGATTTCTCCGGTGCGGTCAACGTCAACGGCGGTATCCTCAACTTCTCCAACCTGACTGATCTGGGCACGGGGACCGCCATCGGTCTCAGTGGCGGCACCCTCCAATGGGCATCCGGCAACACTGCCGACGTCACTAAAACCACCGTCAATGGAACCCGCACGTTCACCCTGGGTGCCAGCGGTGGCACGGTCAATACCGGTGGCAACAACGTCAACTTCGCCAACGCCACCAGCGGCACCGGCAGTTTCAGCAAGACCGGCGCAGGCATCCTCACGCTTAGCGCGGTGAACGCCATGGGCAATATCACCGTGAGTGGCGGCACCTTGCAAGTGGGAATCGCCGGTGCCATTCCCACCACCTCCAACTTTTCAATGAGCGGTGGTTCAACCTTCGATATCAATGGTATTGATACCACCGTCCAGAGTCTGGCCTCAGCCACCGCAACCGACAATGTGATTAACAGTTCCGTGGGCTCCAGCAAAACCCTGACGGTTAACAACGCAGCCAGCACCTCGTTCCTCGGCGTGATCAAGGATAACGGCGGCACGGGCGGCACCCTGGCGCTCACCAAAACCGGCAGCGCGTTCACGCTCACCCTCGCCAGCGCCAACACCTACACCGGCGTCACGACCATCACCGGCGGCACCCTCATCGCCCCCACCCTCGCCAACGTCAACACCACCAGCAGCATCGGCAAGGGCTCGGTCTCAGGCTCCGCCGCCGACCTCGTCCTCAACGGCGGCACCCTCCAATTCAAAGGCACCACCGCGCAATCCACCGACCGCTTGTTCAGCATCGGTACCACTGCGGGCAGCTCGCTCGATGCCTCCGGCACCGCAACCGCCAACACCATCAGCTTCTCCAACACCGGTGCCCTCGGCTTCGCTGTGGATTCGACTTCCAGCCGCACTCTCACTCTAACCGGCACCAATACCGGTGCCAATACGTTTGCACCGGTCATCGGCGATGGCACCGGCGGCGGTGTCACCTCCCTGACCAAATCCGCTGCCGGAACCTGGGTGCTCACAGGTGCCAACACCTACAGCGGCACCACCACGATTTCAACTGGCACGCTTCGAATCGGCAATAGCAATCCTGCGGCCATCCCATCAGGAGCAGGCAAGGGCAATGTCAGTCTGGCAGGCACCCTCGACCTCAATGGCAACAGCATCACCGTCAATGGCCTGTCCGGCGCTGGTACCGTGACGAGCGGCATCACTGGCGCGGCTGGTATCAGCGTTGGTGGCAATAACCAAACCAGCGCCTACTCTGGAGTGTTCAATAACGGCAGCGGTGCCGTCAGCCTGACCAAAATCGGTAGCGGCACTCTGACGCTGTCAGGTACCACAAGCAACTACTCTGGCGGCACCACGATCTCCGGCGGCACACTCTCGATCGCCGCCGATAACAACCTGAGTACGACCTCCGGTGCCCTGAGCATCGGCGCAGGGACCCTCCAGGTTTCCGCCACGATCGCGTCCTCCACCCGCGCCATCACCCTCACCGACGCCACCGCCGCCATCTCGGTGGCAAACACCTTCTCGTTCACCACCTCCGGTGCCATCACCGGAGCCAGCATGCCGCTCAATCTGACGGGCCTGGGCACGCTGGTAGTCTCCGGCACGTCGAACACCTACTCGGGCGGCACCAACGTCCAGAACGGTACGCTGGCCATCGGTGCCAACAACGCGCTCCCGCTCAGCACCACCGTCACCCTCGGTGCCGGTGTCAACAGCGGCATCTTCAAGCTCAACGGCCTAAACCAGGAGATCGCAGGCCTGGCCATTTCCGGCAGCGGCGGTGCCAACAAGGTCGTCGGCGGCAGTGTGACGCCCTCCACCCTGACGCTCAACCTGCCTGGCACGGCATCCTTTGGTGGCGTCCTCGGCGGCGTCGGAACTAACGAAAACAATTTCGGTTTCACCAAATCCGGCGTGGGCACGCTGACTCTAACAGGCATTAACACCTTCACCGGCACCACCACGGTTTCCGCCGGCACGCTGGCGCTCTCCGGCGGTGCCGCCATCGCCGATACCAGCGCGGTCTCCCTGGCCAATACATCTGGAGTCACCTTGCTGCTCAATGCCAGCGAAACCCTCGGCTCGCTCGCCGGGGGCGGAACCACCGGCGGCAATGTCAATCTGGGTAGCAACACTCTAACCATCGGCGGTGATAGTACAAACACCTCGTTTTCCGGCGTGATCTCCGGCGCGGGTGCGCTCACCAAGATTGGCACCGGAATCCAGACGCTCGGCGGTTCCAACACCTATGCCGGCGACACCACGGTGACCAGCGGCACCCTGCAAATCGCCACCGCCGCCGCCATCCCGTCCGGCACAGGCAAGGGCAACCTGAGCCTGACCGGCACCCTCGACCTCAACGGCAACTCCATTACTGTCAACGGCCTGACCGGCGCGGGTACCGTGCGCAGTAACATTGCGGGCGCTGCGGCGATCACAGTAGGTGCCAATGACCAGACCTGCAGCTTCGGCGGCACCCTCATCAATGGGACCGGCACGGTGGCTCTCACCAAGACCGGCACCGGCACCCTCACCCTGGCCGGAACCAACTCCTACACCGGCGGAACCACCATCACCGGCGGCATTCTCAGCATCGGAGCCGATGCCAACATCGGCGGCACGCCCGGTAGCGCCACGCCTAACAGTATCGTCATCAACGGCGGCACGCTCTCCACCAGCACCACCTTCACCCTCAATGCCAAACGCGGCATCGGCGTCGGCCCGACCTCCGGCAGCGGCACTGGAACCCTTGACGTGGCCGCCGGAACCACCCTGACCTATGGCGGCATCATCGCCAACAACGGCTCCGGCACCGGTGGACTCACAAAAACCAATACCTCCGGCATATTGGTTCTATCAGGATCTAACACCTATAGTGGCGACACCACCGTCCAAGGCGGCACCCTGCAACTCGGGATAGCCACCGCCATCCCGTCTGGCACCGGTAAGGGCAACGTCACGCTCGCCTCCGGTGGCATCTTGGACGTCAACAACTTCAGCGCCACCGTCAACGGCTTGTCGGGCAGCGGCACCGTCACCAACGGCCTGTCCGGAGCCAGCACCTTCAGTGTCGGCTCGGGCGATGCCACAAGTTCGTTCGGCGGTGTCATCCAGGACGGCAACGGTATCCTCTCGTTTACCAAGGTGGGCTCCGGCACGCAGACACTCACCGCCGTGCAGACCTACACGGGTACGACCACCGTTGCGCTCGGCACGCTCAAGCTCGGGGTTGCCAACGCCCTGCCCTTTGGCTTCGGCAACGGCAACCTCACCGTCAACGGCACTCTTGACCTCGCCGGCTATGCCCAGACGGTCAACGCCCTATCGGGCTCAGGATATGTGACCAATAGCGTCGTCGGGACGGCCACCCTGACCGCCGGATCGCAAAACACAACAAGTGCATTCGGCGGCAATATCCAGAATGGAACGGGGACGGTCGCCCTGGCGAAGATTGGCACGGGCGTGCTGACCTTGTCCGGAACCAACACCTATTCGGGTTCTACCAACATCACCGGCGGCACCCTTCAGGTTGGTTCGCTTGGCGGCCTCTCAGTCAACAGCACCATCACTGTAGCCTCGGTCGGCACCCTGGATGTGAATGGCTTCAATGCCAGCATAGACGGCCTGCTCGGCACCGGCACCATCACCAACAACGGCTCATCGGTTGTTACTCTAACTGCCGGTAGCGCTGGCGGTACAAGCAGTTTCGATGGGGTCATCCAGGATGGCAGCCACGCGTTGGCCCTCACGAAGAGCGGGGCTGGCACGTTGACCTTGAATGGCATCAACACCTACAGCGGTGCCACCACCATCAGCAACGGCACGCTCAGTGTGGCCAATCCCGGGGCAGGCGGCAATCTGGGCAGCGCCAGTGGAGCCATCGTTTTGGGCGACTCTACCCACAAGGGCACGCTTTCCTACACCAGCAACGCGGATTTGAATTACACCCGTGGTTTTACGGTCAATGCGGGCGGTGGTGAGATGGATATTACCAGCACCGGCAAAACCCTCACCTTGTTGACCGGCGGTGTCGCTACCTCTGGCACGTTCACCCTCGGCGGCACGGGCAATGGAGTGATCAACAGCATCATCTCCGGCAGTGGCGGCTTCACCAAGGCCAACACAGGCAATCTGGTGCTAGGTTCGGCCAATACGTACTCAGGCGATACCACGATTTCCTCGGGCGTGTTGCAACTTGGCAATGCCGCTGCGCTGCCCTCCGGCACCGGCAAGGGCAACCTCGTGCTCAATGCCACGCTCGACGTCAACAACCTGAGCATCACCATCAGCGGGCTTTCCGGAGCAGGAGTTCTTACTAACAGTGGTGGTTCTCCCATCACCCTGACCGCTGGAGACAACAATGCCGCGGGGAATTTCACCGGCGTCCTGCAAGATGGCGGCGGGATTATGTCTCTAGCAAAAATTGGCAGCGGCCTACTGACGCTCGGCGGCGTTAACACATACTCCGGCAATACCACGATCTCTGGCGGCACCTTGCAAATCGGTAACTCCTTCGCCCTCGCCTCAGGATCGAGCAAGGGAAATGTCTCGATCGGCTCCAGCGGCACACTCGACCTCAATAATTGCAATCTGACCCTCAACGGGCTGTCGGGCAGCGGCACTGTCACTAACAGCTTGGGTGCTGCGGTTTTAACGGCAGGTGCCAATGACCAGACGTCCAGCTTCGGCGGCAACCTTCAGGATGGCATCGGGACCCTCGGTCTAACCAAAACTGGCATCGGTACCCTCACGCTTTCCGGCAACAACACCTTCTCCGGGGCCTCCACCCTGGCCGGCGGCACGCTGTCCATGGCCAGCGACACCGCGCTGTCATATCGCAGCACTCTAACCGTCAACAACGCCGGCACACTCGATCTCAACGGCCACCTCATCACGATTGACGGGCTTGCCGGCACCGGTTCGATCATCAACAATAGCGCCACCCGAGTCACCCTCACCACCGGGGCCAGCGGCGGCGGCGGCATTTTCGCCGGCACCATCAATGACGGCACCGGTGTGATCGCCCTGACAAAAATTGGCTCGGGTACGGTGACCTTGTCCAACGTCAATGGCTACACCGGCGCCACCACCGTCACAGGTGGCTTGTTAGCAATCACTTCCACCGGTGCTCTGGGTGCCATTCCGGGCTCGGCCACGCCAGGCAACATCGTGCTCAACGGCGGCGGTATTTCCGCCACCAATACTTTTGAAATCAACAGTAACCGCGGAATCGCCGTCGGCCCCGCCACCGGTAGCGGCAGCGGTAGCCTCGACGCCGCTCAAAACCAGACGCTCACCTACAATGGCATCATCGCCAACAATAGCGTCGGTACCGGTGGCATGACAAAAACCGGTCTCGGCACCCTCACCCTTGGCGGCGGCAATACCTATTCAGGGGATACATGGGTTAGATCAGGTGCCCTGCAAATCGCTGCTGCAAACGCAATCCCCTCCGGTTCCGGCAAAGGCAATCTGAGCCTGGACGCCGGCACCACGCTTGACCTCAACAACACCAACATCACCGTCAACGGTCTGTCCGGATCGGGCCTGGTAAGCAATACGAAAACCGGATCCGTCACGTTCTGTGCCGGCGCCAACGATCAAACTAGTAGCTTTGGCGGGGTCATTGAAAA
The DNA here is from genome assembly GCA_903827375.1 of Akkermansiaceae bacterium. GTDB lineage: Bacteria > Verrucomicrobiota > Verrucomicrobiia > Verrucomicrobiales > Akkermansiaceae > Luteolibacter. The sequence goes on from CAIKHZ010000098.1 coordinate 10,928, forward strand.
TGGCAACGGCACCACATCATTCAACAAGGTTGGTGCGGGAGTACTGACTCTAACAGGCTCCAGCACCTACACTGGTGGCACCACCATCACTGGCGGCAAGCTGAGTATCAATGTCTCCGCCGAGATTGGCCTGGAAACCAATCCCCTAACCATCAGCACCGGCGCGGCCCTGCTGGCGAGCGATTCCTTCAACACCTCGCGAGCCACCATCATGGATGGCGCGGGTGGTGGTGCAGGTGGTGCCATCGAGGTGGCCGCCGGCAAGACCCTGGATTACACATCCAGCTCGACCATCACCGGCAGCGGCAGTTTGATTAAAACGGGCACCGGCACGTTGTTACTTGAAGGCACCGATACCTTCACCGGCGGACTCTACATTCAGGCAGGCACGCTTGCCGCCAATAGCCAGGCGGCCCTCGGTGCGGTGCCATCACCAGGTAGCAACCTTTACGGCCTCCACCTTTCTGATGGCGCGACCTTCCAGATCCAGTTCGGCTCGTGGGCAACCAATCGACAGTTGGAGTTGGTCGGCGGTGCGGGTGGCGTGGCAAACGTCGATGTCACCGGCAGCTTCACCCACGAACGCGACGGCTTGGTCACGGGTGCCGGTAAACTCGACGCGCTTGGGACCGGTACTCTGATTCTAACTGCCGCCAACACCTACAGCGGCGGCACCATCGTCGAACACGGCGTGCTGCAGGTCAATAACGGCAGCGGCAGCGCCACTGGCGCGGGGGACGTGACCGTTCAAAACAGCGGCACCCTCAGTGGCTTGCCGCTTGCCCTAGGGACTTATGCAAACATCACGGGAACCATCTCAGGCAGCGTTGAAATCAAGAACACCGGCGCGTTGCTGGCCCGCAGCGGCGGTACCCTGACGCTCGGTGGCCTGACTCTGGATGGTGGCTCGCTCAGTACTTTCCAACTTGGCGCTGTGACATCCACTCCCGCCATCAATATCACCGCAAATAATGGGTTTACGCTGCCGGCATCCGGGTCGAGCACCATTAGCATCGTCAACACCGGTGCCATGGCGGCTGGGACCTATCACCTGTTCGATTACACCGGAACCGCCTTCACAGATACCTACGCTTATGGCAATCTGGCATTGGCCAATCCGCATGATGGCTTGTTCAACATGAGCCTGACCAATAACACGGGCAACACCTCTATCGACCTCACCGTCACGCCCGCCACGCAGCAGTGGCAGAAAAATGGGACGAATACCAATTGGAGTCAGAATCACTGGTGGACAGAGAGTCCATACGCGGTTCCCAATGCTGCCGGTGCCCAGGCGCTGTTTATCAATAACAATTATCTGGCGAGCGGAGATCCGGTCTTTGACACTGCCGAAACCGTCACCCTTGATATCAACGCGACGGTCGGTTCGATCGTTTTCAACAATGCCTCCACCGCATTCACGATTCGTACAACCAATGGATCGACCCTTACCTTGGACAGCGGGTCCGGCAGTGGCAGCTCGGTCCAAATCATCACGGCTCCTAACACCGCCCTAGCCAACAATGTGATTGGTGTCCCGGTGAACTTGGCTGGGAATCTGGCCATTGGCGTTGCCACCGGCACCTACGGCCTGGACATCAGCGGACCGATCAGCGGCTCGGGCAAGAGTCTAACCAAGACAGGGGACGGCCCGCTGACCCTTAGCGGCACGGTGGCCAATACTTATAGTGGTCTAACTGAGGTGACTGCGGGCACTTTGAATCTCAACAAAACAGCAGGTCTAAATGCGCTCGCTGCGGGTGGCTTGCAGATTGACTCTGGCGGCACTGTGGCTCTGCTGGCATCTAACCAGATTGATGATGCCGCAAACGTAACGAACAACGGCGCGTTTGCCATCGGAACATTTTCCGAGACAATCGCCACCTTGAGCGGCGGCGGCACGATCTCGACCGGATCAGGCGGCGTGTTGACGATTGCCGGGGCCGCCAATTCGACGTTTCTGGGCGTGATCTCGGGCGGCGGCGGCATTGCCAAGGCCGGTTCGGGTACCCTCGCGCTCAACGTCACCAGCACCTACACCGGTGGCACAGCCATCAATGGTGGCATCGTGCAGGTCGGGGCGGATAACAATTTGGGGGACGGCACCGGCGGCATTTCCTTCAATGGCGGCACGTTGTTTTTCTCGGGCAGCTTCACCAGCAACCGCGCCATCACTCTCAACAGCGGCGGCGGCACCCTCGACACCGATGGCAGTGCGGTGACCCTAACCGGACTGATCAGCGGCACTGGCACC
>CAIKHZ010000099.1 GCA_903827375.1 Akkermansiaceae bacterium
CCAAGCCAAGCGGCTTTTGCCATCCGCCGAATCTTTGCTAGACCCATTTCCAGAGATTGCCCCTGAGACGGATTCAGTACTGCTGCCTCCTGTCCTTCCTGACCTAGCCTCATCCTCTGCAATTCTGCGCAAGATAGCCAGTTCCCCTGCTGGAATCGACTCCGGCTTGGGATGAAACAGAGACACGGGACCAATAGGCCAAGGTTTATCGCGTGTCAGACCGTGCCTCAGGTGATAATACAACTTGCGGCTTCCAGCCGCATTCCTAATGGTAATCTCCATATTTGTGCCTTCCTTGTCAATCTCATGCTCGAACCGATCCTGCTGTCCCACTTCGGTAACTCGGACGTCATTCAAAAATAGGAATAGACTGCCAGCAATTGGTATCGTATAGGCTGTCACCGAACAACTATCCTTGGCCAATCCATAGGAAGACCATTGCGCGTCAAAGACTTTGCTCCATTCGGACCGGGCGATGTTCAGCACTTTAATCGGCACGGGCTTCGAAGATATCCATCGGCTTTCCCCAACTACCCAGTGCGCTTGCACTGCCTCAAGCATTTCATTGGCCCATATTCCGTAATGGTCACACCAAATTTGGTTCTGATTCCATGTTATACGCAGTCCGACCGGTAACTCGCCCCAGCCCTCGACCGCATTTCCCGCAGAATTGATTGGTGGCCACAGTGCTTCTTCAACCTTAAGGATGGGTTCATCTCCGGAACGCGCGACAGGTAATCCGTTCCTCCATTTGCCCTCAAGGAACGGCTGTGCACCAGTTTCAAATCCGAAGCCATCCTTGGCCCAGGGAATCGCTATTGGAACAATCTGATTGGAAGCATTTTCTAGAATGAAGCGGTAGGTCAAACGTTCTCCTGCTAGCAGGGACGTCCATGGCAGTTCCAGCCTCACGAAAAGCCCATGGCCATCGCCACCTTGAGGATGAGACTCTGCCCCCATCGCGATGGAGACGTTCAACATTATCGCCACCATTCCGAGGAATTGCCATCTACAACGACAGGGTTCATGCAGGGAAGGGTTATGGAGACAGAATGATGCTGGCGCGTTGGGGAAGATTTGTGTATTTGATTTCATATTCATGGAAATTACAGTTTGAGATGTCTATTGGAGTGTTCATCAGGTTATTGGTGCCATTCAAGATATGCTCCCCGCCATCGAACGGAGCGATGCCGCGCCCATGGATAAACAGATGGCCGAGTTCATGGGCGACAGCCCATGCCAGTTGTTCTGAGAACGATCCTTGAGTCGCCCAAACGCTATCTTCGGAATACGAATTCACAAAGATGGCGGCTCCCTGATATGTGGGACGAGCGGGCTCATGACTCTCATCTTGTTCTCTGGCGGCCTGACCAATCACAGCGTTGGCACTGTTGTCATTGAAAATCTTACCCTTTCTTCCTTCTACCGCTAGCTTGATGAACTGCCCACAAAGCTTGTTCCGATTGTCATTATTCGCAAGAATCGCCACACCTTCGCCGCCACCATAGAGTTCCGAATGGCGATCATGATTCTCGATCCTAAGTATTTCGTCAGATGTGATAGACAGTGAACCAATTGCCTGACTTTGTGCCACGTGAATTATGTACGGTCCAGAATACTTGTATGCGAGGTGCCTGATTCCGCTGTTATATATGACAACAGATCTTATATCATCTAGTTGGTCTCTCACCCAATAGGTATCTAGAATAGCTCCCGGGAAATACCCCGGAAATCCGGGCGGGACTTCCTTGCCAAAGAATTCCGATACAGCGTCCATTGTCGCAGATAGGGAGTATCCCTGGGCGAATGCATTCGCTTGATTACCATGATCCACGAAGTTATTGGATGGATCAGGAGGGAGCGTCGTGCCAACGGACGAAATTCCATCCATCTCACTACATTCCACCAGTAACTCTTTCCGGGCCACACTTAGACGCTTATGCCCGCCAGGGGTGGTGCCGGGCCCGCCATCAAAGATGTAGCCGCGATATTCCTCCCGTATCATCAAACCGTCGCCGATGGACGCCATGGCTGGATACGGGCCTGAGCCGTCAGAATCCGCCTCCTCATTATCCAAGTCCGGCTGGACCAGCGCCCTGCTCGCAGGTGTGATCGGGCGTGGCGTGGTGGGTTTGAACTGATCATTCCATTCCGCGTTCTGCTTGTCCTGCCAACAATCGGCGATTCTGTCACCGTTAGCATCGCGGGGAATTCTCAATCGGATCGGCTCCGACATGATCGGGACTCCGCCTTTCCTAAGGGATGAGGCTGTGCAGGATGAACGCCTGTTCGCCCTCCGCCAGATGCGGCAAGCGGATGACCGGGGCACGGTGACGGCCGAAGGCGGTGAGCACGCGCTCGGTGAGCCACTCCATGATCGGGTGCTGCGGCCAGAGGTAATGCAGGGCTGGCCAACTGTATTCCTCCAGCTTCGCCTGGCGGGCACGCTCGATGGCCTCGGCCATGGCCAGATTGCTGGCGGTGAGGGTGTAGCGGTGATCTTTATTGCGAGCCTCGGCGGGCATGCCGAATTTCAAGCGGTCTTGAAGATCCTGCGGCGCGGTGAGAGTGACGGTGCGGTGCTCGTCATCGATAGAGAACTGGGCAATGGGATCCGGAATGGAGAGCTGCTGGAGGGCGGTCTTGGCAAAGGAGTAGTCGCTCAGCGAGCGCTCGTCGCCAAAGAGCGAGGGGGACTCGGCGATGAAAGTGGTGCTGAGGGGTGGCTTTTCCTTCTGGTTTTCGGCATCGCCGCTGGAAAAGATGGACATCAGCCACTCACCCTCGCCTTCGCCGTCTCCTCCCTCGGCGGGCTGCACATCGGCGCGGGCGGCGTTTGCATCGAGTTCCTGCTCAAAGGTCTCCGGGGCGACGTGGGCGGCCATGGCTTCCTCCACCTTGGCGGCTTCCTTTTCCGGTGCGTAAACATGCAGGAAGGACGCGGGGTCGCCGAGGTTCTTGTTGGCCTGCTCGTCCTTGGTCTGAAGGATTTCGAGGATGCGGAGGTCACCCTTGATGCGCTCGACGCCCGTCTCGGTGAACAGATAAGTGATGCGCGGTTGGTGGCGCTGGCCGTAGCGGTCCACCCGGCCGTTGCGCTGCTGGAAGACCATGAGCGACCACGGCAGGTCGAAGTGGACGAGGCGGTGGCAGAAGTAGTGGAGGTTCAGCCCCTCCGAGGCCACGTCCGAACAAAGCAGCACGCGCATGACATCATCCTTGCGACCGAAGCGCTCGACGATGTCCTGCTGCTCGGTGTCGGACATGCCGCCGTGCAGGATTTGAAACTGGTCCTCTTTCATGCCGAGGGTGCCGGGCAGGTTGTTCGCCAGCCATGCAAGGGTCTCGATGCGCTCGGAAAAAATGACCAAGCGGTCGGTGGCATCGGATGGTTTCCAGCCGTAGCCGGGATCCCGAAGCACGGCGACCATGCGCTGGAACTTCGAGAAGCAGGCGGCATCGATTTTCTCCAATGCCTCGGCGAACACTTGGAGGGCGGTGATTTCCGTCTGCTCCTCCGGATTCGGGCCGCCTTCGCCCCGCTCCAACAGGCGGATGCGCCGTCGGGTGGAGTCCAAGGCGGCTGCCGGACTGGAGAACACCCCCTTCTGCATGCCGACGCGCTGCAACTCCTGCTGACGTCCCGCCTGGCGGCGGCCCTTCTGGGTGAAGGGGATGGCGAGCAATGCCTCGTAGGCGGCGTCCTCTTCCGGGCTGGCTGCCTGCCGCAACTGCTCGGTGATCCGCTCCTGGAACTCCTCAGCCACCTGATCGCGAATGTCCTTCTTGAACCGGCGGATGACGAGTCCCTTGCCCTGGTAGTCGTCCGGCGTGTAGTCGTCCGGGTCGCTGATGGCGGTGGGGTCCAGCAAGCTCATCAGCGAGGCGAAGCTGCGTGCCGAGCCGTCGTGCGGCGTGGCGGAGAGCAACATCAGGGTGTCCGACCGCGAGGACAGCATGCGGGCCAAGCGCGCCCGGCGGGATAGCCCGGACTCGCCGGAGCGGGCGGCGACGTTCTGGCACTCATCGATGATGATGATGTCCCACCAAGCGTTCTCCAGGTAGTTCCGGTATTCGAGGTTATTCTTGAGGGTATCGATCGAGATGATCGAGCGGTCGTAGTAGTTGAACGGATTGTGGTTGCTCGGGATCTGATTGCGCACCCGCTGCAGGCCCACCGAATCCAACCGGACCAAAGGAATGGAGAAGCGGCTCCAGAATTCCTTCTGGAACTGGGTGAGCATGCTCTTGAGCGTGATGACCAGAATCCGCTGGCCGCGCCCGCGCTGGATCAACTCCGAGGCCAGAATGCCGGCCTCCAGCGTCTTGCCAAGGCCCACGGCGTCGGCGAGGAGGATGCGCTGGCGGGGCTGGCGCAGGGCCTGGAGCGCGGGGTCTAGCTGATAGGGCGTGAGGTTCATCACCCCGCGGTGCCCGAGGTGAATGCGGTCGTCGTTCGGCGTGCTTTGGCGGAGTTTCGCCTCCAGGTAGAGGAAAGTGCTGTTAAAGTGAGAGCTGCCATCAGCCACCAACTCCGTCTTGGCCGGGTCGAGCACCGTGATGCGATCCTCGCCCTCCAGTTGGGTCAGAAAAAGCGAGGACCGCCCGCGAACCAGATCGGAGACGCCGTCGCAGCTGAGAAGCCAGCCGCCGTCTGTGGATGGATCGACCCGGCGGACGAGCCATTCCTCGTCGCGAATCACTACACGGGCTCCGGGTGCAAAGGATAACATGGTCGCGGTATTAGGTGCGTTGCGAAGGATTAGGAGCCGGAATCCACCGTGGGCGAAGGGCTGGCCCGTGTGGTGCCGTCCATGAGCCTGAGGAGGGACCCCTCCATCAGCCGACCTGAAAGGTCGGAGTAAGAACCGCCGAGGAAAGCTGACCCAATCCACACGATGCCGCAGGTCGATCTCAGGTCTGACAAACCTTCTTCCAAGTATCGTGACATGGCCGGAAGCTAGCGACTCCCGGAACGCCCCAGCAAGGCAATTCTATGCCAATCAGCGGTATTCTGCGTCGTCTTCTGTGCCTTGGCCTTTGTGGGTGATCACGGATTTCGCCTGATAAGATCGGAGTGCAGACCTATTTGGAAGCCGGGGGGGGGCAATGCACCGCGCAACAACATGAAAGGACATCCCGGCAATGGAATCGACTCTCCGGCAGGAACCGATGCACCCACGGCGACACGAAGCAAACTAGGGTTGGTCGCCAGAGAATCCCCTTCGCACGAGGCGGCTAACAGGCATAGACTGGCACCGCCATGCAAAACACATTAGACGCACCGAGCGCCAAGCAAACACCACTGGACAGCCCGCTGACCTTCGCGCAACTCGCGAACGTCACGCCCCAAACCGTTAGGAACTGGATCAGGCGCGGAATCATCAAGCCGGTTATCCAATCGCAGAGAATCGTCCGGTTTGACCGGGTTCAGGCACTTACCGCTCTTGCAGGGAAAGTGGGACATTGCTGATACAATGTCCCACTTCTATTTCCCTTCTAGGCACCTCCCTAATTGCTTCCTGCCGCTCTGCGAGCGGAGGGAGGTTAGAGCCACCCGTCACCTGTCTCTGGGCCACAGGCAGGTCACTCAGAGGCACCGGGCACACACCGCGTACAATTTCAAAAACCCAGGGCCACAGCATCTCTAGCGACTTTCCTGATACGCATTCGGCAGGATTGGGAACAATTTGGGAACTAGCAGAATTTCCTAACGAAAAATTCCGACACCTTACAGCATCGGAACTCTTTGATTATCAATAAGAAGTGCTCGAAAGAGGACTCGAACCTCCACAGGTTTCCCTACTAGATCCTTAGTCTAGCGCGTCTACCAATTCCGCCATCCGAGCATTCGGTTGGGTGAGGGGGCTTTGATACGTTGGGGGAGGGGACTTGGCAAGAAATTCTTCGATGGAGACGAAAAAAAGATTCTGAGGCTTGCGGCTTGCATCCGCAGCGGAGTGTTGGACGATGGTGGCCGCCCCCCGTCATGGAAACCATCAGCACGGAAAACCTTGTTAAATCCTTCGGGAAAATCGTCGCCCTAGACGGGGTGAGCCTGCGGATTGAAGCCGGCGAGTTATTTTTTTTGCTGGGTCCGTCGGGCTGTGGCAAGAGCACGCTGCTGCGGTGTATCGCGGGGTTGGAAACCGCTGAGAGCGGGGTGATTCGCTTTGGCGAGCGGGATGTGACGGGGGTGGCACCCCACAAGCGCGAGACGGCGCTGGTATTTCAAAGTTACGCGCTGTGGCCACACCTGAACGTGGCCCAAAATATTGCCTTTGGGCTGGAGGAGCGGCGAGTTGCCAAAGCGGAGATGAAACGTCGGGTTGAGGAGGCTCTGGAATTGGTCCAGCTGGCGGGTTTTGGCCAGCGCGCGATCGATCAAATGTCCGGCGGGCAGCAGCAACGCGTCGCCCTGGCTCGTGCATTGGTGGTCAAACCCAGGTGCTTGCTGCTGGACGAACCGCTGTCGAATTTGGACGCCCAGTTGCGTCTTGAGATGCGTTTTGAGATCCGCCGCTTGGTAAAAAGCCACGGACTGACGGCTATTTACGTCACCCACGACCAGGAAGAAGCCTTGTCGATGGCCGACCGGATGGCAATTCTCATTCACGGCCGGATCGCTCAGATTGGCACGCCGGAGGCGATCTACCGGACGCCGCATAGCGCCAATGTGGCAAGTTTCATAGGGGAAACCAACTTGATCGCAGCCACGGTCCAAGCGACGGATGGGCAAGCCGTCACTGTTGCCACTGCAGCCGGGTCGCTGAACGGACGGCTAAGTGATCCGGAGTGGCGGCCGCAGGTGGGGGCAGCTGTGCAGGTTTCGATTCGGCCGGAGGCATGGCGGCTGAGTGGGCAGGCGGGAGACAATGTGATAGGCGGCAGTCTCGCTGAGCGCAACTATTTGGGCCAGCGCATTCAATATTGGATAGACACCGCAGCAGGCCGCCAACAGGTGGTGGAAATCAATCCTTGGCAAATCCATTTACCGGGTGAGGTGAGCCTGCGGCTGCACGTCCGGCCGGAGGACGTATTGGTGCTGCAGCAGACGCAAGCCCCGAACTCGCAGGATAGGAGTTATTAGATATTTGCCCCGTCAGACCCATGATGTATTTCCCTCCAATAACCTCTCCCGCTCTCTGAAAACCCGGATACTGATTGTTTTTGGCTTGTTAGCGCTGATTGTGGCGCTGCCGCTGGCACTGCAGCAGGGCGGCAGCAGTGCCTCGGCGGGTGCTGCCGATGATCACTTGGTGATTCTCAGTCCGCACAATGAGACGCTGCGTCAGGAGTTGGGGGAGGGGTTTGCGAGGTACTGGAAGGATCGGTGTGGGCGCAGTGTGTATGTGGATTGGCGGACACCCGGGGGGACCTCCGAGATCCGGATGGTGTTGGATGCGGGCTTCAAAGCGGCCAGCGAAACCGGGCGGGCTGGGATCGGCGTGGACGTGCTGTTTGGCGGCGGCGAACCGGATTTTTCAAGTCAGGCAAAACGTGGACGGCTGGTTGCACTGGAGGTTTTTAGCGGGCATCCGGACTGGTTTGGGCCGGGCGAACCGATCGATGAAATCGTTTGCGGCGAGCGCTTCTTTTCAGCTGATCACGTCTGGGTGGGGACTTGTTTGTCGCAGTTTGGGATATGTTACAATCCGGATGTGCTCAAGCGCTTGCAGCTGGCAGCCCCCAAGCGTTGGGACGATCTGGGTGACCCCCGGTATGCGGGAGCCATCGCTTTGGCCGATCCCACCAAGAGTGGTGCAGTTGCCCGCTCATTCGAGCTTCTCGTCCAGGACCAGATGCAGCGGGCTCTGGCCGATCCAACGCTTGGTCGAGACGCCGCTCTGGCGCTCGGTTGGGCCAACGGCCTGCGACTGATCCAGCGGATGGCGGCCAACGCTCGATATTTCACCGATAGTTCTTCGAAAATCCCATTGGACGTGGGCCAAGGCAACGCGGCGGCAGGTATGTGCATTGATTTCTATGGGCGCTCATACGCCGCCGAACTCAAGACCCGCGACGGCAGGCCTCGGGTGGTGTGGCGCGCACCGGTTGGTGGAACGACTCTCAGCGCTGATCCGGTGGGAGTGCTGCAAGGGGCGCCCAGCCCAAAACTGGCCCAGGCATTTGTCGAATTTTGCCTCAGTGAGCAGGGGCAGACGCTGTGGTTTGGCCGGCCCGGCAGCCCTGGCGGTCCGCGCGACCGGGCGCTGCATCGGACGCCGATCCGCAAGGATGTCTATACCCCGGCGAATCTTGCTAACTCGACGATGCCGGAGATCAATCCATACGCAGAACAGGGGAATCTGACCTATCAGCGTGAACTCACCGGGGCCGCCTTCAACACCTTGCGGCAGTTGGTGAGGGTCATGTGTATTGACTCCCACGAGGAAATGAAAACCGCTTGGCGGGCGCTCATCGCAGCGGACATGCCGGCGGATGCGTTGGCAGTGTTTGCCGATGTGTCGCAAATTCCCTACGCTAACTGTGGCAAGGGCGATGCGGAGTTAGACAGCTCGGATCCATTGCGGGCCGAGGCACGGGCTGCCGCATTGGGCGCAGGTTTCCGCGCCAATTACCACAAGGCTGCGGCTATGGCCCGCAAATATTCCCCATGAAACGCCGCACTGCCATTTTTCTAACATCCATTACCAGCCTGCTGCTGGCGGTGTTTTTCCTATTTCCGGCGTGGATGGTTCTCAGGCAGGCGTTTGAAGGTCACCGGGCGGATGGCACGGCTTTTTTCACGCTCGAATTTATCAGCATGGTGTTGCGCAACCCGATCTATCAGGAAGGCCTGATCAACGCGCTGGTTCTCGGGGTCACCAGCACCATGGCCAGCCTGTTCATTGCCATGCCACTGGCGTTGGTCGGTCAGAGGTTTGAGTTTGCCGGGAAACGCGTGTTAGGCGTGCTGGTGCTCGCGCCGTTAATCCTGCCGCCATTTGTTGGTGCTGTGGGCATCAAGCAACTGCTCGGCTGCAATGGTGCGCTCAATGCCCTGCTTATCTGGTTAGGCGCAATGGATGTGCGGGTGCCCTATGACTGGCTGGCAAACGGGCGCTTTTTTGGGATCATTGCGATGAACGCGTTGCATCTTTACCCGATTCTTTATCTCAACATAGCCGCCGCACTGGTCAAGCTCGATCCAACTTTGGAGCAGGCAGCCCAAAACCTCGGTTGTCCGCCGTGGAAGCGGTTTTGGCGCGTGACGCTGCCGCTGACGATGCCTGGGGTGTTTGCCGGAGCTGCCATTGTTTTCATTTGGGCCTTCACAGAACTGGGCGTTCCGTTGGTTTTCGACTATGCGCGGGTGGCACCGGTGCAGATTTTCGATGGCATCAAGGGGCTCGATAAGAACCCGCTGCCTTACGCTCTAAGCGCCATTTTGCTGCTGGTGGCCATCGGCGTGTTTGTCCTCTCAAAGTGGGCCGTCGGCAGTTCCCGCCACGGTAGCACGCCACGGCCGCAGGGGCGGGCCAGTGCTGCGCGCTGTGGACCTTGGCGGGCGGCGGCTTGTTCGGCGCTGTTCTTGGGGGTATTTGTGCTGGCAGTGATGCCGCACCTCGGAGTCCTGTTGTTGTCGGTAGCGGGGCGCTGGTATGGCACGATTCTGCCCGAGCAATTCACCTTTCACCATTACTTTGAGGCCCTCGGCAATGGTTTGGTGGTGCCGTCCATCCACAACAGCCTCCTTTATGCGGGCAGTGCCACCTTGTTAGCCCTGGTTTGCGGCCTGGCGGTGGCGTGGGTGGTGGAGCGCTCAGACCTGCGCTGCCGCGGTTGGCTCGATGCGCTGGTGATGTTGCCCCTAGCGGTGCCCGGTCTCGTGATGGCCTTTGGTTATTTGGCGCTCTCGCAGGAAGGCAAGGTGTTTCATTGCCTGATAGGTGCGGGCGGCAGTCCGTTCCTGTTATTGGCAATTGCCTATGCCATCCGGCGTCTGCCCTATGTGGTGCGTGCGGCGGTGGCTGGTCTCCAACAAAGCAATCCAGCCCTTGAGGAAGCCGCCAGCTCGCTGGGGGCCAGTCCGGCGCGAGTGTTGCGCCGCATTGCCCTGCCGCTCATCACCGCCAACCTCGTTGCCGGGGCCATTCTTGCCTTTGCATTTGCGATGATGGAGGTCAGCGATAGTCTCATTTTGGCTCAGAAAACCCAACATTTCCCCATCACCAAGGCTATTTACACGCTGTTAGGGACCCTCGGCAATGGCACCGAATTGGCCGCAGCACTCGGGGTCTGGTCAATGGTGTTTCTGACGACATCGATCGTTGGTGCCACTGTCCTCGGTGGAACGCGCGGCGGGGTGTTGAAGCTGTGAATGATCCAATCCCCTCCAAAAGAACTTCAGCGCCATCCTCGCCTCCTGATCCCTGATCCCTGATCCAGGATGCGCCGAATATTTGCTATTCGCCAAGGTTTCTGAAATGGAACATCCGCTGAATCATGCGGGTCGAGCAAGCCCTCCGGTGAGCTCATTCATGAGATAGTCACCGCTGAATCAACGGTCATGGCGCAGGTTTGCCGAAAATTTTCATTCTTGAGGCTTGGCAATTTGCTGGCATCGTTCACAAAAGGGGCATGTTCAGCGCCAGCCAACTCACCACCGAGCAGAAAGCCACCCTTGTCCAATGGGCGGGCGATGGGGCCACCATGTCCGACCTGCAACGCCGCCTCAAGGAGGATTTCCAGCTTGGGATCACCTATATGGAGACGCGGATGCTCGTTCTTGACCTCGGCCTGGAACTCCAGGAAACTCCTAAACCCGTGGAAATCAAGGCGACTCCCGCCACCCCGGTGCCTACCGGAGCGGTTTCCGTGACGATGGATCACCTCGCCCTGCCCGGTGCCTTGGTCAGCGGCCGGGTCACCTTCAGCGATGGCGAAACCGGAGTGTGGATGCTTGATCAAAGCGGCCGACCGGGATTGGATCCCGACACTGCGGGATACCGGCCGACCCAGGAGGATATCCAAGAGTTTCAGCAGCAATTGCGGGCCTTGATTCAAAAGAGCGGCCTGTAGCTCCTGAGTCCGCTAAACTCGCCCTTGCGCCATGGGCAGGGCTGGCCTTTACTGCTGCCGCATGCATGAAGAAATCACACTGACGCGCGAAGTCACCGCCATTCAAATCCCTAGCGGTGACTCCGTCACACTACCTCTGGGCACCCCGGTTTATATCACCCAGCGGCTCGGCGGCACCTTTACCGTGGCCACTTCCCAAGGATTGGCACGCATCCCAGCGAGCGATGCAGACGCCCTCGGCATCGACCTCGAGGCGGAAAGTCGCAAGCGGGAAGCCGCCGTCCGGATCAGTGACGCGCCCTTGGAGGATCAGGTGTGGGCCCAGCTCAAGAGCGTCTATGACCCGGAAATCCCGGTGGACATCGTCAATCTCGGCTTGGTCTATGACTGCCTGCTGGAAGAAGTCGGCGGCCAAACCATCGCTTCGGTCAAAATGACGCTCACCGCGCCTGGTTGTGGCATGGGACCCGTGATTGCCGCAGACGCCCAGGCGAAAATCATGATGATCGACGGGATTGACGACGCCCGGGTGGAACTCGTGTGGGATCCGGCATGGAATCAGGAAATGATCTCCGAAGAAGGTCGCATGAAGCTCGGCATGATCTGACCCCTATTTCCCCCATGTCTGGTCGATGTACGCAATGAGCGTCGGAATGGCTTGCTCCAATACCTTCGCCGCCTCCTCATACGCCGCCCGCCCCATCCCTATCGGATCCGGCACATCCACTCCGGGACCCTGACCAGAAATGTCGGCAAATTCACACACCAAATAAAATTTTGTTGCGTGTTGAGGAAACCGGCGCTCCAGCGCATCGATATGGCTTTGGGTCATCGCAAACACGTGTGTTGCCTCGTCCAACACATCTGTGGATACCGGTCGGCTGGCGAATTGCTCCAAACGCAGTCCACGCTTTTTGAGCACTGCGGTGGTATCCCGGCTGGCGGGTTCGCCGCGTGAGGCTGCCACTCCGGCGGAGCTGACGCGGTAATCGCCGCGTGCTTCGACGGCCTTGCGGAACAGTCCTTCGGCCAGAGGACTGCGGCAGGTGTTTCCGGTGCAAACAAATAGCACATGTTTGGGCGATGACATCGCGGAGAGCTATGGACTTTAGCAGGCCGTTCGTCAAACCGGAATGCAGCTGTCTGGCCCCATACGGTTCCGAAATTTCACATGAGATTGCAGTCGATCCTGAGAAAGCGGCGCGGGTTGATAGGCTGCGGCCGAGGAATTTTTCAATTCCCATGTACTTCGGGATGAGACAGGTTTGGGCATGCGCATTGACATTGTGACGTTGTTTCCAGAGGTGGCCCTCGCCCCCCTGAGTGATTCGATCATTCAGCGGGCGCGGGCCGCAGGCGTCGTCGAGGTGAGGGCGCATCAGTTGCGGGATTGGTCGGTGGACAAGCATCGGCGGGTGGATGATTCGCCCTGCGGTGGGGGGCCGGGGATGGTGTTGCAGCCGGAACCGTTGTTTGCAGCGGTGGCGGCGCTTCGCGGGCCGAACACGCGGGTGCTGCTGATGACACCCCAAGGCAGGCCCTTCAAGCAAGCGCTGGCCCGGGAGTTAGCTGCGGAGGCGCATCTGTTGATTCTGTGTGGTCACTATGAGGGGGTGGATCAGCGGGTGATTGATGCGCTGGTGGATCTGGAGCTATCCATCGGTGATTATGTATTAACCAACGGTGCTGTGGCTGCGGCGGTCGTGTGTGATGCCATTATCCGGCTGTTGCCGGGCGCTCTGGGTGACGCTCGCTCGCCGGAGGATGAATCGTTTTCCGACCCGAATTTGCTGGAAGCGCCGAGCTACACCCGGCCGATCGAGTATTGCGGGATGCGTGTGCCGGATGTGTTAGTGTCCGGCCATCACGGCAAGATCGCTGAGTGGAAACACCAGCAGGCGTTGGCCCGCACCCGCGCCAACCGTCCGGATCTACTGGGACCGCAGGTGGCGGACGAGCGCTCTGCCGGTGGGGGAAGCTGCGACTGCTTCTAACGATTCTGGCGGCCCCTCTGCCACGAGTTGGCCGCCGTGGATCCCGCCGCCGGGGCCGAGTTCGATGACCCAGTCGGCGGCGGCGATGACGTCGAGGTGATGCTCGATGACTAGCACGCTGTGGCCGGCATCACGCAGGCGGAAAAGCGCGGTGAGCAGGCGTTGGACGTCACCGAAGTGCAGGCCGGTGGTGGGTTCGTCAAAGAGATAGAGCGTGTGGGGTGCCTGGGGACGGGCGAGTTCGACTGCGAGTTTGAGGCGTTGGGCTTCGCCGCCGGACAGGGTGTTAGCGGCCTGGCCGAGCTGGAGGTAGCCGAGGCCGAGGTCTTCCAGAATCTCGAGAATGCGGTGCAGTTTGGGAATTGGCCGGAACATCTGGCGTGCTTCGCTGACGGATAACTCAAGGACACCGGAGATCGATTGCCCCTTGTAGGTGACTTCGAGGGTTTCGCGGTTGAAACGCTTGCCGTTGCATGCCGGACACGCCACCCAAGCGTCGGGTAAAAAATGCATCTCAATCTTGAGCCGGCCGTTGCCCTGGCAGCGCTCGCAACGCCCACCCGTTGCATTGAAACTGAAACGGCCCGGCCCGTAACCGCGCTGTTTTGATAGAGGGAGTTTGGTGAACAACTCGCGCACCAGATCAAACGCGCCGGTAAACGTCGCCGGATTGGAGCGCGGGCTGCGGCCAATCGGCGATTGGTCGGCCACCACACATTTTTCTAACAACTCAAGCCCATCGATGCGCTCGTGGGTACCGGGAGTTTCGCCGCTACCGGTGAAATGCCGGACGAGAGAGCGGTGAAGGATCTCATTGGCTAGGGTGGACTTGCCGCTGCCGCTCGGTCCGCACAGACATACCAATCGGCCTAACGGAATTGCCACATCAAGGTTGTGCAAGTTGTGGTGGCGTGCGCCGCGCACCACCAATCTGCCTGGCGGCGGGCCGACGGGCCGGATTCTAACCGGCATTTCCACTTCGCCCCGCAACCACAGCCCGGTGGGGGAATCAATCAGCGTAGGCGGGCCGGCACCCATCAGTTGGCCGCCGGCAGCGCCTGCGCCGGGTCCCAGATCGATGACATGATTGGCGGCCCGGATGATTTCCTCATCGTGTTCCACCACCACCACCGTGTTGCCAAGATCACGCAAGCGGGTCAGCGCACCGATCAGGCGTGCGGTGTCTGCGGCATGCAAGCCGATGCTCGGTTCATCTAACACATAGATCACGCCGGAGAGGCCCGCGCCCAGTTGGGTGGCCAGACGGATGCGTTGCGCCTCGCCGCCGGCAAGTGTGGTGCTGCTTCGTTCAAGTGTTAGATAATCCAAGCCCACCTCTTTGAGAAACGCCAGACGGCTGCGTACGTCGGCGGCGAGGCGGTGACAGACGGCGGCCTTGGCGGGGTCCGGCTTGAATCCATCGAGCCAGGTCAGGGCGTCGGCGACTGTTAGTGCGCAAAAATCCTGGATGCCTAACCAGCGGTTTGAGTTTCCCTCGATGCGTACGGCCAGCCAAGCCGGTTGGAGGCGCAGGCCATTGCAGACGTGGCATGGTCGATGTGCCGTGGTGCCTTTAGGCATGTTTGCATCACAAAACATTTCGGTACCCAGGCCCTCACAAGTCGGGCAGGCCCCGAGGTGGGAGTTGAAGGAAAAATATTTGGGTGAGAGTTCGCCGACGATAAAGCCGGTGCGCGGATTGCGATAGGAGGTTTGGAAGGAAACGTCGCGCCAGAGGTCGCTACCCGGAGCTTGGATAGCGGCGCGGGCTTCGCTGCCGCACAGGCGCAGCGCCGTTTCCACGGAGTCGGCCAAGCGCGAGGCCACCCCTGCACGAATCGCAAAGCGGTCCACCACAATTTCCACATTGCCGGGTTGTTCCGGCCAGGCTCTGGCGGCCTCCTCAATTTCCAAGACCTCGCCGGCCACCCGAACCCGGATGTATCCTTGCCGCTGCAAGTCGGCGAGCAGGCGTGCGGGCTCCGCAGTTTCCTCGATCGGCAGCGGTGCCAGCAACACCACTTTGCAGCCTTCTGCCAGTGCAGCGAGTTCATTGACGATATCCGCAGCGCTCATGCGTTGCAAGCGCTCGCCGGTTAGCGGATCATGCGGAACGCCTGCAGCAGCCCACAGCACCCGCAGGTAATCGTAAATCTCGGTGGCGGTGGCCACCGTCGAGCGCGGGTTGAGACCGCCACCGCGTTGCTCGATGGCGATGGCCGGGCTGAGTCCCTCGATGGCATCGACGTCGGGTTTATCTAACTGATCAAGAAATTGCCGGGCGTACACCGACAGGGATTCGACGTAGCGGCGCTGGCCTTCGGCATATAACGTGTGAAAGGCGAGGGACGATTTGCCCGAGCCGCTAGGCCCGGTGATGACCACGAGTTGGCCGCGCGGAATATCGACGTCGATGTTCCGAAGGTTGTGCTGGCGGGCTCCGCGAATCCGAATGGCGTCCACAGCCCCAGAAGAAAGCACTCAGGGGCAAGTTCCAAGTTCCAAACTGGGAAAAATGCGCTAGCCTGCCGCCGTGACGTGTCTTCAACGCTTCCTCGATCCTGCCAGTGTCTCGCTGAAAATCTGCGGAGTCACTCGTCACCGCGACGCCGCGCAACTCATCACTCTCGGCGTCCACGCGCTCGGTATCAATTTTTGGTCCGGTTCCAAACGATACCTGCCACCGGCTGATGCCGCTTGGTTGCTGGAAATTGCCGGTAAAATTCTCCGTGTGGGTGTGTTCGTCAACGCGCCGGTGGAGCTGCCACTGCGGCTGATGCGCGACGGGCTTCTCGACGTCATTCAATTGCATGGTGATGAGGCACCCGCTGATGCCGAGGCCTATCGCAGTGCTAACATTCCTTTCATCAAGGCCATCGGCGTCACCACCCGTGCCGATCTGGTGCATGCGGGCAGCTATGGAGCCGCGGCAATTTTGCTAGATGCGCATGCGCCCGGCATTTATGGAGGCACTGGTGAGGTATTTGATTGGAATGTAGCCAAAGTTTTTGGTGAACAACATCCAGGGTTGCCGCTCATTCTTGCCGGTGGCATCGTGCCGGACAACGCTGCGGTGGCTGCCAGCCATGTGAGCCCTGCCGCGCTGGACGTGGCCTCCGGTGCCGAATTGTCGCCCGGCATCAAGGACTTCTCAAAGGTCCAGGCCTTGCTCGCAGCGCTCCAAATCGAAACGGGCAGATAGCTGCGCGTTGCACGCCATTCTGGAGTCTGGGAACCAGTCCTTCACCTTTGCAATAATGTGTGATCGATGTCATCTCCACAATCCACCTCAGATCTGATGTTTCAAAACCTAGCCAGTAGAAACTACCGAGTGTTGGAGGCAACAGTATTGAACGAGATGCCTTGCAGCATAGCGATCTTCTGTCTTGCAGTCTTGCGTCTTGGAGTCTTGAGTCTTCCCCGATGCTTACCGACACTCACTGCCATCTTGCCTCGCATCGTTTTGCCGCTGAGGAAATTCCCGAGATCATTGACCGGGCGCATGCCGCAGGAGTCACCCGCATGGTCACTCTTGCCACCTCACTCGAAGATTTGCAGGCCAATCTGACACTCGCAAAACGTCCGGGCATTCATGCTTGCATCGGGATTCATCCCTGCGACGTCCATCATGCCCCGGACGATGCCACCACTCAACTCGCCACCTTCGTCAGTGATCCGCGAGTGTGTGCGATTGGTGAGACCGGCCTCGACTACTTTCATGCCCCACCAGATGGCTGGGAGGAAGACGCCTTCCGCGAACGTCAGCGCAGCCTCCTGCGCCAACACTTCGAGCTCGCCGCTGCCGCCAAACTCAACGTGGTTATCCATACCCGAGACCGCAGCGGCACCGATTCGTTTGAAGATGCAGTGGCCATCTACGCCGACTTTCATCACGCGGTGCGCGCCATCTTCCATTGTTTCATCGGCTCTTGGTCCAACGCCCAACGAGTGCTCGAGTGCGGCGGCCTGCTGGCATTTGGCGGGGTGAGCACGTTCAAAAATGCCCGCGATATCCGCCACACCATCGCTCAATGCCCCGCTGGAACATTTTTGTTAGAAACGGATTCGCCCTATCTGGCACCCGAGCCGCATCGTGGCCAACGCAACGAACCGGCGATGATGCGTCACACCGCAGAGTGTATCGCCACGCTGCGCAATGAGTCACTCGCCGCCCTCGCTGCACACACGAATCTGGCCGCCAACGAATTTTTTCGATTTCCTTCTGAGCTGATTTGATTAAGCTGCACGCGTCACCGAAAGTTGGCAGCGTGAGAGAGGCGAAGCGCAACTCCATGAGCGGCCACCTTTTCAAGTTGCCAATCAACCTGCTCATCTCATCATCATCATCATCATCATCATGAAGTCCGCCCGTTTATTCCTCGCCTCGTCGCTTGCCGTTGCCCTCGTTTCCTGTGCCAATCAGAAGAACGATTACGACACTCAGCGTCCCGTTACCAGCCAGCCAGGCACCGCCGTCAATGTTCCCGGGTTGCCAGCCAATCCGACATACGACACGCCCCCAGCTTATCAAGAGAGCGGCACCGCCCCAGTCAATCCGGATGCGGTGGTACCACCAACTCTAACTACATCGGGACGGCCTGCCACCACTCCTGCAGAAACCGGCCACGGCGCAACCGTTTACACCGTCGTGGCCAATGACAACCTCACGCGAATCGCTAACAAATTCAAAGTTTCCATCGCCGCGATCAAGAAAGCCAACAACATGACCAACGACACCGTGGTGCTTGGCAAGAAGATGATCATCCCTGCCCATTGATTTGTTTTTCATCCGCGCCGGTGGCTTGCGTGCTCTCGGCGCGTTCCCGTTTCATCATGCGTGGTTCCGTTGCTGCTCTCTTGCTCATCGTCTGTGGCACCGCTTCGCTGGATGCCGCAGAAAAAAAGCCGCGGCCTGCCGCGCCAAGAGCCGCCACTCCGACGCCACGCGAAGCAGCGCTTGAGCATCTGCTCGCCGAGCGCAAGTCTCCCGAAGCGCTGCAAGCAGCCATCGATGAGGCACGCAAACAAGGAGTGAGCGAACAAGTCATCCTTGAGGCCCGCTTCCTCTATCTGGTGGATCGGCACGATGATGCGGCCATCGGCGCGCTGCTGCCTGAGTTCATCAAGCGCCGCGCCAACTTCAATATCGATGAGTCCAAAACCTTCGCCTGCAAAGAGGATTGGCTCGCCGTCAACGAATACGTAGAGGCCATCGCCGCCCTCAATCAGGGAGATAAACCCGCTTTCAAACAACACATCACCGAGGCGTTTTGGCTCAGCCCCCGACAGGCAGCTGCCTTCGCCCCGCACATCGAGCGAGTGCATCTGGATGAGGCCATGCGCTCTATCAAAATCGACTTTGCCGCACAGTTTATAACAATCAACTCAGATCAACCCAAAACTCTAAAAAATCTTCTCGGAAACAACCAGGCGCTGCTGCTGCATTTCTGGTCACCATGGAGTGAGGAGTGTGAGGCTTCCATGCCCGGGTTCGGCGTCACCGCTAAGGTGCTTTTGGCTAACAATATTGCGGTCGCCTCATTCCTGCCGCCAGCTTCCCCCAAACTTCTCAGCGACGCCCGCAGCTCCCTTAAGGTGCTCGGTGAAAAACCCCCGGGTGCTTGGCTCGCCGATCATGCAAGCCATCCGGTTAGCCGCGAATTGCGCGTCCTGGATCTGCCCACTATGGTTCTCGTCGCCAACGACGGACGCGTGCTTTTTAACGGTTCTCCCTCGGATGACGCACTCTGGCTCGCTTTGCTCAAAGTCAACCCGGCCATCCACCGACCCCCTCTCGGCTCTAGCCAAAATAAGCACTGATGCCTCAAGTACGACCCACATAGTAATTGAATAATTTTAAAAAATAGAAATTAAATTTTTCTTTCAATTCGGGACATTATTACTTGACGGCTTTCTTAAACAATGTTGATCTTTGCGCAAGCAACGAGAGACATTGAGCATGGCGAACATCGCACACCCCACCAATCTTGAACTGCAAGCCCTAACGGTGCTGTGGCACCTCGGACCTTCGACGGTAGCGCAGATCCATGAGCAGATGCTGGATGGCAAGGTGCGCGCCTACACAACAGTGCTCACCGTGATGCAAAACCTCGAGCATAAGAAGCTCGTCAAGCGCACGCCGGTGGGCCGGGCTCATGTGTATGAACCGGCATGTCCGCGTGAGCAAGTGATCCGGCAAGCCACTGCTGCGTTTGTTGCTAACACTTTTGGAGGGCGCCTTGAAGAGGCCGTTCTCGCAATCCTCTCCACCGGTATGTTGACGCCGGACGAGAAAACAAACATCGAACTAAAACTCGAACAACACACAACCATGGCTGCAAAAAAAACAGCAAAGAAGGTCGCAGCTAAGACTGCGAAGAAAGCGGTGAAACAAGTTGCGAAGAAGGCCCCGGCCAAAAAGGCAGCTGCCAAGAAAGTAGTGGCGACAAAGGCCCCTGCCAAAAAGGCTGCGGTGAAGAAAGCCCCGGCCAAGAAGGCTGCGGTGAAGAAAGCCCCAGCCAAGAAGGCAGCGAAGAAAGCGGCGAAGAAGGTGGCTAACAGCGCCAAGAAGGCGCCAGCCAAGAAAGTCGCCAAGAAGACAGTAGCGAAGAAAGCAGCGCCGGCCAAGAAGGCTGCGCCAGCTAAGAAGGCTGCTGCCGTGAAGAAAGCCGCGCCAGCCAAAAAGGCCGCTGCCAAGAAGGTAGCAGCCAAGAAGGCCCCGGCGAAGAAGGTGGCAAAATCGGCGGTGAAGAAAGCCCCGGCGAAGAAGGTGGCAAAGAAGGCCGCCAAGAAAGCCGCGAAGAAGTGATAATCCAGGCACCGGGCAACGGGAAGACGCGCTGCGGCGTGTTTGCAAGTTGCCACAGTGTTTCGTGATTGGCGGGAGGCCCCCGGGCCTCCCGTCCATTTTTTTTGTGCCGGGGGCTGACTGTTGGATTTTGCGCTTTACTTTGGCGGTCGCCGCGCCGAAGAACCGCGCACCATGTTCGATACCATCCTGCCCGCGCCACCCGACTCGATCCTCGGCCTAACTGATGCTTGGAAAAGCGACCCGAATCCACTCAAGGTGAATTTGGGAGTGGGTGTCTATAAGGACGCATCTGGCAACACGCCTATTCTCGCGGCGGTGAAAGCGGCCGAGGCGTTGATTTTGCAAACGGCCACCACCAAGTCGTACATGCCTATCAGTGGTGCGCCGGAGTATGGTCGCTGCGTGCAGGAGATGATATTCGGTGGCACGCATGAAATTCTCAGCAGCGGCCGGGCACGCACGGCGCACACTCCGGGAGGAACCGCGGCGCTGCGCTCAGGAGCGGACTTTTTGAAGAAGGTTTTGCCTAACGCCAAGGTCTGGGTGAGTTCGCCAACCTGGGCCAATCACAAGGGCGTGTTTGGTGCCGCAGGAATCCCCACGGTGGATTACCCGTATTATGATCCTGCCAGCCGCGGTCTGGATTTTGCCCGCATGCAGGAGGCGCTCGAGCAAATTCCTGCGGGTGATATTGTCTTGCTGCATGCCTGCTGTCACAATCCCAGCGGCGTGGACCTCAGCGCTGCGCAGTGGCAAATCGTCGCTGCGATCGCGGCCCGGCGGGGATGGTTGCCGTTCCTTGACTTTGCCTATCAAGGGTATGGTGATGGACTCGAGGACGACCGTGCCGGCGTGTTGGCGCTTGCCGCAGCTTGTCCCGAATTTCTGGTCGCCAGTTCGTTCTCCAAGAACTTTGGGCTCTATCAGGACCGCACTGGCGCGCTCACTCTGGTGGCCGGCACTTCGCAGGTGGCAAGCAGTGCCTTCAGCAACGTGGAGATTGTCATCCGCGTCAATTACTCCAATCCGCCGGCCCACGGCGGCCTGATTGTGAGCCGGATACTAACTGACCCGGCGTTGCGCGAGCAGTGGTTGGGTGAGCTCACGGCAATGCGTGAGCACATTGCCGCCACGCGAGTGCGGTTTGTTGCCGGGCTTGCCGGGCATGGGGTGGAGGGAGATTTTTCGTTTATCGCGCGGCAGAAGGGGATGTTTTCGTTCAGCGGCTTGAGCGACGGGCAGGTGAAGTTTCTGCGGGATGCCAAGAGCATTTACATCGTCGGAGGCGGGCGCATCAACGTGGCCGGCATTACCGAAGGGAATCTCAAATATCTATGCACCTCCATTCGTGAGGCTCTCGCCGTCCAGTGACCCCCGGGGGGGTGGCGCATCAGTGCAGCCGTTCCCAACCGTCCACCCGGTTGTTGACAAACCAGACGCTGGCCCTGCGGTATGGCACGTAAGTGAGCTCAGGTGCGAAGCCGAAGGCGTAGGCGGAGTACGGGTGGGGGTAGTGCCCGTAGTACCCTCGACCGCCGTAGGGGGAGCCGTAGACGCCGTAGAATTGCTCTGAATACACCGCAGTTGCGCCGGTGTAATCCCAACGCATCGATGCCCGGCCTTGGTGGTAGCCTTCAAAACGCATGGAGGGAGGGCCCCAAGCCAGCATGACGGCGTCCGGTGACATGCCCTTGGCAAGTTCACCGCGCTGGACCAAGTCGCGTTCTTTTTGGGGGAGGGCGGCGAAGATTTCCGGATGTTGATTGATCCTTGTCTGCGGCGTGATCGGCACACACGACGAGGCCACCAAGGCAACCATGAACATCAGCAGAATTTTCTTCATGGGGCGATTTTAAGCAAGCCCCCCAGCCAATGCAACGCGGGATGAAATATTTTTGCAAAAGAAATTGAAACGGGCGCTTGCCAAGTGGAGAAAGCCGGGCTCATTCTTGTCGCGAACCGCCGCCCCGAAATACAACATGTCAGAACTGCTTGATGAAGATGATCTCACCGCCGCATTGAAAAAATGTCCCGAGTGGGAGTACGAGAAGAAAGCCATCACCCGGACTGTGGAGTTCGAGGAGTTCATGGACGCCATCGACTTCGTCAATGATTTGGCGGAGATTGCTGACGAGGCGCAGCATTATCCGGACATACGGATACGGCACACCAGGGTGACTTTGCGTCTTACCACCGATGACGAGGGAGGGGTGACCAACCTTGATATCGAATTGGCGCAGCGCGTGGATAATCTTGCCGATTGAGTGGACTCATTGCCTTTTGACATCAGTCAGCGGGCGGAATGATGATTGACGGCGTGGGTGGAAAGTTCAAACTGCTTGGCAGGATGAACATCAAGGAACCCATAACGTCTCAATTGATTTCTTGCCTGCGTCCTCATCAAGGATGCCGCAGCAGCAAGGGGCCCGCCACAGATCTGCCGCTGCGGCGATGCCTCGCTGGTGGCTTGGCGCTTGTCTTGACTGCGGCGTATGGCTGTGCGGCCAGCTTGCCCCTGAGTCCCTCGTTGCCTAACGAGATTGGTTTTACCCAGCAATCCGCCAAGTTTGTACGGGTGCTGCTGCTTCGCTCGCAGGGCGAGCCATGCCTTGACGAGTTGGAGGTGTATGGGCCTGAGGGCGGAATCAATCTGGCCCTTGCCAGCAACGGTGGCAAAGCCACGGCATCGTCGCTGCTGGCTGGGTATGCGATGCATCAGATTGCCCACCTCAATGATGGGCTTTACGGCAACGGGCATAGTTGGATTGCTGCGGGTTCGCGCAATGAGTGGGCGCAGATCGAATTGCCCGGGCCGCGAGTGGTTTCCAAGGTGGTGTTATCGAGGGATCGCGAGGGCCGATTTTCAGACCGCATGCCGGGAGCGATTGAGGTTCGGCTTTCCGATGATGCGCAGAATTGGCGCAGCGTTGCCAAACTCGACGATGGCTGCCTGCTCCCGGATGGTCCGCTGACTGAGCCGGATTTATTGCGTTATGCCTTTGCGAAGGAGGACGCGAGTGTGAGGAAAGTGGATGCGGGCGACTCCTGTTTGCGGGTGCTGGGGCAGATGGACGAACTGATTGTGAGGCTCGGCGAACGCGGGCTCGACACCCGCCCTGAACGAGCGGAACTCGAGGATTTGCAGCGCCGCGCCGCCTCGCCCGCCACCCATGCCGAGGCCTTGGTTGCTCTCCGCTTTGAGGCTCGCTTGGCCAAACGCCGGCTGTTTCTGCGAGATCCGGATTTGGCAGCCTTGGAGAAAATCCTCTTCGTCAAGCGCCAAGCCTTTGAGCCAACGCACAACTACAGCGATCTGTTCGATCCGCAAGGAGCGCCGGGTGGTGGCGTGTGCCTGCTCAAAATCCCTAGCGAAAATGGCCGTATCGAGCCGGGTCGGGCGCAACTCACCCCGTTGTTTGATGCCCGCAACGGCGTGGCACGCGATCCGGTCCTCACCAGCGACGCCCGCACGATCTGGTTCGCCTATCGCCCTAGCAAGCAGGACTATTATCACCTGTGGCGGATGAATGCGGACGGCAGCGACGCCCGCCAAATGACCGATGGCCCGTTTCACGATGATTATCCTTGCCCGCTTCCGGATGGCGGGTTGGCCTTCATGAGCACCCGTTGCAAGGCACGCTTTTTGTGTTGGCGGCCGCAGGCGTTCGTGCTGTTCCGTATGGCAGCGGATGGCAGCGACATCCAACCGCTCTCGTATGCGAATGTGAGTGAGTGGGCCCCGACGCTCATGCGCGACGGTCGGCTGCTGTGGACGCGCTCCGAGTACCTCGACAAAGGCGCAAACTTCGGTCACACCCTGTGGGCCATCCGCCCGGATGGTTCGCATCCGCAACTCATTCTCGGCAACAACACGAGCAACTGTTACGTCAATGGTCATGAAGTGCCAGGCACCAGCGAGATCGTTTGCACGCTCATTTCTCACGGTGGGGATTTGAACGGGCCTATCGCCTTGATCGATCCCCAACAGGGCCGCTCCAATCCCAAGGCCGTCACCAGCATCACTCCCGATGTGCCACCGCAGTACGACATGAATTGGTCGCGCCAGAATTGTTTCCGCGACCCCTATCCGATCAGCCGCGATTTGTTCCTGTGCAGTCATGCCCCCGATGACAAGTTCGGTTTGTATGTGATTGACCGCCGCGGCAACCGTGAGTTGCTCTATCTGGATCCTGAAATGGGCAGCATGGCTCCCATGCCCATGCTGCCAGTTGCTGCGCCTCCGGTATTGAGTCCGATGCCTGCCGCGAAATGGCTGCCTGCCGGCCAAGGCCAGTTTGTCGTCGCCGATGTCTATCGGGGGCTTGAACCACTGGTGCAACGCGGTCAGGTGAAATTTATCCGGGTCTGTCAGGAGCTGCGTGCCGACCTCCTTCAAGTGGCTGGCGGCGCTTACCAGCAGGATCATGAGGCGTTTGTGGATTGGTACGCCACGCCAGTTGACAAGGTCAGCGGTCCGCAGGGATGGCCCAGTTATGTGGCCAAGGGCGTGTTGGGCGTGGCTCCGGTTGAGACTGATGGTTCGGCCAACTTCTTTGCGCCGGCGGGCAAAGTGCTCTACTTCCAAGTGCTTGACGAGAACTTCAACGAGCTCCAGAGGATGCGCAGCGTGGTCCAACTCCATGACGGCGAAACTCGCGGCTGCATCGGCTGTCACGAGGATCGCCTGAGCGCGCCCCCACTTTCGACGGCGGTTTCGCTAGCCATGCAACGCCCGCCTAGCCAACTCCGGCCACCGCCCTGGGGTGCCGGGCCCTTCGCCTACGAAAAGGTGGTGCAGCCGGTTTGGGATGCCAAATGCGTCAGTTGCCATGACGCGAAGGACAAGGACCGGATTAACCTTGCCGGCACTCTGGATCGAGACGGAGTCCCGGCATCCTATCGGACAATCATCGAGCGGGGCTGGGTGCATTACTTCGATTGGGGGTATGCGCAGCGCCATCACCTAGCCGAGCCACTCACGTTCGGCACCCTCAAAAGCCGGCTCTTCCAAGTGCTCCAAGCTGGCCATTACCAAGTGCAGCTCACCCAGGAGGAGTCGCTGCGCGTGAAAACTTGGATCGACCTCAATTGCCCGCTTTGGCCCGACTATATCAACCGGCCGCAGCGACGGGTGGTGGCCCAGGCCATCGCGACCCCACCCTCAAACTAAGATATTTTTTTCGTTGCTGGCTGCAAGAGCTTCTCTCAATGGCGAGTAGAAGGGCTTTGCTCAACCCAGCCCCCCCCTCCACAACGATGAAAAATTCCATTTTTAAGACAGCCGTCACCACTGGCGCATGTGTGGCGATGCTCGGCTCTGCCGGCTTCGCGCAAGACTCCTCCGCAGCCCAGTCTGTGGGCAAGGGCCCGCTTCAGGTTTACATTTTGGCCGGTCAGTCGAACATGGATGGCCAGGCTGACATGCGGACCATTGATTTTCTAGGCGAGGACAAGGATCCGGCACGTGCCGCCCTGCTCAAAACCTTCAAGCCCGACGGCAAAAACCTGGTCACACGCAAGGACGTCTGGGTCACCAGTGACGACGTTTCCGGCGACCTCGGGCCCGGCTACGGCGGCCGCAAGGACTACTCGAAACTGGGCCACTGCATCGGGCCGGAATACGCATTCGGCTATTACGTCGGCGAGGCCACTGCCAACCAAGTGTTGCTCATCAAGTATGCCCCGGGCGGCCAGAGCCTCTACAAGGATTTTCGGCCGCCCAGCGCCGGGCTGCCCGATCCGATGCCGACGAAGGCCGGTCCGAATAAAACCAAGGTGCCTTGTGTCGCCGAGGATTTCGGTGGCCAGTATCGCGGCATGGTTGGTTGCGTCCACGACGTTTTGAAGAACCTGAAAACGCGCTTTCCGGCCTACGATGAAAAGGCCGGCTTTGAGATCGTTGGTTTTGTTTGGTTCCAAGGGTTCAACGATATGATTGAAGGCGGCCAACCGGTGGCTGAGTACGGCAAAAACCTCACCTGTCTGATCAAGGATGTGCGCAAGGAATTCAAGGTGCCGGACATGAAAGTGGTGGTCGGCGTCATGGGCGTCAACGGCCCGAAAAATGAGGTCGGCAAGCAGGGCGACATCCGCAATCAGATGCGCTCAATGAATTCGGTTGCCGAGTTTAAAGGCAACGTCAAAGCCGTCGAGAGCGCTCCCTTGCTGAACCCCGATGTGGTCGCCCTAAAAACAGCCGGCTGGCTCAACAAGGACCGCGACTTGAAAAAAGATCCGATCACCCCGGACGAGCAGGCGATGCTCGGACGCGCCACCTCCAACCTCGGCTTCCACTATTATGGTGAAGGGCGTTTCTTTATCCTCCTGGGCAAGGCGTTCGCTGAGGCCATGCAGGAACTAACAAAAAAACCCTGACCAACCCCAATCTCCCAAACAACAAACCATACAAACGATGAGCAATAAGAAATGTATTAATTGGATGGCCGCGGCTTTGGCCATCGGCATGATCGGAGCCACTGCCGCGCAAGCGGAAATAGCAGTCAGCAGCGGGCAGAAAATCGCCTTCCTCGGGGATTCCATCACCCAAGGTGGGGTTGGCCCACAAGGGTATGTGACCTTGGTCATCCGCGGCCTTGAGGCTAACGGTGTAAAGGCCACCATGATTCCCGCAGGCATCAGCGGCCACAAGTCCAATGATATGTTGGGTCGGCTTGAAAAGGATGTCCTGAGCAAGAAACCGGACTGGATGACCTTGAGCTGCGGCGTCAATGACGTTTGGCATGGCGCCAACGGCGTGCCGCTGGACAAGTACAAGGAAAACATCACCAAAATCGTCGAGCAGTGCCAGAGTGCCGGGGTCAAGGTGATGATTCTCACCTCTACGATGATCGGTGAGGACCAGCCCAATCCCAACAATCAGAAACTGATGGCTTACAATGAGTTTCTGCGGACTCTGGCCAAGGATAAGAAATGCCTGCTCGCAGATCTTAACGCTGATATGCAAGCTGCCATCGCCAAGGCCGGCCCCGATAAGAAGGGCAATCTTCTAACCGGCGATGGTGTCCACATGAATCCAGCTGGCAATGTGATGATGGCCACTGGCGTGCTCAAAGGCTTCGGTCTGAGCGCTGAACAGATTGCCAAAGCGCAGTTGAATGCGCCACCGGCACCAGCCAAATAGTCACGCTAACCACAGGGGCATCTCACCCCTGACTGTGGAAATTGAACAAGGGCAGGTCGCAAAGCGGCTGCCCTTGTTCTGCGTATGGGCGAATGGCAGAGGGACGCCGAAACTGCCCGCCACCGGAGGGAAGGGCATGGGGTGAAAGGTTGTGCTACTGGCTGCGTACAATCCCCACAAAATCATGCGTAGAAAACTATCAACCAAGTCGGTGGCACTCGGGGTGGCGCTCAGTCAGATCCTGTTGGGCTATACGTGGGCCTCCGCAGCGGAGACCACCCTCCAAGCCGAGGCCCAGCGGATTGTCTCGAAATATAAGACAGTCATGAACAAACCGCCGGGGCGCGTCCCTTCGCGCGACACCGTCGATGGCGCATTGTTAGGTAACGGAGACCTCGGCGTTGTCATCAGCGGCAAGCCCGAAGCCCAACGCTTCTGGCTTGGCAAAAACAATTTTTGGCGTTTGCGCGACGGTCATCGGCAAGGTGGCCCGCGGCTTTTTGGCGGGTTGGAAGTCAATATTGCGGCGCTGACTGGAGCTGAGTATCTGTTGGAGCAGGAGTTGTATTCGGCGATCACCACGGAGCGATTCAGCAAGAGTGAAAGCACCGTGACGATGCGCTCGTGGGTGGCCGCCACCGATGATTTTCTCATCGTCGAGTTGCTTGTCGAGGGCAAGCCAGTCGAGGTGGAAACCCGGTTGTGGGCAGCGCCAGGGCGCGGATCCAAGGAGGAATTGGGTCACAAGGACGGGTTGTTGTGGGCGACCAAGGCATTTGCCGACGAGAAAATTCCCACTGCGGCGGCTAGCGTTTTGAGTGTCATAGGCGGCACTGCTGCGCTGCCCGGGCTGGAACCGGTGGAGGAGCCGGTGCAGCTCAATCCACCGCCCAAGCGGCCGCCGCCGTTGAAGGCCAAGTCGCAGCCGGGGCCGAAGTTCACGCTGCAACCTGGGCAGAAAGTGACGTTGGCATTGGCGCTGCAAAGTTCAATGGATGCGAAGGACCCATTGGCCGCCGCTCAGGCGAAGGCCGCCGGCCTCAATGCCGCCGGTGTTGCTAGATTGTTGGACAATCACCGCCAGTGGTGGCGTGAGTTTTGGGCGCAATCGCTGGTGGAGATCAGCGACCCGTTCTTGGAGTTGCAATATTACGCTGCGAATTACGAGCTCGGCTGTGCCTTGCGCGATCCCGAATTTCCCACGGGTCTGTTCGGGCTGCCGGTCACTGATGACGATCCTAGGTGGGCAGGCGATTACCATCTCAATTTCGATTACCAGTCCCAGTTTTACGGCCTCTACAAATCGAACCATCTCACACAGGCCGACACTTTCGAAGCGCCAGTGCTCGCCTTCATGGAGCGTGGCCGTGCGGCTGCCAAGGACATGATGAAGATCCGAGGCGTGTACTATCCGGTTGGCATCGGAGCCAAGGGCATTCAAACCAGCGCCCCGGGCACCTTCCTCGGCCAGAAATGCAACGCCGTGTACTGCGTGGTCAACATGTCGATGCGCTGGTACCATACCTACGATCAAGCCTACGCGACCAAGGTCTATCCATTTGTGCTGGAGGTCGCCAATTTCTGGGAGGATTTTCTGGTCTTCGAAGACGGTCGTTATGTGATTAAGAACGATTCCATCCAAGAGAATTCCGGTGCCGACGTCAATTCCATCATGTCGCTCGGCCTGGTGCGCAATTTGTTTGAAACCGCTCTGGATATGAGCCGCGAGTTGAAGCTGGATGCTGGGAGGCAGGCAAAATGGCAGGATATCCTCAAGAACCTCAGCCCGCTGCCCACTTTCGAGAAGGATGGAGTCACGGTCTTCCGTTACACCGAGAAAGGCACTGAATGGATCGACGGCAATTCGTGCGTGCTGCAACATATCTATCCGGCTGGCGTGCTCGGCCTCGACGACGATCCCAAATTGTTGGAAATCGCTCGCAATACGGTTCATGCCAAGGGCCGCAAGTGGAGCGCCGACAACGGCGAAAATAGCCACTATCCGGCAGCTGTGCGCGTGGGTTGCGACCCTGCCGAAATTCTGACAAATTTAACAAACCTATGGAGCACCTCGCGCAAGACATCCAGCGGATTGCCGGAGGACCCGGAACAATGCAGCACGGTGCCCGAGACTATCAACGAAATGCTATGCATGAGCCATCGCCAGGTGTTGCGGGTGTTTCCAGTATGGCCAAAAAACAAGGATGCGAAATTTCTCAACCTGCGGGCGGAAGGCGCATTTCTGGTTTCCAGCGCCCTCAAGAACGGCGTGGTCCAAACCGTCAAAATCACCAGTGAACGCGGCCGCGACTGCACCCTTGTCAATCCATGGGCTGATAAGGGGGTCGATGTCTATCAGGACGGGAAAAAGCTGGCAACCCTGCAGGGGGCGCGGGTGGTGCTCAAGACCCAGCCCGGCACCACGATCCTTCTCAATCCCGAGGGAGCACCCGCCCCAGGCACCGAGTGATATGACTTCATGCGCAAGTCCGGTGTGAGGGTGGGGGATCAATATACCAAGGTATGGGTTACAAACCGCCGGGATTTTTATAGGGTGCATGCATTCGCCCGTTATGAAGTCATTTCCGATAGTTTTATCAGCCTTCAGCACCTCGTTGCACCCGGTACGGCGCTGCCCGAAACAAGGGATGGACTGTCACTGCTGCGGCCTCAGCAGCGGGCGAGAAGATTTCCGGAGTTAATGGGTTTTCTCCGGTCTAGGGGGGTCGTCGATCGGAGGTCGGCGGCCCCGCACTGCGTTTAGCCCCTTGCGTGATGATGCACCAAGCTCCCGCAATCTGAAGGGTTTGAGGCTTGATAGATGAGGACCCACTGATCCTTGGGATCGTTTGATAGAACTCACGTCGTGCTCAGGCGAGGGTCAAGTCGGAAGCAGCGGAGCTTGCGGATGTGCACGTCCGACCACGCCGGATGCAGTGGGTTGATGAGATAGTTGGTTTCCTCGGGAATGAGGATGGAGGGCACTGCGAGTGCTGCCTTGGCTGGGGCCAGCGGGTGGCGCAGCCAGTGCGCTCCGAAATCCTGGGAACTTGCTCCAGCCGGCAGCTTGTCCCAGCCGACTGGTGGCCTCAGACCTGTCTCGATGAGCTCGTCGGGCAGTTCGATTTCCAACAGGAGAAACTCCACGCGTAGCCCTTCCGGGCTGGCATGCACCAGCAGTTCCAGAGCCGCCAGTGCGCGGCTGCCGGTAGCGTAAACGCATGCCACTCCGGGCGGGTTCCAGCGCCCCCCATAGCGCCGGGCTCCTTCGCCAGTGAGGGCGCTCGCCGCAAAGGCCGGTTTGATGATGCGATAGACCAACATCTGCAACGATAGGTTAGGATAGCACTCCGTACTCGAGCCTGCCTAGCAGGTATTCCACCTCCCGCGCACCGACCTCGGTATCTGCAAAAACCAGCGGGCTCTCTCCGGCTAAAGCCAGGGCTGGCCGCTTGAGCCACGAGCGGGCGGATTCTTCCGACTCAAATACCTCGCAGGCACGTGCCATCAGCCGGGCCACACGGATGAGGCGCTCGCTTTCTCCGGAATCCAGCTGGCCGGACTTCTTGCGCCGGTGCAGCGTGGCGCGTGAGATGCTGAGCCAGCGGGCTAATTCATCCTCGGTGCTAGCCAGCCAATCCGCTAGAAATGCAAACTCCCCGATGGCTAGCCCATGACGGATTTTGGCGATCACCTCAATGGGCGAGTTTTCCAGCACGCTATCATCCCGCAGCATCACCCCGATGTTCCTGCGGGCGGCTAGCCCCTCCCGCAGCCCTCCAATATAACTGGTTCCACCGATTGCCTGCTTCATATGGCGCAAAATTACTCTCAGTTTGGATATTTTCAAGTTTTTTCTGAGATCCCGCCGATATTTTTTCCGCCCTCGACATCCGATCGGCGGCTGACATGCTGGTTCGGCTCAACTCCCGCAATCATGTCCGAATTTCTCGTCATCCCCCGTGCCGCCCACGACCACCTTGTCACTCGTGCCTATCAAGCCCGCAGTTTCACTGCCGAGGAGGCGGCCGAGGGGGCCAAGCTCGCTGCCGAAGCCGCCCGCCACGGCATCCGGACCCACCATGCGCTCAAAGCCCTGCACCTCGACCACTTGTTCGGATCGGCCGTGGGTGGCTGCATTCCCGGAGCACAAATCGAGGTGTTGCCGAGCCGATTCGCCGCCTCCGAATGTTGGAATGCGAACAAAAAACTCGGCCAGTCTGTAGCTTACCGAGCCATCAACCGTGCCATCGAGCTTGCCGATCAATTCGGCATCGGTCAAATCGCCGTGGATAATGCCTTTCATTACCTGTGGGGTGGGGGATACGTCATGGAGGCGGCCGAGCGCGGCTACTTCGCTTACACCAACTGCACCTCCGCCCTTGCCGAAGTGGTGCCCTTCGGCGGCAAATTTCCGACTCTCGGCACCAACCCCCATTCGTGGGGCATCCCTGCCACCCAGGCTAACGGCTTTCCCATCGTCATCGATTGGGCCACCTCCACCGTCGCCATGGGCCGGGTTCAAGCGCTCAAGCGTGAAGGCAAGCCGCTGCCGCCAGGGGCGGCTGTGGATGCTGCGGGCCAGCCCACCACAGATCCGAATCTTGTGGCGTCGCTGCTGCCATTTGGGGCTCACAAGGGCTACGGTCTTTCGCTCATCAACGAGATATTTGGTGGACTCATTGGCGGTTCGCTTCCAACCCTGCGCGGCCGACCCATTTTGAGCCCCGGAGAAAAAAATACCCCGGTCTTCTATTTCCAAGTCATCCACCCCGACGCCCTATCCGGCGGCAATTTCGCCTGTGCCCGCAGCCAAGCGGCCAATCTTGCAGCTGTGATTGGCGACGTCCTCGGCCACGGAAACTCCTCCGCGCTGCTGCCTGGCCAACTCGAAGCCAACGCCCGCCAGCGCTCCGATGCCGCCGGTGGCTTGCTCTTCACTGCAGCGGAAGTTTCCGAGTTCAATGATCTGGCCACCGGCCTTGGCTTGCCGCCTTGGGATGTCGCCTCTCTTGCCAGCGCCTAGAGTCCTTGAAATACTCAGGATGCAGTCGTTAGGACATGTCTTCTTCGCTTGTGTCTTCTTCTCTTCCGTCTTCTTGACACGAAGAGTGAAGGATGGCGGCAGAGCAGTGGATTAAGATATGTGGCAGGACTGCGTCTGAGTGGGTACCCCAACACCCCGTCGTCACTCACTCAGCGCCAGCACATGCGCCACTGCCGCTGAGGCGAGTCCCGCAGGATTGTAGCCGCCTTCCAACACCGATACCAAGCGCCCGCCGCTCCAGCGCTCGGCGATTCTAACACAGCGCCGGGTCAGTTCCGCAAACGTCTCATCATCCCAGCGCAAGCCACCGATCGGATCGTCCATCCGGGCGTCAAATCCAGCTGAAATCAGCACAAATTCCGGCTGGAAAACCTCCAAGGCCGGCATCACCTGCGCCTCCCATGCGGCCAGTGCCAGACAACCATCAGAAAGGCTCGGCAGCGGAATGTTTAGCGTCAACCCGAGACCCTCACCACGGCCGTGGGTGGTGGCAGCCCCGGTGTACGGATAGATATGTTCTTGGTGCAGTGAGACGTACATCACGTCCGGATCCTCAATGAAAATTTCCTCGGTGCCATTGCCGTGATGCACATCCCAATCAATGATGGCAATGCGCTTCAATCCATGCCGCGCCTGCAAATAGCGCGCCCCTATTGCCACATGATTGAACACGCAAAATCCCATGCCCCGGTTCGCCGTGGCATGATGGCCCGGCGGTCGCACCGCGCAAAATACCCCAGCCAGATTCCCCGTCATCACGGTGTCGATGGCTGTTAGCATGGCTCCGCACGCCTCCAGCGCCACATCGTAGCTGTGTTCACAGATGGCGGTGTCGCCGGTCCGGAGAAAATCCGCCAGCAATTCTGTGTCGCGGTACACCAGATCATGATAACTGTGGTCATGCACTAGCAGAACCTCCGCCACCGTCGCCCGCCGCGCCGACGCCACACGCTCAATCCCCGGCGGCAACGATTCTAACGCCTCGCTGAGCACTCGATAGCGATGCGCCGATTCGGGATGCCCCGGCCCTGTGTCATGCCGTTGGTAATCGGCGGAGAAATGCACCCCTGTCTGCCGTGTTTCCTTCATGGTTCAAACTTGCGGATGTGCTTGCGTTTCAGAAATCGCTGGCGATCTTCCATGATGCCTGCCACCGGCATGCTGAAGCTGCGCTCCTCGCCGATGGCCACGGGCTCTTCTATGCCCCCTGCGGAGGAAAATACCAGGGCCATGGCTCTATTGTTAGGCAAGACGCTCGCCCAGAACTCGCCAATGCCGCGGCGTTGGGCCACCACTGCCAGTTCTCCTAACAAAAACCCGGCCATCCCGACCTGCCGGGTTGCCTCGTGCACCACAAACGCCACCTCGGCGCGTTGTCCGTTATCATCGAGGTAGTAGCGACCGATGGCCCGCAATTGTTGGCGGCCATGGCGGAGGGTGAAGATACCCAGCGCCACGTCGCGCGATTGATTGACGGCGGCGAGTTTGTATGCGGATTCCCCGCTCATTCGCTCGCGTTGATAGCCATAGCGCAGGCGGATGGTTTCCTCGTCGTGCGAATAGAAAAACTCCTGCAGCGTGGACATATCACTTGGATGGAGCGGCCGCAACAGGAAGCGGCCCGCGCGAAATTCCACCCAAGTCGATTCCAGGCCGGCTTCCGACACCGCCGGCGAGGTGGCCGGCATCGTGAAAAAGCGTGGCAACCACCCCCGGGCCAGAGCCCCGGCTAACAACGTCTCGCGGTGATCCGGATGGGCGATTTCCACCAAGCGTGCCACCCGCTCACGAATGCTGCGTCCGTGGAGACTGGCCACCCCGTATTCGGTGACCACATGGTGCACGTCACCCCGCCCCGTGCATACGCCGCTGCCCGATTCCAGCCCTGCGACAATCCGTGAGTTGTTGTCAACGTCGCCCGTGGACGTTAGTGCAATGATTGGTCGGCCATCCCGGCTTTTGCCCGAGCCACGGACGAAGTCCACCAAGGCACCGATGCCACCATAGAACCGGTGCCCGCTGGAATCACGCACCACTTGCCCTGTCAGGTCGATCTCGCGAGCCCCGTTGATAGCCACCATGCGGTGGTTGCGGGCGATGCGGTGCGGATCGTTCACCCAATCCGACGGATGCAGCTCAACGTCCGGATGGCGGTCGACAAACTCATATAGCTTGCGGCTGCCCATCACATGGCTGGCAATGATTTTGCCCGGGCGGTAGTTTTTTTTCGAATGATCGGCCGCCCCGCATCGCACCAGCTCCATAAGCGCGTCATTGAAAACCCCGGAATGAATTCCGAGTTGGCAGTGGTCCTTCAAGGCCAGCAGCACCGCCTCCGGACTGTTGCCCAGACCCACTTGGAGCGTCGATCCATCCTCGATGAGTTGCGCCGCATAGCGGCCAATTTTCAAGTGACGCTCATCAAGCACGCCTCTAACGGCTTCTGGCAACTCTGCCTCGTGCTCGATGAAATAATCGATCTCACGGGCCGCCACCAGAGTATCTCCGCCAGTTCGAGGCATCCGCGGATTGATTTGTGCAATGACGATGCGGGCATTGCGCAGAGCCGCTTGCACCACATCCACGCTCACGCCGAGCGAGTGGTTGCCGTTTTCATCGGCTGGACTCACTTGGATCAGGGCCACATCCAGAGGCATCTCTCCATCGCGGAACAACAGCGGCACGTCCGACATGGCGCAAGGGGTGTAATCCGCCTGACCCCGCTCCACCGCGTCTCGCAACGCCGGAGTTAGAAAAAACGAGTTCGTCCGCAACACCGATTCATATCGGGGGTCGATCCACGGGGTAGGGCCCAAGCCGTGGATATGCACCACTTCAATGTCCTTGAAGTGGCTGGCTTTCGCCAGCATCGAATTCACCAAGGCAAAAGGCACCGAGGCTCCTCCGCCGAGGAAGACCCGGCTGCCGGGCCGGATAAGACCCGGCCAATCTTGTTCGTTGAGTGCTTGCATCACCTCGCGCTGGCTTGCTGATGAAGATGCCCCACCGGCCCGACCGCAGCAAGCCAAATGAGCTCGGGCGGTTAGTAGCGGCACCGCTGCCGCCACCACGGCATCTCACTTGGGTGCCGGAGTGCTGGGCAACGCACCTGTGAGACCCTTGAACACGGCTTTGGCAATTTCCGTAGCTCCTTCCGTGTTAGGATGGACCTTGTCTGGAATGAGCGCGTCTTTGCCATTGAGGGCTCCGTGCACGTCGATCACCCCGGCCTTGGTGGCCTTGGCGACCTTGTCCACCAACGGCATCTCCTCCTTGGTGCCGGCTTCGTTGATGCCGAAGTTGCCGTCTCCGGCGATGTAAGGCGGATAGCAGATGTACACCCGTGGCTTGCTAGGCAGCTTGGCGAATTGATTGACCAAATCCGTGTAGTCTTTCACAAAATGCTCCTTGTTCTTCCAATTCTGCGGCTTCGTGTCGTTAGTTCCTAACAAAATCACCACCACATCCGGTGCAAATTCCTTCGCATTCTTGAAAGCCGCCTGATTCTGATAGGGACTGTCGCCGCTTTGCAGCAGCGTGGTGCCGCTCACTCCGAAATTCTTCACATTCCATTTTTCACCCAGAAGTCTGCCAATTTGTTCAGGCCAGGACATTCCGCCTGCGGCACCCACGCCCTGGGTGATGCTGTCGCCCACGCAGGCCAGTTTTACCGGCGATTTAAAGTTAGCCACCTTCACGGGTGACGAATTTTGCGCCAGCGCCACTCCGGGCAGCGCCAGACATAAGGTTGCAGCGGAAAAAAGACTGGTGATTTGTAACATATCGATTGCTGGCTAGATTTGTGGTGTCCCAGTGCGCACAACCCCCACCATGGCGGCCCAGCGCGCTGCGCCCAAGCTTGCTGCCCGGCAGACCGCCCGGCAATCCCAAATTTTCCATCTCAAATTTTCCTCGGCGCAATCCATGCTCGTCGGGACCTCAGATCCGTTTGCGTTTAGGAGAGTGTGACGCGTAATTCGGTTTCCGGTGTCAGCTCAATTGGCTCAGCGAATGTGATCAACGCACGATTGTCTAACATATTAACATTTGTGGGGACAGGCTTGTTGGCGAGCTCCACGGAAGCCTTGGAAACACTGCTGCCCTCGGCAAGGGCCAGCGCCAGAGTCTTTATGCGGAGTCTTCCCCAGCGCAATTGGATACCGCAGCTGGTGAGGGCTGCATCGCGTTTTTGCCAGAACGTTCCCCAGCCTGCCACAGAGGTAAATGGGGCACGGAAATTCTCCGGCGTCAGGCGCGGGGCGAACCCGATGTGCCCTTTCGGACCGTGGTATTCAAAGCCGCTGGCCGAGATCAACAGGCCGTAGCTAGCCATTCCTCGGGAGTAATGGTCGCCGCATTCCACCTCGTTCCACGGATTGCGTCGCGATGCGTGGTAGCGGTCATGGATCGTACGCTCGACGGCTAACCCTTCGAGCAGCAACCCTTCGCTGATCATATGTCCCGCCACTTGATGCTCATAGCCGGCCATGCAGGTGTTGAGATATCCCATGCCTGTCGCCATGTCACCGGCCACCACTTTGGGGTCCACCTTGTCGCCATGTGGCCAGGTCGTCATGATCGTGCCGCCTTCACCGGGCATGGCGTACCAACTGCCAGCTTTATGAACCTTCCGGTATGGCCCGACATCGGGTGTGAAGTTATATTTCCAGATCGAGCGCAGCGCGGATTTTGTATGGCTTTCCGGCAGAATCCGCCCCAAGGCGACTTGATTGGCCCAGCCTTGACCGAACACCTGGTCGATGTGACAGCCGTTGCCAATGATAAAGCTGTTTGGCTGGTTAGGGTCGGGCTTGTGAACAAAATATTCTCCGTTCCAAAGCCTCTCTACCAAGTTTTTGGCTCCGGCATCGGCGATAGCTCGCGTTGATATGGCAAACTCCAAGTCTCCCATATCCCGCGCCATCTCCTCGCCGGCGCGCAACGCAGCCAAATAGAGCGAGCTGGTCCATGACATCGCGCCCCACCATAGACCTGTATCGAGGGTGGTGGATTGCTTGCCATCAATGATGCCATCGGCGTTGCCATCCTCGTTGATGAGCCATTGCAGGATCCTCTTGATCTTTGGCCAATTTCGATGAAGGAATGCCGAATCGCTAGACATCTGGTGAGTGCGATATGAGCACAGGACATGGCCCGCTTGGCCGTCTAATACGAAGTCCCCGCGGTATTCGCCACGGGTCCAGACACCGCCGGTTTTCGGATCAAAACCCATGCCATCAACGAAGTGCTGTGTTTCATGGATGGACTGCTCAATGGAGGGGAAAAGCCGGCCAGGACCTTGGGTATAAAACCAAACGCTGGTGCAATTTCCCTGACAACAGTACGAGCCTTCAAAAAACCAATAGCGGCCGTTGTCAAAGCGATGACAGGTGGTTGTTGCCAGCGCGGACACGTTCATCAGCATGCGGTCGAGCAGCCAGTGCGGCAAAGTGGAGTCATACCACGTGTCGCGCCAGAGTTTGGTCTCGCTGGAGAGGCGTGCAAAGTCTTTGGCCACATAAACTGCCACTTCGTTAGCATCGCGAAAGTTTTTGGCGTAATATCGTTTGAGCTTATCAATGTCTGTGATGAGGTGAAACGTATCGTTGAACAATCGAGGGGTGTAAGTTGTCTGCGAAAAATTCCAGGTGATCACAAATGTAGCTTTACACACTTGGCCGGGCATAAGCGTCCAACTCCGCCCCAAAGCGCCGATCAGCCTCGTTGGAACCGCCATATCGGCTGCTGTTTCATTTCCTGCCTTCAATGCCTCGAACACCGCCTCCGGGCTCGCATCTCCGGCATTGGTGCAGGCGCGATCCGTAGGCTCGGGAGTGAGCAATGCCATGCTTAATGTGCCGAAATCTGCGGCGCTCGCCAGCACATCCGGGGGGATTGCCACGTCGGTGAAGATAATATAATCTACGCCGATGGACCCCCAACCGCCGCTTGATTCGTCAAATATCTCCAACCGCGCTTTGCGCCCGATCAACCCGCTGGTGTCGAAGAAGTCCGTGCGCAATTGGTGTGCTGTGTGGCCGGTGGCCGAGCGCACGGTTTGCCCGTCTATCATTAATCGCAATCCCAATTGTTTGGGGTCTTCACCGCCACCGATAAGAAAGCGGATGTAATTCCGTTCGATAGTAAACTCAGGGCTGGTCAGTTTGCCGGTAGCGCTCTCTTTTGAACCGCCGGTGCTTGGTGCCGAGGTGAAGCTGTTAACGAGGCCCTGACCGTGCGCGTTAATCGTCTTGGGAGATTGAGTCGGAAGCAGCTCAGAGAGCTTGGCTGGGCGTGAGCCAAACGCCGTGCCTTCCACGGTCCAAGGCTCGTAGGTGTCACCTTCGAAATCGGCGAAAACCATATCTGGGCGAATCGGGTGGTCCTTATCAATGATGAGCGCTTGCGGGTGGATACTGGACTCCATGCGTAGCATCCCGCTCTCGCGCGCCACCCGGTTGCGACGGATAGCGGCCGTGGGTTTGCTGAATTTACAGACGGCATTTTCGATCCAGCCGGCGAGTTCTACCCTGAGTGCTTCAGCAGATGTGTTGGTGATTGTATATTCCATCACCGTCGCTGGCAGGCCCGAGTCTTCGGGGTTTAACGGAATGAAAGGCGAATAGGCTTCCAGCTTCACATCCACCGGGCACGCCGGGTCATGGTAGTTGACTGTGCCGATGGGATATTGGCCGCAAAAAGTGACGCCGGGAAAGCCGCTCTTATCGAGTCGCTGGACCACGGATTTTCCGCCTTCGGAAATTTTGATTGCGAACCCCTGTTCAATCGGCGAGGTGGGCTTTCGCGGCTTGGCGTAATTGGGTCCGCGGTATTCGTTGAACCCGCTCAGGACGGGTGCGTTGAAAATATCCCAGAGCAACAGTCGGCCGTCGCCGCCGAGATATAGTTGACCGGCGCAAATGCCTCCCACCGGCATGCCAATGTAGTCGAGCTCCTCATGGCGATAAACCGTGGGCTCGCCACGCTCAAATAGTGAGTTGATCCAGTCAGGATCCAGCTTCTTATCTGAGGGCACCAACTTCTCAAAATCAGCTTTGTCGAATGGACCTGCCATCGCCGATATGCCCGGTAAAGCCGTCCCTGCAGCTACAAGCGCCGCTAATTGGAGGAAATCGCGCCGGGCCATGCCTGGATTGCAGTCACATTGTGATGGAGAACATGGATTCATGGGGTAAGAGGCGATGGGGTGATTGAAATGGGCATATTTCTTGGGAGTGGGCGACTACCGTATAGCCTAACAGCTGATCAGAGAGTGGCCTTTCACAATTTCAGATGTGCGGCAGTATAGACGGCCATCGCGACTTGACGAATCCCCTCGAGGGTCAAGTTATTGTCCACCGCGTGAATTTCCGGTATGCCGTTGGCAATGAGCTGGGCATCGCCTCCGGTGGCGATGATTTTCGGTTGGCCTGGTAGTTCGGCGCAAATCCTCTGCAATATCTCTCTAACCAACCCTCGGTAACCTATCACCGCTCCCACCTGCATCGCGTGGACCGTGGATTTGCCAATCGCTGACGTCGGTTCAGCCAATACAATTTCCGGCAGCA
Source organism: Akkermansiaceae bacterium (assembly GCA_903827375.1). GTDB lineage: Bacteria > Verrucomicrobiota > Verrucomicrobiia > Verrucomicrobiales > Akkermansiaceae > Luteolibacter. The sequence goes on from CAIKHZ010000099.1 coordinate 39,587, forward strand.
ACGCGGTGTGCTTCGCAAGATAGCTGGTCATCGCACCCAAGCCCGGTGCAATCACACCTCCGCAGTAGGCCGGTGCCGCCGATACGATGTCGAAGGTCACCGCCGTGCCTGAATCAATCACCACCGCCGGCACCCCGTGGCAGGCCCGCACCCCCACCGCGTTGGCTAGCCGGTCCGCACCGATTTGGCTGGGATCTGGATAATCAATCGCCATGCCCAGCGGGCTGCGGTAATCTAACATGTGAACCGACCCCCGCGCATCGAGAAATTCCCGAAGCAACCGCCCCTTGGTCGGCACGACTGAGGCGATGACGGCCGCCTGGAACGCGACGCCATCCAGCAAGGTCGTCAAGGATGCCGGGGAAACCTCAGCGGTGTCCAGCACGCCACGCCACTCTCCCAGCCCATGCACGTCTCCAAGCGCAAACTTGGTGCGGGTATTGGAATTGTCGATGAGCAGCCAAGTCATTGCCCAGCCCGGGGTTGAGGTGATAATTCAGGCGGACTTCCATGGTGCATGCGGCCCGAATGTGCCCTCAACCCACCAAAATTCAACTTGAAAAAATTCATCGTTTCATTGAGCTGGCTGCCTCAGAAAGGCAGGCTAGGCATGACTAATCCATGATGTTTCATGGCCTCCCAAAAGGCCCCGGGTATTCGAGCACGGGTACTCTCGACGTTTGCCCGAATGCGCAGCGGCTTGGCGGAATTGAGTGCCACGGCAGCGATTCCAGGCACTGCTAGAGCGAATTGCACGCAGGCATCGGCTGGGGTGACGCCGAAGTCTTGGCAAACAGCGAAAAACTTCTGCCTCCACGTGAACAAGTGCGCCTCCTTGAGCGGATCGGGCAGGCGGTAGTCAAACCACTTGCCGCCAGTTAAAAAGCCCGCGTTGAAAACTGCGGAGTTAATCATGCCCACACCTGAGGATCGAAGATGACTGATGAAATCAAGTAAATCCGCCGGATGTGAATACACAGTTAGACTGCAAGCTAACATCACCCAGTCCAAGTCCACATGCCCGGCAATCTCACGAATGACCTGCCAGTCCTTGGCTCCGATGCCCACCGCCCTGACCAAATTGCGGGCTTTCAGCTCGAACAATGCCTGATAGGCACCGAGCACATCGTCGAAGCGGCGCTGGCGTTCGGCTGGCGTCTTGGCTGCGGCAAGGTATTCGTCGGGGTCGTGAACTGAGACGATTTGTGACGTGTAGCCCTCGCCCAGAAGTTCGCAGCCTTGCTCGTAACATTGCAGGATGCCGTCATGGCTGATCCGCAGTTGGGCATCATGCCCGATCCCCGCCCAGGTGCCGCGCTCGAACGTCGGCTCGGGTCCGCTAAGGGGCACGCGATACCAGCCGAGCTTATTGCTGATGATCACGTCCTCTTGCGGCACACCGAGTTTTCGGAGTGAATGGCCGATGACCTCCAGGGCCAGTCCGGCTCCGTATTTACCGGCGGTATCGATGACCACCGGCGCTGGGCATTGGCGGATCATTTCGGAAATTAGGGCGATTTTCGTTTCATCGGGCACGACTTGGTAGAGATTGCCTAGGCAACTCGTCCCGAAGACAATCGGGGCGACAAGCAGCCCGGTTTGGCCAAGCGGGCGGTGAAAGGAATCGGGAATGTTCATCTGGCGAGGCATCAACCGGTGACGGGGTGGACCCTACTCGTCCGGCCGGACCCAGGCAAGATAACCGTTGCATTCACCGCTGAGAATGGTCAATATTGCTCAGCACATGAGGATTCCGCAGCGGATATTTCATGCGTCGGCAGGCCCACTCCAGAAAAATCATCAACCATGAAACCTAGACACCTGATTATTCCCACCGTGCTGACCCTCGCTCACGGCATCGGTAACGCGGCCCCCACCTATGCGGAGGATGTGGCATTCCTGAAAACACACACACCTATCATCGAGCTGGCTGATGGCCAGGCCCGGGTGGCCATCGCCCCGGCCTATCAAGGACGGGTGATGACGTCCACCGCCAACGGCAGCGATGGCGGTGGCATCGGCTGGATCAATCCGGCTGTCATCGCCGCTGGAATCAAACCGGAGGCTGAGCGCGAGGGCTTGGCCCGCCATATCCATGTCTTCGGCGGTGAGGAACGACTGTGGTTCGGCCCGGAAGGCGGACCGTTTTCACTATTTTTCCCAACCGGTGCCGAGCAGAAATTTGAGAATTGGAAGACACCTGCGGTTATGGACACGGAGGCGTTTCGGGTGATCGGAGAGGCTCAAGGCAAGGCTGCGAGCTTTGGGGCGTCGATCAAACTCCCGAACCGCAAGGGCACAGTTTTCAGCATGGAAGTGGAGCGCAACATCTCTCTCGCCCCGGAAAATGAACTCGCCCAACTCTGTGGCGGCAAGCTTCCCGATGGAATCAAAGCAGTCGCCTACACCACGCGTAACACAGTCAAAAACACAGGCACCACGGCTTGGACAAAAACATCGGGCGCACCGTCCATCTGGATTCTCGGGATGTACAAACCGACGCCTCGCACCACCATCGTGATTCCGTTTGTGAGTGGCGAGGAGAGGGTTCTCGGTGCCAAGGCTACCACAAATTATTTCGGCAAAATCCCTGCTAACCGAATCACTTTGACCGATTCCCGGCTGTTCTTCAAAGGCGACGGCACCGAACGCGGCAAGCTTGGCATCTCTCCCAAACGCTCGAAAGGCATGGGCGGAAGTTGGCAGGCGGATTCCGGTGTGCTGACATTGGTGAAAATTCATCCGTCCGATAACCCGCTTAGCAAGGACTGGCCCTATGTGGATTCCCAGTGGCGTGAAGATGTGGATCCGTTCGGCGGCGACGTCATGAACTCATATAACGATGGTCCGCCAGAACCCGGGGCCAAGGCGTTAGGACCATTCTACGAACTCGAAACGTCAAGTCCCGCGCTCTTCCTCAAACCCGGCGAAGCGTATTGCCACACCCAGACGACGATCCATCTGACAGGAGCCCGTGGCGCGCTGGACGTCATATCCAAAGGGACGCTCGGTGTGGGGCTAGAGGTGATTGAGAAATCCCTGCCCTAAGAGGGTAAAACGAAGGGGCAGTTTCCGAAATGGATTGTAGCGGCGCGTCTATGACCGCCGATGCCCATGAGATGCGCTAGAAAAGGCCGCCAGACGGCCGCCCTCCCTCTGCGCATCGGCCATGGTGGCGGTGGCCACCTCTCCTTGATCTCTGTGGTTTGGGTTGATTCCTGCGCGTCAGCGACGAACATCAGAACCTTGCTTGGCGGCTGCGATGCTGGCGTAGCCTCGGTGTCCAACACTCATGGAGCGCGCTTTCAGCCCTCGATAACTTCGGTTTGATCTCGCCCTAGGGCGATGCCCCGAGCTGGCATATTGCCGGACCGTTGGTCCACCCGAGGAACATGCCCCGGGAACGCCGAGCCCCAGATCGGAGAGAACCCGCTTTGCAGGCCAAGTTCCTCAATTTTCCACACCCTCAGCCAGTGCCGGGGTCAGGAAGTCAGAGCTTTGCGATAGGCGAAGCTGACTGCGGGTTACTTCGGTAAGAGATCCGGACCAGTGCCCTCGGGGCTCAGTTTTCCCTCAGGTTTTCCCTCAGGTTTTCCCTCAGGTTTTCGCTCGGGATGAGGAAATTCGGTAGTATCGATCTTGCCGTCCTTGTTGCGG
>CAIKHZ010000100.1 GCA_903827375.1 Akkermansiaceae bacterium
CCGGGGCCGAGGCGGCGGAATACATCCGCACAACCACGGAACGAATCTGCGACAGAATCAGTCAGCCAACCCGGGCCGGTGCTCGTTCGCTCTTCGAGGCCACATCAACGAACCCCGGAATGAAACTGCTCTGGGCGTTCTCCTCGGAACCCCGCCAAAAAATGGGATACCTCGCATGGCAACTCATGAACAAGGACGCCAGCGCCGGACGCAAGGCCAGGGCCGCTGCCGTGACGTTCCTGATTGGCGGTGCCCTCCAAGGGCTCACCCGCTCATTCCTCGCGGATATCAAGGATTCCAAGGATGCCGAATGGTTCGATGAAAAGCACTGGTCAGCCAAGCGCCTGGCACTCGCCACATTCACCAGCCCGTTCCAAGGCGTTCCCTTGCTCGGGGACATGATCCAGCAAGCGGCCTACTCGGGATTCCACGAATACTTGCCGGAAGGCAATTTGCTCTCCGGTATGGTAAACGCAGGCAAGCGCGTGGCACACGTCCCCGAATGGTTTACCGGCCAGCGGGATATCGAGGAAGGAATCAAGGACGCGGAAGCCATCCTTGCCGGCATCGGTGCCTACAACGACACAATTGCAGCCTCGGCCTCCGTCGCTCACCTCGCCCGGGATATCTACGGCACCGCAAAGAACGCCACCAAATAACCGCCCACGAGGTTTGCCACCTGTTAAGCTGCCGGGCGGCGGGGGAGGCGTCATTTTCACGGCATGACAGCTGCAACTTTCGGCACCGCCATCACCGCCACGGCTACCGCCTATTCCTTCCCTCAGGCGTATGGCTCCTACCGGGGTGTCTTCGAGCTGGACGGCATCTTTGGCGGCTGCACCGTAACGCCCGGCTATGACGACGGGTCCGGCAACTTCGTGGCCTTCCGCGATGCCACAGGCACCGCCATCACCTGCACCAGTTCAATCGCTTGGGAGGTGGTCTTGCCCACATCGGGCAAGCTGGCCGTGTCCCTTTCCGGAGGAACCAGCATTTCCATTGTTGCCATGTTCAAAGGTCTGCATTGATCCCATGATTTACCCCCTCTGCAAATCTCTCGTCAATCCCATCTGCTGCCCCTTAAACCAAGCGGCATCCGCGTTCGACGCCTCGGCGCTCGCCTATATAAATGCGGTGGCAGCCGTAACTACGGTGACGGCGGCTCAAAAATTGGCCATCAACGCGTTTGTCGTCGGTGAAAAAATTGCGGGTCGGTGGTCGAAATTCAACAGGCTTTTCATTCATGGGTGGGGGAATGCTTCTGCGAATTGCATCGACATGGTTTCATTGGCCACCGGCGTTTTTAGCTCGGGGGTGACTCACTCTAACGGCTATATCTATTCCCCCACGCTGAACGGGTATTTCGACACGAACCTAAAGCCGTCCACGCAAGGCGTGACTGACGCCAATGTTTCCTTTGGGGTACTGGCCTACACGGCCAGTTCCACATCGACTATTTTAGTGGGCTCGTATGATACAACCCCTTATTTCGCCCTTGGGGTGAGCACAGTCGGCCCCGGTGGGCGCGTAGTTCTCAATTCGCGGCAATACTTCCCCATCAACACGGTTTCCGACATGAACGGGGTTTTGATTGTTTCCCGGGACAGTGGAAATTATTACCTATATCAACGCCAAAATGACGCGACCACGCTAATTGTGGACACCACCGCTGCCGCCGGTCTTCTTGCGCTTTCCACATACAATTATTATGTCATGGCCCTGAATCAAGCGGCTGTAGGTGCTGCGGCATTCGCTGACGGGAGATTTGGTGCGTCCTTTTTCGGGACGGCACTGACGAAAAATGACAGTATCTATTTTTCTGCAAACCTTCAAACGCTCTGGCAAACCTTGTTTGGCCTCGTCCTTCCGAATCACAATTTAGCATAAGATGCTTGGATACATCACCACTCAAGACGTTATCGACGCCCGCAATTTGGAATTGCGTGGCATGGAGCCTTTTCCAGCAATCGAGATTACCGGGCGGCCATTGGTTGCCGGTGGCGTATTTGTCTCCATGGATGAATCCTGCCTTGAAAGCGTAGCCATCAACACCCTTCGGGTGATGGATTTGCCCCCCATTGCTGAATTCATTGATTCATTCGGCGGGCTGGATTCCCGAGTCACGGTTCAGCCTGCCGACTTTGTTTCATTTCCCATTCCATCCTAATCCATGACCCGACCCGCCCAAAGCCAGATTGACGCCTATGAAGACGACGGCCCCAAGACATGGAATTTCACAGGCATTGCGGGCTACATGCTCCGCAAGAATGGGATTCTGGTTACCTGCTGCCTGTCTCTCATCGTGTATCAGGTCTTAGACAAGAGGGAGAGAGACGGGCAAGTCATGGGCATTCTCATTACCAACGCAAAAATTCTTTCCGACCTCACAAGTTCCGTGCGCGAGAATGATGCAAGGGACCAAAAGTCACTGGAAGAAATGAAACCCACGGTCTCCCGAATTGAATCCATTCTAAGCCGAATCGACAGCCGAATCAAATAATCTCCCCACCCAAGAACCAACGAACCACAGCCCCCATGAATACCCCGAATCCAATTGCCTCCTATCTTCGCCACCTCATTGTTGTTGGCGTCGTCCTGCTCCTCGCAAAGTTCAAGTTTCCCATGGATGGCGCGGACGCCTTTGCCGACTCTGCGGCCCTATCCCTCCTCGGGTCCATCACATGGCTCGTGGTAAAGTATCTGCCAACTTTTGCCAAAAGCATCGGGCTGGTGAGTCTGGTTGCTTCGGTGTTGGGTCTGTTTTTTTCCTCGTGCTCTCCTGCTCAAATTGCAGCTGCGGAGGCCATACCCATCCACGCCAGCGCCAAGACCAACAAAGGCACCATTGGCTACGACTCCGCAACCGGCGTGAGCATCAACGTTGACGCGACTAGCGGTAAGTGAACCGTCATTGATTCCCCTCTGGCCCCATGGCCTATTTCTATTTCATCCTAGCCATCCTCTTCCTTGCCTGGCTGATTGCCAGTTTAAGTCTTTACGGATGGCACAACGACGACGACGAAGAACCGCCACGCTACGCATGACCACCGAACAAATCAAATCGATGCAAACCCGGCTGGGAATCACCTCAGACGGATTTTGGGGACCCAAGAGCACCGCCACTTGCCAAGCCTGGCTCAGAAAGCTCATGCCATCGACTTACCCATGGCCCGAACAATACGAAGCAAAGCTGGCCTCGTTCTACGGCTCCCCCGGCGATGAATCCAAGCTCGTCAATTTGGACGTGAGCGGCCTCGGGGTTCTCTATGATCGGGCACCGGTCAAGACCATCCGTTGCCATGGCCGAGTTGCAGACAGCCTGCACCGCGTTCTCACAGCTGTTCACGCGTCCCCCTTTGCTTACATCCTAGAGGACTACGCCGGATGCTTCAATGATCGACCCATGAGAGGCGGCACCGCCCCGAGCCTCCACAGTCGCGGGGCTGCGATTGACCTTCGGCCCGGCACCAATGGCAACTTAGACCACTGGCCGGACGCGGCGGACATGCCCTTGGAAGTCATGGCCATGTTTGCCGCTGAGGGCTGGCTAGCTGCCGGTGCCAACTGGGGCCGCGATGCCATGCACTTCCAAGCCACCCGCTGAGACAACTCCTGGACGGATTAAACCGGGCTTGTCAGTGCATTGTCAGAAACCCGGTTTTTTATCGACTTTTCCTTGTAGGTAAAAGGGAGCGGAACGGGAGGGATTCGAACCCTCGGTAGAGTTACCCCTACGTTCCCTTAGCAAGGGAGTGCTTTCGACCACTCAGCCACCGTTCCAAGAGACTTGTCGGGAGGGGTTGAACCATAAGGCGGCCCCGGCGTCAATCCTTTGCCAGTGAATTCCTGAGAAAAATTGTCAAAAGTTTCGGATATCGCGTTTGGGGCTCCTTCCGGGTGGGTGACGTGGGGCGGGAACGACGGGCGTCATACCCCAGAAGCAGGATATTTGCCTTGCGGTGCGCTTCGGTCTTGTCATTGGCGGGGGAAGACGCTTTGTTCGTGCCACGCATGATGCAGGCATTCATTGAAACGTGGTTCCACTGGGTACATGAGTGGGGATATGGCGGAGTCATCCTGCTAATGGCGATGGAAAGTTCGATTTTCCCCGTGCCGAGCGAATTGGTGGTTCCTCCGGCAGCAATTTTGGCGGCTCAAGGCAGTGGCAGCATGTCGCTCATGGGGGTGATTGTGGCTGGCACCTTTGGTTCCTGGCTAGGGGCGGCCATCACCTATTGGGTGGCCCTGTTAGTTGGACGACCGGTGGTGCTGCGCTTTGGCAAATACGTTTTCATGCCGGTGGCCAAGGTGATGCGGGCTGAGCGTTTCATGCACCGCTATGAGAGCGGCGGTATCTTTTTTGCCAGATTGCTGCCCGTCATCCGCCACCTGATCTCTATCCCCGCTGGCCTCATCGGCATGGGCTTCACCAAATTCAGCGTTCTCACCCTCGTCGGCTCCGCTATTTGGTGCTCGGTCCTCGCCGCTCTCGGCCAAAAAGTCGGCAATCAGCTCGATCCCCAACAATTGGCAGCACTCCGCAAAGGCGAAGGCGTGGACTTGGTCCTGCTCATCCACAGCGTCAAGCACGAGGCGCTATGGATCACCTTGACGGCGGGCGTCGTCTGCATCCTCTATTTTGTTGCCATGCGCCTGACCAAGGCCAAGACACTGCCCTAACTGCACTCCGGTCGCGGATCGCGGTCGAGCAGTTCGCGCATCGCCACGGCGGTCGGCTTTCCTTGATAGAGAATGGCGTACACCGCATCGATGATCGGTGTGCGCACCCCGGCTTTGCGTGCGGCGTCGTGGATTGAGAGTGCGTTGGGCACCCCCTCGGCCACCATGCCCAGTGCGGCGACCGCCTCGTCGAGCGATTGGCCATGACCCAGGGCGAGGCCGACGCGGTGGTTGCGGGAGTGTTCTGAAAAGCAGGTGACGATGAGGTCGCCGACGCCGGAGAGGCCGGCGAATGTTTCCTGGCGGCCACCGAGAGCGACGCCGAGGCGGGTCATTTCGGCTAGGGCGCGGGTCACCAGGGCGGCCACGGCGTTATCGCCGAGGCCTAGGCCGTGGGCCATGCCGGCAGCGATGGCATAGACGTTTTTGACCGCTCCGCCCAGTTCGATACCCGCGACGTCGTCACTGGTGTAAACGCGGAAATGCGGCAGCGTGAAGAGGTCCTGCAGCCGCATGGCCAGGCGGATATCGCTGGACGCAACCACCGCGCAGGTAACCAACTCCAAGGCAATTTCCTCGGCATGGTTCGGGCCGGTGAGCACGCCAACTGGATTGGTTGGAAACACGTCGCGCAAAATCTCACTGAGCCGCTCGCCAGTGTTGCGCTCAATCCCCTTGCCGCACGACAACAACGGCACGTCGGCCGCCAGTCCCAGTGCTGCGAGTTTTTCCGCTTCTGATCGAATCGCCGCCGAAGGCACCGCAAAAATGACCAGAGGTTGGTCCAGCGCCGCGCTGTGATCGGTGGTGGCCCGGACGTTGGGTTGCAGCTCGATGGATGTGAGATACTTCGGGTTGCGGTGGTCTCGGTTGATTCCATCGACGCACTCCGCCTCGATGGATACCAGCACGATGGACTCGAGTTTGGGTCCAAGCAATTTGGCCAGCGCTGTGCCGAGCGAACCCGCTCCAAGAATCGCGGCTGAGGTGAAGGGTAGGGGCATGGGACGATTGTTATCGGTTATAGGGTGTCAGCACAAGACAGAAATTCGCTGCGCTCCAAGACAGAAGATCGCTTCACCCCAAGACAAAAAAGCCTAGATCGAACATGGCACGTCTTATTCTTGTCTTCTGTCTTCTGTCTTTGCGTCTTCTGTCTCCGCTCCTGTCTTTTGTTTTCTTTCAAATCGATTCTCGGTGCCAGCGCGCAAGCGTTGAATGTTTGAGCGGTGTTTCCAGATGCCAAGCAAGGCCACAACCACCGAAAACGCAAACAGCGGCTTGTTCCATGTGCCATCCTGAATCCGCCCGTGATACCAAGAGCCCGACAGCGTCACCACAGGCAGAATCGCCACGGTGGAAATGCTCGCCACCGAGACATAGCGGGTGATCAGAAACATGAGGTACCAAAACAACAGCAAAATCACGATTGCCGCAGGCATCAAGGCGACGACCACTCCGGCCGATGTGGCAATGCCTTTGCCACCTCTGAACCCAACCCAGGGCGAGTAATTATGGCCCAGAATGGCACACAAACCTGTGAGCACCTGCAACAGCTGGGCAATCCATTGTTGGTCACTTGGCAGTACCCATGCGTACGCTGGCAACCCGGGTATGACCATCCCACTTGGCTC
>CAIKHZ010000101.1 GCA_903827375.1 Akkermansiaceae bacterium
CTGCTAGGGCTGTCTTGTAGCGGCGCTTCTATGACCGCCGATGGCCCATGAGCTCAGAATTCAGCGCTCGACCCCGCTTTCGACAACGAACCGAACAAGTCGGATTCCCTAATGGCCGACTGTGGGCGGAAGCGCAATGCCGCAAACAAATGTTACCATGCGAGGACTGACCCCGTGGCTCCCGTGGCGCTTTTGAGGTCGAACCATGAGTTCGGATCCAACAATTTCTGCCTGTTTTCAAAACCCCAGTCGTTTACTGGGTGCTGAAGCTAGCGCGGTTTTTCGATGACTGCGTAGGCGTTGTGATTGTGGATGGATTCGTGGTTTTCGGCCTCGACGCGGTACCAAGTGATGTTGGCGTGGGCGTTGGAGCGTGAAGCGACGTTGCGCACCAGATCCTCGACAAATACCGGGTTGTCATAGGCCCGCTCAGTGACGGCTTTTTCATCGGTTCGCTTGAGAATACTGAACAATTCGCAACTCGCCGAGCGTTCGACCAGCGCGATGAGATCTTCAATCCAAATCGGCTTGCTGGAGCGCACCGCATAGGTCACCAAACCGCGCTGGTTGTGGGCACCGCGCTCGCTGATGGCCTTGGAGCATGGACACAAGGTGGTCACCGGCACCATCACTGTGACAACAAAATCCGTGGCCCCCTCGCTGGCCGCGTCCACTTCAAACCGCACCTCATAATCCATCAACCCGTGAATGCCGGAAACCGGTGCCGGTTTCGACAGGAAAAACGGGAACTGAATCTCGAAATGCGCCTTGCGAGCATCCAAGCGTTTGAGCAGGTCCCGCGGCAGCGACAGAATTGAATGCACATCGAGGCATCCGCCATGCGAGTGGAGCGCCTCGACGAAGCGGCTCATGTGAGTGCCCTTGAAATGGGCCGGCAAATCCACGGCCAGTGAGATGGTTGCCACCGTGCGCTGGACACTGCCGCCCTTATCGCGCACCTCCACTGGAAAGCGAAGACCCTTGACGCCCACCCGGTCGATGGGCAAACAGCGGTCATCGCACTCGTTCTGGGTGTCCTTGAGTTCCTGCATGATTTGGCAAAGCAAAAAGAGCCGGTCCGAAAATGCGGACTGGCTCCCAATGGAAGGAGGTAACTCCGCCGCCGCTTACGGCAGCAGGCCGATCGCGCGACTTTGCTTGATCGCACGGGTGATCCGGCGATGCAACTTGGCGGACACCCCGGTCACACGGCGCGGCAGGATCTTGCCGATTTCGCTGGTGAACTTGCAGAGCAGTTCTGGATTGGTGTGGACGACCTGTTCGGCCGGGATATCATGCCGACGGCTCGGCATTTTGCGGTTCGCCTTGCGGAAGGCGATACGACGTTCTACGGTTTTAGGCTCGGGCATGGCAGAGGTTAGCGAAGTTCGCGGTGAAGGGTGCGTTTTTTGAGGAAATGGTTGAACTTCACCTTTTCAAGACGACCCGGCGTACGCAGGCTCTTTTTGTTACGCGTGGTGACGTAACGGGAAGTCGGGGTGCCTGCGGCTTTAGCCTCAGTGCATTCTAGAATAATGATGTCGCGTGCCATGGGTGGAAATCTTGGGAGGGCGAAACTACTTCAATCCTCATCCTCGTCAAGCAAAACAGTTTCAGAATCTTCATCTTCCACCAAATTACCACCGCTGAAGCCCACTTCATTGGATGGCCGGAAGCGCCGATTGCCGTATTCCTTCTCCCATTGCGACTGGCATTCGACGGTGAGCCGGGCAAATGGAATGGCCTCGAGACGGGCTTGCGGGATCTTTCGGTTGGACATTTCGCACACTCCGTAGATGCCTTTTTGAATCCGCCGCAGGGCTTGGTCGATCTCGTAAAGCGCGTCCTGCTCCTTGGCCAGCACCGACAGCGCGAAATCGCGGTCGTAGGCATCGCTGCCGGCATCCCCTTGATGCATGCCGCTGCCGGAAGCTTCACTGCCTTCGGGAGCATTGCGGATGGTGTCGCGGGTCATGCCGGAGAGAGCATCAACCAAATCATCCCGCAAATCGAGCAAGCGCTGCCGTTGTTTTTGGATCAACGCGGCGCTGTGGGAGGCATTAACGCCGACCGGGGCCACCTCTTCAGAGGGAGCGGCGACGGGCTTGGGCGGCACAAAGGGAGGGCGGACTGGCGGCGGCGGCACTGGAAAATCCACCAGCGAGGAGCGCCTGACCGGGAGTTTTTTGTGGCTGTCTTCCGGTGCCCGCTCGCGCTTGGGTTCCGGCTTGGGCTCTTGCTTGGACAAGGGCTTGTCGTTCTTTGGCGCGGAATGTTCCACTGCCACCGAACCGACTGGCTTTTTGGGTTGGTCCTTGGCATGAGACGCACTTGGCGACTGAGCGGGTTCCACCTTCTTGGCAATCTTCGAGTCAGTCTTGGCGTCGGCTGCGGGCTTCGGCGCTGCTGCCTTGCCAGCGCTGGGCGCTGGTTTGGTCGATTTTGCTGCCACCTTGCCCGCTTTGGACGGGGCATCGGCCGCTTTGCCGGTCTTGCCGCCCGAAGACTTGGGAGTCGCCACAGCCTTCACCGGGGCTTTAGCCACAGCTTTCACCGGAGCTTTGGCGGAGGCTTTAGACGGGGCCTTTTTCGCGGATTTCCCCTTGGTCGGCACCGCTTTTGTCGGCACCGCTTTTGGCGCTGCTGGGGCATGGGAGGTGGCTGCAGGCTGCTGACCTTTGGCTGTGGCAGAGACGGGAGTTGAGTGAGTCGCGGGCATGTCGCGCAAATTTGTTGGTTGGGAGATATCCAGGTAGGGCGACGGCGCGAGCTCGCCAAATCACCGAACGGGGCGGTGGCTTAGCCTCTCCAGCCGCTTCCAGCAAGTAGAAAAATTGATTCTTCAAAAATAACTCTTTTACGACGATTTACCCAGTAGGCTTGAAATCTACCTCAAGTCACCCTACGCTCCCGCCCTCCCATGTTGCTGAGCGCGATCATTGAAGCCCTGCTTTTTGCTTCCCAAGCCCCCCTGACCACCGACGAACTCGCGCGGCTGGTCCGGGCTCGTGTCGCCGAGGCCGAAGACGTCCGGGCCCGCGAAATCGAAGATGGCAAAGAGACCCCGCCTCTGCCCGAATGGCTGACAAATCTGGCCGCAACTTCACCCGCAGACGCCTCCCAGGCATTGCTGGAACTGCTCCACTCCTACGACCTGACCCAACGCGCTTTCACCCTCAGCGAGCGCCCCAAGGGCTGGAAAATTCTAACCCGCGCCGAGTTCGGCGAGTTCGTCCGGCAACTTTTCCCCGAGCGGAAACCCGAGCGTTTCAGCGGCCCGGCGATGGAAACCCTCGCCATTATCGCCTACCGCCAGCCCATCACCAAGGCCGCCATCGAGGCGGTGCGCGGCGTCGCCTGCGATGGCATGCTCCAAAAACTTCTCGACCGGGACCTCATCCGTATTGGCGGTCGCGCCGATCTGCCAGGCCGACCGCTCCTCTACGAAACCACAGAATTGTTCTTCGAGCATTTTGGCATCCGCTCGATCGACGACCTGCCCAACTCCACCGAGCTCCGCAAGGTCAAACTGCCCGAGCCTGCTCCCAGCCCCGCCGCGGCCGACGTCGAACAACAACTGGCCCTCAGCGCCATCGGCAACTCCGCCACCCCCCAACCCGCCTGACCCACTCCCGTGAACTTAGACGATATCCGAAATCAGATAGACAGGATTGACATCGAATTGCTGACCTTGTTGTCGCGTCGTGCCGAGTTGGTGCATGAGGTGGGGCTCATCAAGAAGCGCGATGGCTTACAGATCTATGCGCCGGAGCGTGAGGAAGCCTTGCTGCGAAAACTCGTGGACATGAACCAAGGGCGGATGCCCGAACGCTCAATCCGGGCGATTTACCGCGAAATCATGTCCACCGCGCTGGCCCTCGAAGATGATTTGAAAATCGCCTATCTGGGGCCGGAGGGCACCTGGACCCATCAAGCCGCGATCAAAAAATTCGGTCACTCGGTTGCCTACGCCGCCCAGCCAAACTTTGCCGATGTGTTCGACCAAGTGGCACGCCGTCGGGCTGACTACGGGGTCGTGCCGATCGAAAATTCAACCGAAGGGGCCGTTTCCCACACGCTCGATCTATTTGTTGATTCGCCCCTGCACATTTGTGCTCAGATATTGTTGCGCATTGAAAACGGCTTGATGGCAGCCATTCCCCGCGAGCAAATCCAGACGCTCTATTCTCATCCGCAGGTATTCGGCCAGTGCCGGTCGTGGATTCTAAAAAACTTCCCCACCGCCGAACTCGTCGAGGTCTCCTCCACCACCAAGGCCGCCCAACTCGCCCGCAACCACGCCGCCGATGGTGCCGCCGCCCTCGGTGGCATGCTCGCCGCTGAATTGTACGGACTGTCGATGCTCGAAGAATCCATCCAGGACCGGGCCACCAATACCACCCGCTTTTTGGTCATCGGCGAGAAAACCTGCCCGTCCACCGGCAACGACCGCACGTCCATTCTGTTTGCCATCCACGACCGCCCCGGTTCGCTCGTCAACGCCCTGCGGGCCTTCGACCAGTTTGAAATCAACCTGTCAAAAATCGAGTCGCGTCCGTCCAAGCGCAAGGACTGGGAATACATATTCTACGTCGATCTAGCGGGTCACTGCGCGGATCCGAAGGTTGCCAACGCGCTCGTTGAGCTAGGCAAGCACTGCTCATTCGTCAAGCTCCTCGGCTCCTATCCGGATACCGGCGAGTAAGCCCATCCAACACCCCTTGACGGATCCACCGCCAGTCAGGGCGGATTTTAGCACAGAGCCTGCATGATGGGACCGCCGTGCTCCGCCTGTGATTGCCGGGATTCTGCGCTTGCATCTGGCAGCGGGTCTGCTGATCTTGCCGCCATGCGCGTGATGGCACTTACAGGAGGAATTGCTTCAGGAAAATCCACGGTTTGCCGCTTGCTTCGCGAGTGTCTGCCCTCGGTGGTCATTTTCGATTGTGATGCGGCGGTGCGGCGCATGCTCGAGGTGGATGCGGACATCATCGCGGTGGTGGCCTCCTCCTTCGGTCCTGAGTCGCTGGACAGGCAGGGACGGGTGGACCGGCACTTCCTTCGAGGGAGGGTATTCGCCGATGATGCGGCCCGCAGCCAGCTCGAAACCATCATCCATCCACGCGTTTTGCAAGAATGTCTTGATTCCCTCAGCCAAGCCGCACAAAGTGGCGCGACGCTTTTTGTCGCTGACATCCCGCTCTTCTTCGAAAAGGGCCTTGATTTCGGTCAGGAGCAGGTGATCGTCGTCGCCTCCTCGAGGGCCACCCAGATCCAGCGACTCAAGGCACGCAGCGGTTTCGACGAATCCATGATCGAAGCCATTCTCGCGGCACAACTGCCCACCGACGAGAAAATCCGACGCGCAGATGTGGTGTTTTGGAACGAGGGTCCGCCCGTGGTTCTGAAGGCCCAAATCCGCCGTTTCTCCCAATCCCATCTCATGTCCATGCCTAACGCCTCCGATGTTTCGGACCCCAATACCCAACACACAGCCGTCGTGGATTTCCCGGCGGTTCCCGTATCCATTGATATCAACCAGTTCCGCCTCAAATCCCTCGCCGAACTCCAGACACTCACCGAAACCATCCCGGCCCGCATCTCCGGCGGCCTGACCAAAAGCCACCTGGCTTACGAATTGCTTTGCTACTACGCCCGTGAAGGCACCGGCCTGATCTGCGAAGGCATTCTCGAGTTTTCCAAAGATTCCTTCGCCATGCTGCGCGATCCAAGCCGCAGCTTCCGCCCCTGCCAGGACGATATCCATCTGGCCACCAGCCTGGTGCGCGACCACGCACTGCGCGTCGGCCAGCGCGTCAAAGTGCGGGTCCGAGCCCCCCGCGAACGCGACAAATTTTTGATGGCCGTGGAGGTTGTCGAAATTGAAGGCATTGCCGCCGCCGACTATCAGGCACCGAAGGAATTTGACAGCCTCACGCCGCTTTTTCCCAACGAACGCATCCACCTCGAAGGTGAAGGCCCGGATTTTCTGGGTGTGCGTGTCATCGACCTCATCGCCCCGCTCGGCAAGGGCCAGCGCGGCATCATCGTCGCTCCCCCGCGTGGTGGGAAAACCATTCTGCTCAAGCAAATTGCCCGCTCCATTCGGCTCAATCATCCGGACGCGGAACTCATCATTCTGCTGCTCGACGAGCGCCCTGAAGAGGTCACCGATTTCGAGGAAACCGTCGCCACCGAGGTGTTTTCATCCACCTTCGACGAGGCCCCGCGCCGCCACGCTCAGGTCGCCGACCTCGTCATCGAACGCGCCAAGCGTCTCGTCGAACGCGGCAAGGATGTCATCTTGCTACTCGACAGCCTCACCCGCCTCGCCCGCGGCCACAACTCAGCCATGCAGGGCGGGCCGATCGGCTCCGGCGGCGTCAGTCCTGCCGCCCTCCAAAAAAGCCGCAAATTTTTTGCCACTGCGCGCAACGTCGAAGAAGGTGGCTCGCTCACGGTGCTGGCCACCGCGCTGATTGAGACCGAGAGCCGGATGGACGACGTGGTGTTTGAGGAGTTCAAGGGCACCGGCAACATGGAGGTACGCCTCGACCGAGAACTGGCCGAACGCCGCGTCTTTCCGGCCATTCACATCCCCCAGTCCGGCACCCGCAATGATGACCGCCTGTATCATCCCGACGAATTCCTGCGGGTCGTGGAAATCCGCAAGCAACTGGCCCAGTTGCCTATCGGCGACGCCATCTCCACCCTGCTCGCCAACCTCCGCAGCACCAAAACCAACGCCGAATTGCTCATGCGTGGCATGCGCTGAGGCCCCTGCTGCCTCTCTCGGCTGGCCGTCGCTGCACACCTTTGGCCCCAGTGCCCCTCCCAAGGAAATTTTCCAGTGGCACAATCGGCTTGGCGTGCTTTAGTGAGTCCCGACATGACACGCAACAGCATAGAACTCGCCGTTAAGATTTTTTTGGTTTGCCTGATCGCGGTTTTCGGATCGGCATTTTTCGGGCTGATGCGCGAAATTGGCTGGATCTAGCAATCGCGGCCGTGCCCCAAGTTACTTCCATTCCACCGCGATTTCCACCATCCGCCCGTTGCGGTCGTCGTACTTCAGCAGCCCGTGCTGCAACGCGTACTCATGGACGCACTTGGTGACTTTTACGTCAAACGCGCAGTATTCGGCAATCTTGCGCAGGGGGGCAAAGTCCCCGCTCTTCTTGTGCTGCTGCCACCAGCGAAGCGCATCGAGACCATCCGCCGTCTTGCCGGTGCCCAATGTCGCCGAGGCCACCGAATCAAGCTTCAGCCGAAATCCCAGCTTCTTTTCCAACTCCAGCATCATGTCGAGGTTGAGCGTCTGCTCGGCCAATGTGTGAAAAATGTATGGCTGAAGAACCGGATAGTCGAATTGCAGGTGGTTCCACCCCACCACCAAGTCGGCCCGCACCAACTCCTCGCCAAGCCGTTCCATCTCGCTCTCCGGATAGATCTCGTAGCTGCCGCGCGCCGTGCTGTACGAAACGCCCACCGAAACCCCCATCTTGGATTTGTTCGAAAATCCTCCGACGTCGCCGAAGCTGCGTTGGGTTTCCAGATCGAAATAAACAATGTTTTTGCCGGCCACGCCGGACCTTATGCGCATCCGCCACCTGTCGGCAAGCCCGTGTTCATCGACTCGCTGGGGCGCTCCTGATGGTTGCTTTCGCCCAGAGCCTTGAACACGGGTGCCGAGAAGATCTCCTTGGACTTGTCCATTTCCTTCCATTCTTCAAAATCCAAAATCCTTTTGATCGGATATATCTGGACCTTGTGCTCGAGGAGCTCAGAGCCGCACTGCGAGGCGGGTTTTGTGGTTGAGCGGAAATTCCTGAGGCAGCTCGCATTGTGAGCGGCGGTGGATACCTACGAGCAGTCCGATTGCGGCGAGGCTGAACACGAGACTGGTGCCGCCGTAGCTGACAAAAGGCAGGGGCAGGCCGTCGTTGGGGAGTACGGCAGTGGTAACGGCGATATTTTGGATGGAGGGGACGACGATGAGGCAGGTGATGCCAAGGGCGAGGCAGCGGTTGAACACCTGAGTGGCTTGGACGGCGATGCCGATGCCAGCGACGGCGATGAGCACGAAGCAGAGGACGACGCCGAGGGTGGCGGGCAGGCCGAGTTCTTCGCCGACGACCGGGAAAATGAAGTCGATGTGGGCAAAGGTGAGGGTGCCAAATTTTTCGATACCGTTGCCGAGGCCGGCGCCCCAGGGGCCGCCATTGCCGAGGGCGAGCAGGGAGCGCCATTGCTGCATGCCTTTGTCGGCTTGATAGATTGGATTTTCCAGATCCCACCAAGCGATGACGCGGGACCAGCGGACTGGGTTATTGTAGATGTAGTAACCTACGCCGCAGATGGCGAGGAGGGCCGTGGGGACGAGGTAGCGCAAGCGGGTGCCCATGCAAAACAGCAATCCTGCCACCACCATTGCGAGGGTCAGCGCGGTGCCCACATCGGTTTCCGCAGCGATGAGTAGCAGCGGCACGCCGGCCAAGATGCCGGGTATGACGAAGCCGCGCCAGAAGCTGTGCACCTCACTTTGCCAGCGGGCGAACCAAGAGGCGAGGGCGATGATGGTGGCGAGTTTGGCGACTTCGGAGGGTTGAAATTGAGGGAGCAGGGGGAATTGCACCCAGCGTTTGGAGCCGAGAGTTTCCACGCCGATGCCGGGGACGAAGCACAGGGCCAGCAGCACGGACACGAAGGCCAACATCCACAGCGAGTATTTGCGCAGCCACTCCGGGGATACCCGCGTGGCGGCGATGGCCAAAACCAAGCCGATGCCTGCCATAATCACCTGGCGCCGGAGAAAGAGGTAAGGTTCTTCGATGCCATGGACCCAGGCGCTGGTGCTGGCCAAAATCGTTAGGCCGATGGCGAGCAGAGCCGCGACGGCCAAACAAAGCAGGAGAGAAGCCTGACGGAGCATGGGATGGATCAGTGAGGAATGACCAGCGTGGTGCCGGAATTGAGCTTGGCGGGATCGGTGATGTTATTGGCGCGCATCAAGACGGTTTGGTCAATTTTGTAGCGTTTGGCGATGCGATAGAGGTTGTCGCCAGACTTCACCGTATAGCTTTGTTTGGCGGCCGATGCGCTTTCCTTTGCAGTCTTGGTGCTGGCGATTTCCTTTGCTGATTTTGCTGTGGCACTATCCTTGGTGGACTTGGCCGTCGTGCTATCTTTGGAGGACTTGGCTGTGGCGCTATCTTTGGTGGACTTAGCAGCGCTGCTATCTTTGGCGGACTTGGCCGTGGTGCTATCCTTGGCGGACTTGGCCGTGGCGCTATCTTTGGTGGGCTTGGGGGTAGCGACTTCTTTGGGGGCCTTGGGAGGGGTGCTTTCGCGTAAGACCTTGGGATGAGACGGCAAGGGCCGAGAAGGTTCGCTGGCTTCTACCGGAGCGGTTTCCTCCAAGCCGTGATCTGCGTTCAACGGCACCTGTTTGCGGAGGTTCACCACCATGGCTGACTCCGATGCCGCAGTGCGTTTGGGTGGTAAATGGAACGTCAGGCCCGCAGCGATGGGTTTGTTCTGATTGGCAGCACGCAGTGCGGCTTCATCCACGCCTTCCCTAGCGGCGATGCGGCCGTAGGTGTCGCCAGCCACGACGATGCAGGTGGCGTCGTTGGGGCCGAACATCGGCGGGCTGTCAGTGCGCGGTTTAGGGGCGGCAGCGGTTTCAGCGGCGGGCGGGGTGGCTTTGGCCACTGAGTGGTCGTTGAGGAAATTGAGGTGGACGAAGTAGAGGGCGACGGCCAGCAGATGGATTGCCAGAATGATGGTGAAGCCTCGGGAGATGCGTGCGCTGTTATTTCCGTTAGCTACTTCGTCAGCCCCGGCGGCAGTGGAGACGCGCTGGTTGCGGTTGCGGGTGACGGCATGGATGCGTTTGAAAAACCCGTTAGAAATGGGGCGGCGTTTGGTGGGGAGGGTGCGTGGATTCATGGCGGGTTAGCGGAGTTGGTTGACGAGTTCTCGAAAGGTGTCACCGCGCTGTTCGTAGCCGGAAAATTGGTCGAATGACGAGGTTCCAGGGGACAGCAGCACGGTGGAGCCGCGGGGTGCAAGCCTGCGGGCAGTGCCTAGCGCCTCGGCCAGGGTGGCGGCAGCGTGGCAGGTGACGGCGGGGGCAAAGAGGTTTTTCAGGGGTGCGGCGATTTGGCCGAAGGTAACGCAGGCCAGAGCTTTGCGGCGCAGCAGTGGCAGCACGGATGAGTAGTCCAGCCCTTTGTCCTTGCCGCCTGCCAGCAACACCACCGGGCGGGTTTGTGAGCGGAGGGCGCTTTCCAGCGCGTGCAGGTTCGTCGCTTTGGAATCGTTGAGGTATTCGACGCCGTCGAGGGTACGGATCCATTCACAGCGGTGGGGTGGGGGAGCATAGCCATGCAGCGCATCGCGCATGATTTCCGGTGCAATGCCTAGCGCCCGGCAGGCGGCGAGGGCCGCCATGGCGTTTTCCGCGTTGTGAAGGCCGCGCAAGCCGCTGTCGTGCTCCATGTCCAACATCCTTGTGGCGCGCTGATGGATGCGTTGGCCGTCGGAAAACCATTCGGCAGATTCATCAATGGTGGAAAAGGTGACGAGGCGAGCGGCCAAGGGTGGCAGGGATTCGCCGGCACGCACCACTGCGGTGTCGTCCGCATGTTGGTTTTCGAAGATGCGCAATTTGGCGGCGAAGTAAGCATCGACGTTTGGGTAGCGGTCGAGGTGGTCAGGGGCGAAGTTGAGCCAAATGGCCACCACCGGACGCAGGCTGCGGATGGTTTCGAGTTGAAATGAGCTGAGTTCGAGCGCCACCACTGCGGGTGGATTGGCTTGCAGCAGCACTTCGCTGAATGGCACGCCGTAGTTGCCGCAGGCGGTGCCACCCAGCCCGGCGCGCTCGAGGATTCGCGAGACCAGTTCGGTGGTGGTCGTTTTGCCGTTGGTACCGGTGATACCGATGATGCGGCCGGCATAGTGACGCGCCGCCAACTCCACCTCGCCGATCACCTCCGCCGCCTGCCGCCCAAATGCCGTCACCAGCGGGCCGTAGGTGTCGATGCCTGGGCTGACAACTAACAAATCACAGGATGTCGCCTGTTCGGCGGTGGCGTGGGGATGCGAGGAGATTCCCTCTGGCATCCCGACGAAGGCGTCGCTACCGGCAGCATCCCACACCGACACGCTGGCCCCTTCACGCAGGGCCAGCGCAGCAGCCGCGCGGCCGCTGCGGCCGGCGCCGAGAATGACCACAATTTTTCCGGTGAGCGTCATGGGGGGAATTCAGGCGATTTTCAAGAGTGCGAGGCCGAAGAGGGCGAGCATGATGGAAAGGATCCAGAAGCGGGTGATGACTTGGTTTTCATGCCAGCCGGCCAACTCGAAGTGGTGATGGATGGGAGACATGCGGAAGATGCGTTTGCGGCGCAGTTTAAATGAGCCGACTTGGAGGATGACGGACATGGCTTCCATGACGAAGACCCCGCCGATGATGATGAGCATGAGTTCCTGTTTGGTGCAGATGGCAGCGCTACCCAGAGCGCCGCCGATGGCCAGCGAGCCGGTGTCGCCCATGAAAACTTTTGCCGGATGACAGTTGAACCACAAGAACCCGAAGCAGGCCCCCACCAGCGCAAATAAAAATACGGATAACTCGCCCAAGTACGGGTTGTGCGGAATCACCAGATATTCCGTCGCAATGTAAAACCGATGCGCCAAATACGCCAGCACCGCGTAGGCCAGCGCCGTGCTGATGGTGCAACCGGTGGCCAGCCCGTCCAGCCCATCGGTTAGGTTCACCGCGTTTGAGCAGCCGACAATGATGAAGGCAAAAAACGGAATTGTGAGCCAGTGCAAATGGATCAGCGGGTACTTCCACAGCGGAAAACACAGCGCCCCGATGTCCAGCGGATTGGAGCCCAGGCAGAAGCCCGCGCCATCGGCGAGTTGCTGGCGGCTGGCACCGATACCCGACACCTCAGGTTTGTAGTAGATGAAGCAGGCTGCGACCAAGGCGATGGCGATCTGCCATAGCAGTTTGCGCCGACCACTGATGCCATCGGACTTTTTCTCTTTGACCTTTTTGTAATCGTCGCACAATCCTAACAAGCCGCAGGCGGACATGGTGCAGGCGCAGAGGGCGACGAAGGGGTTGAGCGGGCGGGCCCACAGCAGGGTGGAGACGAGAACCGAGCCGAGGATGAGCACGCCGCCCATGGTGGGGGTGCCGACTTTGCCGCCGTGAAGTTCGGCGAGTTTGTGGACTTCTGCGGCGCTGCGGATCGGTTGGCCGACCTTGAGTGAAATGAGTTTGCGGATGACCCGCGGGCCCACCAGCAAGGTTAGGAGAAAGGCGGTGAGTCCGGCGCTGGCGGCCCGGAACGTCGGGTATTGGAAGAGGTTGAGATAATTGTACGTGTACGTCCAACCATGGGTGAGATGGGCGGCTTTTTCCGCTTCATAGGCATGAAGCCAGAAATCGTAGATGGTCGGGAACATCAGGGGGTTGGAAAAGCAGTGAGCATGACGCGTTCAATCGTGGCGGTGCGGCTGCCTTTGAACAGCACCGCGTCGCCAGCTTGCGCCTCGCGGGTCAGCCATGCGGCAGCTTCGGCAAAATCCGCAAAAAACGGTGCGTTTCCGGCGCCGGCGGCAATCGCCTCAGCACCTTCGCCCACCGCGATGAGTGTCAGGCCTTTGGCGGCCGCCAATTCACCGGTGCGTTGATGGGCGGCGGGTGCGTGAACGCCGAGTTCGCCCATACGGCCAAGGACGATGATGCGTCGTGCGCCGACGGCCAGCGGGGTTTCGGCGAGTGTCTCAATGGCGGCAGCCATCGATTCCGGATTGGCATTGTAAGTGTCGTCAATGACCGTCACGCCTCGCTGTTCAAAGCAGCGGAGTCGGCCGCTGGTTAGGACGGCGGAGTTGAGACCGGCGGCGATAGTGGTGCTGGCCAGGCCGAGTTTCCAGCCGACGGCGGCGGCGAGCAGGGCGTTGGTGACCATGTGGCGGCCGGGGACGCCCAGGGTGACCTCGGCGGGTGTTTCGCCGTCGATGACGAGGGAAAAACGGGTGCCGGTGGCGTCAGGGCGGAGATTTTCGGCACGCACCAAGCCGCGGCCGTTGCCGACACTCACGCAGGTGGCCCGGCAGCGCTGGCGCAGGTAATTGGCATACTCGCAGGCCGCTGGCACAATCAGGCAGCCGCTGGTTGGCAGGGCGCGGGCCAGCATTGCCTTTTCTTCCGCGATGGCATCTCGCGATCCCAAGAACTCGATGTGGGCGCTGCCGATGTTGGTGATGATTCCGTAGCTCGGCTTGGCAATTTCACATAAGGGGGCGATCTCGCCGCTGTGATTCATGCCCATCTCCCAGACTGCGGCGGTATGCTGCGGCGTGGTGGCCAGCACGCTGAGCGGCACGCCGATGTGGTTGTTCAAATTCCCCCGGGTGGCCGCCACCGAAAATTGTTGGGACAGCACCGCCGCCGTGAAGTCTTTGGTGCTCGTCTTGCCGTTGGAGCCGGTGATGGCCACCACCGGCAGCGTCAGCTGCTGCCGCCACCAGCAGGCCAGTCGTTGTAGCGCCAGCAGGGTGTCGGGCACCACGATGACCGCTGTGCCGTCTGGTGCCGGGCCATTCCAAGCGTGTACCACTGCCACCCGCGCGCCGCCGGTCAGAGCTGCGGCGGCGAATCCATCGCCGTCGAATGTCGGACCCCGCAGGGCGAAAAATACCGCACCGTCCGGCAGCTTGCGGCTATCGGTGGTCACTCCGCCGTTAGCAATCACAGCGGGGCTACCGGCGACGATGAGGGCACCGAGGATGGCAGCGAGTTGTTTTGCGCTCAGGGGTTGCATCGCATGTCGGAGATGGCTTGGGCTCGCTCGCGCAACGCTTTGCTGGCGTGCTTGCGATCATCGAAGTCAATGCTGCGGTCGGCAAATTGTTGGGTCGTCTCATGGCCTTTGCCGGCGATGAGGATGATGTCGCCGGAGAGCGAGGCTTGGACTGCTGCGGCGATGGCTTCGGCCCGGTCCGGGATGCTCAGGCGGTTATTGGCGGAGCAACCGGCCTCGATGTCGCGGATGATAGCCGACGGGTCTTCGGAGCGGGGGTTGTCTGAGGTGATGATGCAGGCGTCGGAGTGGCGTGCGGCGGCGGCACCCATCAGCGGGCGTTTGCCGCGGTCGCGATCGCCGCCGCAACCGAAGACGGTGATGAGTCGGCGCGGGTTGAGTTCGCGGAGAGTGCGGCAAGCGTTTTCCAAGGCATCCGGGGTATGCGCGTAGTCCACAAACACAGTGGCTCCGCCGGCGTTGCCGACGTTTTCCATGCGGCCCGGCACTTGCGGGGCATTGACCAGCGCCGCCACGGCATCACGCGGGCGAATCCCGCAGGCGGATGCTGCGGCCAACGCGGCGAGCAGGTTGTACATGTTAAAGCGGCCGATGAGCGGGGCGCGCACGAGAAAGGATTTGCCCTTGGCGCTGAGTTCAAATTCCATACCGCGAGCGGTCTGGCGAAGATTGTTAGCGCGAAATTCGCAATGCACGCCGCAGCCAAACCGCAGCACTGGCATTTTTCCTTGAAGTGCTTGCGCCAGGGCGGCACCACAAGGATCGTCCACATTGATTACAGCCACCGGCTTTTTACCTAACGGATCTGCCGCTAGGGAATGGAACCAATCAGCTTTGGCTTGGGCATAGGCCTCGAGTGTGCCGTGGTAGTCGAGGTGGTCTTGGGTTAAATTGGTGAAGACGCAGGCGTCAAAGCCGATGCTGCCGATGCGTTGTTGGTGGATGCCGTGGGAGGACACCTCCATGGCCACTCCACGGCAGCCGTGGTCGCGCATGCGGCCAAGCAAGGTGGCGAGTTCGATCGAGCCGGGAGTGGTGTGGCGAGCGGGCTCGATGGTTTCGCCGTCATCGACGACGATGGTGCCCAGCAGTCCGGCGCGGTGCCAGACGGATTTCATGATGTGATGCAACAGGAAAACACTGGTTGTTTTGCCGTTGGTGCCAGTGATCCCTGCCAGCGCCATATCCCGCCACGGATAACCTGCCATCGCCGAGGCTAGCGCCGCAATCGCCGCGCGGCTGTCCGGCACGTGAAGCCAGGTGACGGTGGTCGGCAGGTTGGCGGGTGGAGCGGATTCAGCGAGAATGGCGGTCACGCCGGCGGCGAGGGCCTCACCGATGAAGCGGTGGCCGTCGGTGGTGGTGCCGCGGATGGCGGCAAACAATTGGCCCGGAGCCAATTCGCGGGATGATGCGCTCAGGGAGGAGATTTCGACGTCCAATGGGCCGGCGATGGTGACGCGGGCCAGGCATGCGGTAAGATCACGGAGGGTCATTGGTTGGTGATCTTGGCAAGGGGTGTGGTAATCGGTTCGGTGGGTTCCAGCTTCATGTAAGCTGCGACCTTGGTGGCAATCTTGGCAAACGCCGGCGCGGCAATCGTGCCGCCGTAGCGGGTGACCTTGTCGGTCTTGGGATCATCAATGACCACCACGCACACAAACGCCGGATTTTCCGCTGGCAGCATGCCCACGAATGACACGGTATAACTGTTGGGTAGGTAACCATGGCCGTGTGGGTTATGGCGCTTGGCGGTGCCGGTCTTGCCCGCCACCCGGAAGCCGGGAACGGCGGCGAGGGTGGCGGTGCCGCCTTTTTGAATCACTTTCTCCATCGCCGCACGCATTTGGGTGGCCACCTTCGGCTTGATCACGTCGGCCACCGTCTCCGGCGGATACGTCTGGACTATCTTGCCGTCGTTGGCAATGAGTGACTTGATGATTTGTGGCTTGAGCAATTTGCCGCCGTTGGCTGGCACGCAATAGGCGCAGGCCATTTGCAGCGGGGTGACGTTGAGGGCGTAGCCATAGGCGGCCCGGGAGAAATCCACTGGGTTGCCGGTGTTGCGGGCGATCCCAGAACTCTCGCCACTGAGCAAAATACCGGTTTTTTTGCCGAAACCGTAGAGTTTGACGTAATCGTAAAACCGTTTCGGGCCGAGTTGCAGGGCAAATTTGTAGGCACCAATGTTGCTGGATTTTGAGAGCACCCCTTCCAGTGTGAGCATGCCGTAGGGGAAATGGTCGGGGACCTCGATTTTGCCCGAAACATATTTGCCGTTGCAACAAAACACCGACGTCTGCGGCGTTGCCAGTCCTTCGTTGAGCACCCCGGAAGTGGCCACCAGCTTGTAGGTGGATCCCGGTTCGTAAATCGCTTGGATGGCAAAGTTGAAACTGCTGGTCCCAAGGTTTTCCTTGGTGTTTAAATCAAAACTCGGGCGGCTGACCATCGCCAGAACCTCTCCAGTTTGCGGATCCATCACCACCACCGCCGCCCGCTCCGATTTGAACTCAACCAGCGCCGCATCAATCTCCTCTTCCACAATCGCCTGTATGCCCAGATCAATCGTCAGTTGCACGTTGAGCCCGGCAGTTGGCGCTTGCAAACTGCTAGAGTCGCCAGGCTTCACCAACCCGTGGGCGTCTCGCTGGTGTTGCCGCCAGCCGTCGCGGCCGGTTAGGTACTCTTCCATCGCCCATTCGACGCCGAATTTGCCGACCACCCGCGTGTGCTTCTGCTCGTTCTCGTCGCTTTCCTCGACTTCTCCTGTGAAGCCTGTTAGGTGGGCTGCCAGTGTTGGAGCGGTGTACCAGCGCTTGAGGGAATTTTCAAAATCAAACCCCTGCAACCAATTTTGATCCACGGTTTCGCGCAGTTGGTCGGCGATTTCCTCCGGAATATCCTTGGCGATGGGCACCCATTTGCTCGAGCTGGCTTCAATTTTGGAGCGCAGTTCCTCGCGGCGCATGCCCAGTGTCTTGGCGAGCAGGCTGACGGCATGGGCCAGGTGTTTTTGGACGATGGTATCGGCCTTTTCGCTGTCGAGAATCTCAGCTCGCAGGCCGTGAATTCGGCGCATGCGCTTGCCCGCATCCAGTTCGTCCCAACCAGGTTGGCTGCTTGCTTGCTCATAGGCCAACCCA
The DNA here is from genome assembly GCA_903827375.1 of Akkermansiaceae bacterium. Taxonomy (GTDB): domain Bacteria; phylum Verrucomicrobiota; class Verrucomicrobiia; order Verrucomicrobiales; family Akkermansiaceae; genus Luteolibacter. The sequence continues at coordinate 16,997 of CAIKHZ010000101.1, forward strand.
TAACTCGCCAGATTTGGATCATATAGATGGTTCTTATCCACAAACAAGGTGGTCACCGGCACGCTCTTGGCGAGCGGCTTCTCATTGCGGTCAACGATCATGCCGCGGATGGCCGGCAGCCTCTCGATGCGCTGGAACGCCTTGTGTGAGTTGGTCGTGTAGAGGGTGCGATTGACCAGTTGGATTTGAATCAGGCGCCAAGAAAGCCCGCTGAGTGCGATCATGAGGACCACACACAAGAAGAAGCAACGGTTCTGGAACTTTCGGATCACGGTTTACGGGCTGGCGGAAGCGACGGCGGCTGGCGGTGCTTGATTGACGTTTTCGGGCAGGCCTGGGGGGATGGGCCGCAAAGCGGAACCCGTGTCTTCGAGTTGCTTGCGAATGGTAAAACGATTCAGGATAGCATCACTGCGCATCTGGGTGGTGCGGATGTCGAGTTTGTATTGTTCGATGCGCCGCTCAATGGCGTCGATTTCACGCGTGATTTTGACCTGGCGGTTTTTGTACACGGCGTGTTGGACGCCCCCTCCGGCGGCAATGACAAAGCCACCGATCAGGGCAAAAAAGATTGAGACAGGGGTGCGGGGAGCAGATTTTAGACGGTTCATGGTGCTATTCCAATAACTGCGCAACCCGCAGCTTGGCACTGCGGGAGCGGGGGTTGCGGGTGGTTTCTTCGGCGCTCGGGCTGATCGCCTTGCGGGCTAATAACCTGAACTGGTAGTCCGGGTTGGGCCGCGGCTCCGGCCAGCCGGGGTCATCAATGAATGGGGCCGAGTGGCGACGCAAAAAATGTTTCACGATCCGGTCCTCCAAGCTATGAAAGGTGATAACCAGCAGGCGACCGCCAGGTTTCAGGACTCCAGCCGCAGCCGCGAGTGCGGACGTCAGGCTGGCCAATTCTTCATTTACTGTCATCCGAATGGCCTGAAAACTGCGGGTTGCCGGATGAATTCGGCTGTGGCGGCCAACCGATTTTTCGATGCATTCGGCGAGTTCTGTGGTGGTGGTAAAGGGCCGCAGAGAGCGGCGTTTGACGATGGCAGCGGCGATGCGCCGGGCTTGGGGTTCCTCGCCGACCTCGAACAGCAGGCGTGTGAGACTTGCTTCTGACCACGTGTTGACAATCTCTGCGGCGCTGTGGGGACAGGACGGTCCCATCCGCATATCCAGCGGACCTTCCCGCTGGAAGGAAAATCCGCGGCTGGCACAATCCAATTGGCGAGATGAGACCCCTAGATCTAATAACAAGCCGTCGGCCTGCTCGCCGCGCCGGATGGCCGGGGTTTCCAGAACCTTCGCGAAGTTGCCCTCCCACGTTTCGAAGCGTTCGCCAAAGCGCGCCAAGCGTTCGCGGGCATGGGCCAAGGCTTCCGGATCGCGGTCGATGCCCAGCACGCGGGCACCGCCGCTGAGAAAAATTTCGCTGTGGCCGCCGCCGCCGAGCGTCCCATCAATGATGAACGAGTGTCCGCCGACGGCCATCCACTCGCCCACCGCCGTGGGAAATACCGGCAGGTGATAGTCGCCTCCATGGCCCGCCTCCGCGTTTGAAGACATTTCATTCGCCGACCGCCGCAGTGCAAAACAGCCAAAAACACCGCGCGCGGTCGGCCCATGAAACGCGGTGGCAGCCCCGGCTCCGGAGCCCTCCTTCCGCCCAACAAAAAAATCCAACGATGGCCGCGCCGACCACCAGCCAGTGGCGGCGCGAACCATCGTTTTGAGTGGCGCAAGCGGCTCCGTCCCGGGAGCTATCTTGTGCCCAGCCAGAAAACTTCCCGATGGCCGCGCCGACCACCAGCCAGTGGCGGCGCGAACCATCGTTTTGAGTGGCGCAAGCGGCTCCGTCCCGGGAGTCATCTTGTGCCCAGCCAGAAAA
>CAIKHZ010000102.1 GCA_903827375.1 Akkermansiaceae bacterium
AATGCGTTTCCTCCTGATAGAACCTCGAACGCATGGCGGAAACTCACGCCATCGAATTTTTCCACGAACTGGATGGCGTTGCCGGTCGCCCCGCAACCCGCCGCCATGCAGCGCCACAACCCCTTGCCGGGCGTGACGATGAGATTCGCCGTTTCCCGGTCGTCATGGAACGGACAAAATCCGGTCCAGTTCGCACCCTGTTGCTTTAAGACGACGCCCCGCGACTGGATCAGGGCGACGAGATCGGTTTCGCTTTTAATCCGGTCGATTTCGGGGTCGGGGATGCGGGCCATGGGGGTCTGGATGTTGTTTGTTAGACGTTGTCAGAGGATGCTTCGCGGGACTGCTCGCGGTCCCATTTGGCCCGCATGGTTTTCCAGCATGGTGAGTCTTCGTAATATTCGTCGTGATCCCAAGGATCGAAGCGCAGGCCGTCGGTTTGAAGCAACCAATGCCACCGCGCCACCGTGCGGGCCGGACGTTTCTGCACGCGGGCGAGCATCGCCCGGCCGCCGTCGCTCCAGCCGCATTCCTTTTTGAGGCGCTCGCACCATGCGTGCTGGTCCGCCTCACGCATCACCGCCCGGCCAAGGGTGGCAAGACCGGAGGCAAGGCCGCTTGCCAGCGCGAAGCGTTCCCAATGATCCCACGGCCAGTCGCCGGGTGCGCAAAACGGCGGGCGCGGCGCTACAGGCGCGAAGGTGGGGAGTGGGGGCGGGTTCATGGCAAAAATGGTGTCAAGTTTGAAGATGCGAAATTGGTCTCGCCTCGATTATGTAGCAATGCTACTTTTTCGCAAGCCAAATGTTCCAACGCTTCATATTCGCCATGTATCATCAGGACATGCCCAAAGGACGCCCCTCCGATTCCCCGCGCACCGAGTTCGGTTCGCGTTTGGTCGAACTACGCGAAAAGAAAGGATTCACCCAAAGCCGGGTCGCCGCGCATCTTGGGATTTCGCCACGGGCCTATGCGTTTTGGGAGCGTAAGCCGGTGGCCTTGCAAGCCGAACAAATCGCCAGGCTGGCGGACATATTCGAGGTGTCCGCCGACCTCATTGTCGGACGCGACGCGGCCAAACCGAAGCGCAACGGTCCAAAGGGCAGGCTCGAAAAACTCTTTGAGGTGGCCAGCGATTTGCCGCGTGTGCAGCGGGATCGGATCGCGGCGATTCTGGAGCCGTTCGTCAAAGAGCATGCGCCAGGCTGATTGTCGCACCGGGCCGGGCTGTGGAGTTGTTCATAGTATAGACAAGGTTAGGAGCCGGGGCGGCGTGCGCTGCCGCGCCCATCCGCCACCCGGTTCCTGCCTGCCGTCACGTTGCGGATGGACCGGCGGCCGGCGTGCTGCGCGTCCCTTTCCAATTGTCGCAAGCCCCGATGAAAACCGGATTTTGCGGCAACGCGAAACCGCCAGGCACCTCCCACATGCCTCGCCTAAATGATGACACCGGGGAGGGCGCGTCATGCGCCCGGATTTTTCCGGTGCCTCACCTGTCAAGGGTGAGGCACCTCCAGGGGGATCAAAGGGGGGAGTGCCCCCTTGCCAGAAGTTATCGGGGACCCGATAACGTAGCTGGCCCAATATTGGGTCACCTAAACCCGGCGTAAACGGGGGTGGTTTATGCGGTGCCTGAGCCTCAGAGTCTGGCACGCCGTGGTCGTCTTCGCAGCGGCAAGGTCAAGGTAACGGTTTCAGTCTGGGCATCCCCGTTTCCGCCACCCCGCCTCGCAAGCACTTTCTTGGTTATTCCTCTGTGGCCTCTTTATGGTCGGTCTTGAATTTGGGACTCTGACAACTGGCCATTCGAAGTGCGGCTATAGCCCCGAGCAATGCCCCGATGAAGATGACTGCGCACACCAACATGTCCAAGCTTGCAATGTGCCTCTGGTCGTAGGCCTCATATCGGTGGTCCAGAGAATCAACCCCTATGAAGTATTTTCCCTGACAGAACCATACACGGGCGCAGTGTGCGAAGAACCCTAGCGCGGATGCAGCAAGCAGTGAGAATCCGTGGATTAGCATCTCGCGCCGGAACAGGTCCGGATGTTTGGCTCTAATGATGACACGGGTGCCGGTGAGCGCGACCAGAATTCCAGAAATGATGACTATCAAAATGGTGCCGCCGAAAGCAGGAAACCCGAACCCGCACCCCTGATCCCCGATCGCTGCGAGTGCGTCGTAATGACAGCAGATAATAACAATACCGAAAAATGTGTTCATAGACCGATTGAGATAAGGACGTCGGTTGTCCGGCGCCCCCCTTGCAGATTCCAGCGTGCGGAACTACCGCACCGGGCCCCTCGGAGGACGCGCACGCAGCGCGGGCCTTGATGGTTCGGATGAGATTCAATCATACAGGTTTGGGCGTTCGGTGCAAATCTTTAGTTGGGAACGTTTCTATCACCCTCGGCGGAGGGAGTTTCCAGTCAGGCAAGCGCATTGTAAAGTCGCTCCAGGTCTTTGAGCTGCGTTGGCGTCGGCTGTTTTGCAACATTCGGTGGTTTCTACTGGCTCGGTTTTGATACATCAGATATTTCATCTGACAAGAAGCGCCTGGCTTGGCTCGGCGCACAAACGTGGCATTATGCCTTCTGGATACTGTGCTCATGGATTGGGGCCGCCAGGGCCAACCCATACACGGCCTCTTCCCTCCTTTGGCGTGTTAAAACTGTCATTTTGCGTATGGGTAGCATCTGGATGATTCGCTTCAAGTATTAGCCGATTGGTAAGGTTCAGTCTTTTCGCCACGGCAGCCTTGTTAGCTTCATCGCGTACCTTGTAGCAAGGTGGACGCTTATTCTCATCATCCACAATGGCCTTGACTCTTGCTGAATACGAACGAATATGGTCAAGCTCGTGAGCTACGGTTCCCCAATAGTTCTCTCCTCTTACCCAGGCCCGAAAGGAGACGTCAAACAAATTATTTAATGCCTCCACATTGATGACCACGAAATTAACGCTAATCGAGACACTACCATGGAGGCAGCAATCATCCCCGGCCTCAACAGTCACGATCGAATCGACATCAGTTTGGCCAGCTTTGTGATCCCACAACTTAAGAACGCTATTACTAACTGCCGGCGAACCAGCAGGCGGATAGTGCTTTGGATCTAAATCACTTTTGTCAAACACACCAGTTTGCGACCAAAGAAGATTCCAAAGACCTATATCTGAAAGTGGCTTCCCATCGGGTTGCTCATAGATACTTGAATAATAAATCCAACCGCCACGCGGTCGTGCCGTCAAAAACGGCGATGGACTCACCCCGCCGTTACTATAATCACCACTGTATGATCTAACGGAATCGACCCCATAGCCCCAGCCAGCTTGACCAAGGAGATCTCCTCTATTTGCCCCATCATTTGCCACAAACCCGTACAGATTCACCCCTCCCCTTTCCCCAATAGGGTCTCTCGATGGCCAATAGGGGATACCCGACGCGGTTTTCGTAAGCGTAGGGCGGATTTTCCGGCGTGGTTGCAGGGGCTGGCGGCGGTTTGCCGGGTGCGTTTCGTTAGACAAACGAAAAAAATCCCAGACGCGGTTTTTTCCGGTGACATTGCGGCGCTCGGACGCGGGTTCTGTGCTGAAGTAGGCCATTTTCCAAGCG
>CAIKHZ010000103.1 GCA_903827375.1 Akkermansiaceae bacterium
GCAGATTCTCCCGAGGTGCTGCGCTACCTGCTGGTACCCTTCGCCTTGGCACCGATGCTCCACGGCGTGCTGCTCGGGCGCTTTGTGGGGACGTTTTCCGCGATTTGTGTCAGCCTCATTGGCAGCCTGCTGGTGGCACCTCAGGACATGGTAGGGTTTCTCACGCTGAGCCTGGTTTCCGGCATCACCGCCGTATTGCTCAGCGGCAACGTACGCAAGCGCGGCCAACTGTTGCGTGCCGGGATATGCACGGGGGTCGTCTCGCTGGTTGTTGCAAACCTTTGGGGACGCTTGGACCTGGCATCCTGTTTTGGCAGCGGCGCTGTGGATCATCTGGAAGTTTTCTGCTTGGGCAGTGCCGCCGCCCTTGGCACCGCGCTGTTTGTCGCCCTTTTCATCAGCGGCCTGATGCCGGTTTTTGAAGAGATGTTTCAGCTCACCACGGATATCAGCTGGCTGGAACTCAGCGACCTCAATCACACACTCCTGCGCCAAATGCAACTGGAGGCACCAGGCACCTTCCACCACAGCCTCGTCGTCGCATCCCTGTCCGAAGCCGCAGCCGAAAAAATCGGTGCCAACGCCCTGATGTGCCGCGTTTGCTCGTATTATCATGACGTCGGCAAACTGAAGAAACCGGTATATTTCATTGAAAACCAGCAGGACGGTGCGGAAAACCCCCACGATGCGCTCACCCCCACCATGAGTGCCTTGATCATCATCGCTCACCTCAAGGATGGCGTGGATATCGCCGTCAAACACAAACTCAACCCCCGCATCATCAACGTCATTCAGGAACACCACGGCGATTCTCTCGTCCACTACTTCTACCGCCGCGCCCAAGAACAAAAAAAGGCCAACCTCGATAAGGTGGATCGCGGCCTCGAAAACCCCGAAGACCTCCCTCACGTCGATGAAAAAAATTTCCGCTACCCGGGCCAACTCCCCAGCACCCGCGAAAGTGGCATCATAGCCCTGGCCGACATGGTGGAAAGCGCCTCGCGTTCACTCCGCAAGCCATCGCTGGCAAAGATCCGGACGATGGTCGAGGAGTTGGTGCGTTCCAAGTTGACTGATGGCCAACTCGACGATTGCCCGCTGACCCTCCGGGAGCTGGCTATCGTCAAGGACAGCTTTGCTGTCACCTTGCGCAGCATGCTCCACGCACGCATCGACTACCCGCGGGAAGACGACCGTGGTCCGCCCACGCCGAAGCGCAGCGAGTCGTCTCGCCTGCCCAGCGAGGTTCAGGTCACCCCAAAAACTCTTCCGCCGCAGTCGATACCTGCCTGAGCGCCGCCAGCCCCCCACCCTGCCCATCCCCATGTCGCTCGAAATCATCATCGGCAACCATCAGCAAGCTGTCGATATTCCCGAAGTCTGGCTCACCGCCCTCGAGGAAGTCGCCTCTCAGGCCGCCACCCTCGCCATCCACCACGCCGCTCTGGAGGATTCCCCGCTGTGCCACCTCGCCACCATCGAGGTGGCCTTGGTGGACGACGCCACCAGCGAGCGGGTTCACCGTGAGTTCATGGACATCGAGGGAGCCACCGACGTGATCACGTTCCATCACGGCGAAATTGTCATCGGTGCGGAAGTGGCCATGCGCCAAGCCTCCGAATACGCCGAACCCCTGCCCCGCGAAATCCTCCGCTACCTCGTCCACGGATTGCTTCACCTCGCCAGCCACGATGACGAGCAACCCGCCGAGCGCGAAAAAATGCAGGCCGTCCAGGAGTCCATCGTCGCCTCCCTCTGGACTCCGGATCTGGCGCAGCGGATGCTCTGAGGCTCAGATCTCAGCATCCTTGGTTCAGAACTCAGTGCCCGACATATGTGATTCTTGGATGAGATGAATGGTAAATTGCTGTTGTCCACACATCGCGACATTACGCTGGTCCGATCGGACCAGCGTAATGTCGCGTCCGAGGAGCGCGACCGCTCATTTTTGTGCCGATGCCAGCAGCCATTTCCATATCGGCACAATTCGAATGCGATAGCCTGAGCCTAGATGTTAGTTCGAATACAAGCACTTGCCAGATAAACACACAGGGAAACGAAATAAACCGAAATGCGATTACCACTCTTTTTAGCAGCCGAAGGAACGAGGCTCAAACTTCAAAAGAATCAAAGGCTCTTCACGTCCATGGGAGTCTGGAAGCTGGCTCTCCCGCTTCTGCTCTGGTGCCTGCTGCCCCTGGCGGCCTTCGCTGAATTCAAGCCCGCCGTGGCAAGACTCTCGTTAGACCGCGATCGCGTTCATCCGGGCGACACGGTGCAAGCCACTTACACCTTCCGCTCTAGTGGTCCGTCGCTTATCGAATTGTCGCCATTCGTTCACGTGGTTCGCCCTGACGGACGACACATTGGAGCGGACTTTTCGCTGGATCTGCCGACCACAGAGTGGCCAAAGCAAGGATTTGTGCGTGAGGGGCCTGTCCCCATCGTCATGCCGACAGACGCGGCACCGGGAAATTACCAGGTCTGGGTGGGCTTGTTTACATCCAGCGGGCGGATTGAGTTAGACAACCCGGATCGTCAGCGCGGATCGCTTGAGTACCACGTGGCTGAGTTTGAAGTCGTGGCCGCAGGGTCCAAAGTGGATCCGAAGTCGGCCGTCTTCAATTGGTTGCCGGTGGATGAGACGAAGGTGGTTGCAGCAGCGCAGATCACTGCCCTGTCTGGAGATAAACCTATCGACCACATCAGCTTGACTGTGGACCGGAAGGTTCTGAACCCAACGCGTGAGCCACAGGCCACTGGGGAACTGACCTTGACCGCCTTTTATGCGGACAAGTCCCAGCGGAAATTAGCGCCTTCGGAGGCCGTCGTCAAAGCGCGGACAAAATGTGCCAGCGGCGGTGTGGAAGTTGTGGCAATCGAGGGGAACAAGGTGGTTCCGAAAGAGGGCGGAGTCGCTACGCTCGAAGCCACAGTGGTGCAGGGAGGCAAGCGACTCAAAGCTTCCACTGATGTGGGGGTCGCGCCGTACTATCGGGACTATCATCAGACGCTGGTGCTGAAACTTTTTCTGGGAATGGAAGGCGATCCGGTGGAGCGCCTTGCGAATGATCCCACTTTCCGGAAAGGCCACGAAGTGATATGTACGTTTGAGGAGGCTCTCGAGGTCATCCGCAAGACCGACAATCTAACGCACGGAATACCCAAGATCATTTATCTCGTCGGCTGGCAAAAAGGCGGGCACGACCATGGCTACCCGGCCTGGGGTGAGGTGAATCCCCGGTTGAAACGCGAGCAAGACACAACGGCACTCGAAAGTCTTCGCTGGCTCATCCGCGAGGGTCGAAAATACAACACAACTGTGAGTTTGCATATCAATATGGCGGATGCCTACAAACAGAGCCCGTTGTGGGATGAATACCTGGCAAAGGACTGCATCGCAAAAGATGAGAACGGCCAGCCATACACCCTAGGAATCCAGGTGAAGGGCGAAGACATGTATAACGTGGTCTATCCAAAAGAATGGGAAGCCGGTCTGGCGCAGCGGCGCATTGATGGACTGATCCAAATGATCCCCGAACTGAAAGCGGGGCACACGATTCATATCGATGTGTTCATCGCCAACCGCGATGGCGGCAAGCCGATCAGCCCTTGGCACGCGAAACCCGAAAATGGTGGATTAACCCCGGACAAATACGTCGAGACCCAGCGCAAGATCTTCCATTACTGGCGCCAACGAGGGTTTGATGTCACCGGCGAGGGCACTGGTTGGGCCCACCCACCGGGCGAACACTTCGTTGGATTGCAGCCGATGTCTTGGTGGTATTCATGGGATCCCATGCAAATCCCGGAATACTTGGGAGCGCGGGGACGCACAGATCGCGGCGGTGATGGCGATTTCCGCTTTGGCTCCAGCATGCACGGCGAAGAAATCTGGAAGAACGACAAAGACAACATGCCCGGGTTTCTCGGCATGTTCTGCCGCACAACGCTGCCTTGGTATTACCTGAGCCGCCTGGAGCGACAGAAGATTGAGAACGACGCGCTATCCTACAGCGACGGGGTGGTGGCCCAAAACGAATCTGGGAAACGCATCATCCGCAAAGGTGACTTCATCCTCCGCGAGGATGATAATCTTTTTGTTCCGGCACTCTGGAACAAAAAGGAAATCATCGCCTACAGCAAAGCAGGCTATGCTAACAAGTCGTGGCAGTTGCCGAATGACTGGGACAACGTCAAGAGTGTTGATATTTACCGGATCACTCTGGACGGCTGCGTGCCGCTGAAGAAGAGCGCTCCGATCACCGATGGAAAACTAACCTTGTCGCTTGGAAAAGACGAGGCGGTTTCCGTTATTCCGACTGGACAACAACTTCCAGAAAAATCAAAATGATATCATGAAAGACAGCAGAAAGATATTGCAACACAACATCGAACCATGGATCGGGGCATTCCATCTGTCGGGTGCGTTCATCCTTCTTTCAAACCTCGTGACGTGCCTGATTGCCGACGTCTCGAACGCTGCCGACTCCGTCACCGGCGCGTGGGAAACGACCCTTCAGCAAGCGACATTTGTTAAAGAGGGAATGGAGCGTTTTCGCCATCCACAGTATCAATATGAATGTCTGGGCCTCGGGGGAACGGTCATGCGGGTCGGTGCCGATGGTTTCACGCTGCCGGGAGCGGGCGTGAGCAACGCGGGCGGTTGGCTCAAGCATCTACCCTACCTAACTTATCAATACTGGTGGGACGAGGAGGGACATCGTCATCTGCCCTTTGATCTGACCGGCAGTTATGGCAAGAACCTCGAACCCGGGCAGGTGACGGGCTTTAAGCATCACCTGGATATTGCCAGCGGTATTTTAACAATCGACTTGGGCCTTACAGTCGGCCCGGCCGCCACCGCTTTTCAGAGTCATCGGGAGATGTTCGTTACGCCGGAAGGAGTCCTGGTGATCCGGATTACAGACAGTCCCGATGCCCCGTTGCCGCTGCAGATGCGCGTTGGCGTCAATCACGATGTCCGGATCTATCTGAACGCCGGGGCTTACAAGAAAGAGCATGACAAATGGGCCGGGACGGGCGTCCAAGAGCCAGGCGGATTGGTGGTTGTGGCCAAGCGTCAAAAATCCTGCACGGCCACCCTGGCGATTGCTTGCGAAGCTGCGGCTCCGTTGGTAGATACGCCTAACATTATGCTAGGTTCCACAGAGCCGGGAAAGCCGCTCACCTTCTACATCGCTCCCGGATCGTCCTATGAGAGCTCCGACCCGGTGGCGGCGGCCTGGACCAAGGCCGAGGCGGCGCGGAAGTGCGGCTTTAACGCCTTGCGCAAGGAAACGGAGCAATGGTGGGCGGATTTCCATGCCCGCTCGGCAGTGGATTTGCCGGACCGTGATCTTGCCAGGTGGTATGCCCGATCCATGTATTATCTCGGGGTGTTTTGCGGCAAAACTGACGTCCCGCCTGGATGCAATGGCACCAGTATCGAGAGTTTCGCCGGAGCGGTCTGCACCGAGTATGATATGGTTATGAATCAAAGGGCGTTGCTGTACGGAAACCACTTCGATGAGGCACGACGGGTTGTTGGCTGGTTGGAGCGCATACTTCCGCGAGCCGAGCGCTACGCCAAGGAAGGTCTCACCCTGCACAAGACATCGGCGACGTATCGTTCCGGCGCGAAGTTTGGCCCCCTGATGGGTTACGACGGCACGATCCTCACTCCGCCGACGGAGGGCGAAGGCTCCTGGGCCTATGAAGATTTTGCGGGAAATAACGCCGCGCTGATGGGATTGGATTATGTCGATTGGAGCGGTGACAGCCGTTATGACAAAGTGGCGCTGCGAATCCTCAAAGAGAGCACCCAAGTATCGGTTGAAGATCTGCAATGGTGTCCCGACTTCAATGCCTATCTGAACAAGACCATGCCCAACACGGTCCAACAGGCCGCGACGCTTTACGGCTTGCGCGAGTCGGTCCGACGCGGCGTCGCGGAGAAGGGGTGGGAAGAAATGGCCGGCAAGGTTCTGTTGCCCACTGCTGATTACAAGGGAACAAAGGTTTTGACCGTGGGAGCTGGCGGCAAGCCTGCGGAGAATTCAGGTGATGCCACCTGGCTGATTCCGTTGTGGTATTATGGGATCATTGCTGATGACCATGCACTTTCCAAGAACAGTTATGCGTTGTTCCGAACTTCGAAAACTGGTGATTATGTCTTCAACAACAGCTGGATGGGGGTATTCGCGGCGAAACTTCACGATGGCGATGAGGCCTGTCGCTGGGCCAGGCAAATGATCCGACCCGGGGTCACCCTCTTCGACGACACCTGCTTTGGTGAGATTATCAGTGACTTTGAGGACTTCAAGAAGACCCCCGAGGTGGCTGCTCATGGTGCATTGATTTGCAACCTCACCCAGATGCTATTGGATCCGGATGACGGGAAGTCGATCACGGTTTTCCCCGCAATTCCCGAAGCGTGGGAACAGCAGGGCGTGGGCTTCGTGAATCTAGCAGCCAAGGGGAATGTTCTGGTTTCAGCCGAACTCAAGCGCCGACAGATCCGTGTGATCTTGGATAACCGTTCCGACCGGAATTGCACAAGGAACCTGCGCGTGAGACTGCCTAAAGGCACGACGACGCTTCGACTGCCCGTGAAGGATGTGCGGCTGGAAGATGGTTGGGCCATGCTTACTGCGGTGGAAATTCCGCCACAAGGGAAAGTCTATCTAACATTGGAACTATAGAAACGAGAATCCATGATTGCTCTAAAACGATTTATTAAAACTCTGCTGGTGGCCGCCACTGCCGTGGCACTTCTCACAACGGCTTGGTCGTGCCACGCGGCGGAGAATATGCCGGATCGCGAACTCATTCGGGACCCGGATTTTCGGCGCGGATTCATAGTGCTGCAACCCGAACCGGGAAAGCGGGGCAGTTATGGAATGGTTCGGGGACATGAAGCCACGGCGGATCCGGTGTGGGATCTGGTGCAGTGGAGCAGCAAACATCCGCTGGCAATCGCCGCAGCGGAAAAGCTGGCCGACGGCTCGCTACGCTTCTCCAATGTCGCCAAGACTGTCACGCTGGGAGCCGCCGGTTCCGAAAGGGGAGATCTCGGCATGGCGGTAAACGCAAGCGCAGAATATGGCTCCCTCGCCCGTAAGTCCGGCGAACCATGGGTGCACCTGCTCGTGGGGCAGGACATCACCGATCCGCCATCGTTGGCAGATCTGAGCGCCGCCCGCTTGCACGTCGAAGCGCGCTTGATTGCTTCGGAGAAGCGACCCATGCCTAACTACAGTCCCGACTTGCACGCGGCGCAGTTCCAGATCTTCTTCTCGGTGCAAAATCTCAACCGCCAGTCGCCGGGTTACGGCAAATACCTTTGGTTCGGTATTCCCATCTACGACGACCGGCATCGTGCCGTTCCGGCGTACAAGGCACGGGATACCGGCGGCACGAACATGTTCATTTACACTCCGGCAGGCGATGTGTTCTCGCCCAAGAGCACCCATGAACAAAAGTGGATCACCATCGACACGGATCTGCTGCCGCTGATGCGCGAAGGCCTCGAATACGCCTGGAAAAATAACTTCTTGAAGGAATCCCAGTCGCTCGCGGACTATCGAATTGCCGCAATGAACATCGGCTGGGAATTGCCGGGAACATTTGACGTCGATCTTGCAATTCGCCGCTTGAGCCTGCGGGCTTCTTCCACGAAATCCAGCCCGCACAGCCCCTGAACCAGGATGTCATGATAAAAACCAACGAATACCAACCGTTACGGTGCAGACAAATCGCGCCATTCCCTAGGAATTGAACGTCGTAGAAAGCGTCATCAATGACGTTTAGATTTGACATTTTCGCATAATACGTCAGATTAGGTGCCTGTGAAGATTGGATCCCACATCACCGACGAGACTCTTCTCAAAATGATCGGCGAACGTCTGGCCCGGCTGCGTCTGACGCAGAACCTGACGCAGCAGCAAGTGGCGGAGCAGGCGGGCCTCGGCTTGCGGACCGTGCAACGGCTGGAATTAGGTGCGGCGGCGACGCAGCTTTCGGGCTTTGCCCGGGTCTGCCGGGTGCTCGGTTTGCTGGAGCGGTTTGAGACGCTCATCCCGGAAGAAGCGGCCAGTCCGATGGCACAATTGAAACGGCAAGGCCGAAAGCGCCAGCGGGCCACGGGCAAGAAGCTGGTGGGGAAGCCCAATGATTGGACGTGGGGTGAACCGCAATGATCGCGAGGGTCCAGCTCTGGGGGCGGACGATCGGCGCGGTATCGCACGACGAAGGGAGCGACGTGGCGGCTTTTCAATACAGCCCGGAATTTGCGCGCAGCGGGATCGAGTTATCACCTCTGACGATGCCGCTGAGCGAGCGGGTGTATGAGTTTCCCACGCTGGCGCGGAACACGTATCACGGGTTGCCTGGGCTGCTGGCGGATTCATTGCCGGACAAATTCGGCAACGCTCTGATCGACGCGTGGCTGGCGACGCAGGGCCGGACACTGCAGAGTTTCAACGCAGTCGAGCGGCTTTGTTACACAGGCTCTCGCGGAATGGGCGCACTGGAGTTCGCGCCGGCGCTGGGACCCAGACCGCGCACGGCGACAAAGATCGAGATCGACGCGCTGGTGCGCCTAGCGGGCGAGGTGCTGACGCATCGCGGCGATTTGCAGGGACACTTCCACAAGGCCGGCAAGGAAAAGGCACTGCGTGACATCCTGCGTGTGGGCACCTCCGCCGGCGGAGCACGGGCCAAGGCGGTGATCGCGTGGAACCGGGTGACGAACGAGGTGTGCTCCGGGCAGATCGCGGCGGGTGACGGGTTCGATTACTGGCTGTTGAAGTTCGACGGCGTATCGGGCAACAAGGATAAGGAACTGGAAGACCCAAGGGGCTACGGCACCATCGAATATGCCTATCATCTGATGGCGAAAGCGGCGGGCGTCACGATGAGCGAATGCCGGTTGCTGGAGGAAAACGGCAGACGGCATTTCATGACCCGGCGATTCGACCGACTGGCGGGCGGAGAGAAGCTCCACATGCAGTCGCTCTGCGGGCTGGCACACTACGATTTCAATCAAGCCGGGGCATATTCCTACGAGCAGGCGCTGCTGGCGATCCGCCAACTCGGGCTGCCAATGGCGGCGGTGGAGGAACAGTTCCGGCGGATGGCATTCAACATCGTCGCAAGGAATCAGGACGACCACGTGAAGAACATCGCCTTCCTGATGAACAAGCAGGGCGAGTGGTCGCTCGCCCCGGCGTTTGACGTGACCTACAGCTACAACCCGTCCGGCTCGTGGACCGCGACGCATCAGATGACGCTGCAGGGACGACGGGACGGCTTCACAATCGAGGACTTCGGGGCGTGCGCGAAGGCGGCGATGATGAAGCGGGGGCGCGCCGCGACAATTGTCGGGGAGGTGCAAGAGGCCGTGAAACGCTGGCCGGAGTTTGCCGCCGAGGCGCACCTCGCCGATGATTGGCGCGACAAAATCCAAAAGACGCATCGGCTGACTTTTCCCGGGAAAATGCCCTCAATGATCGGGCGCTGATAACCGGTGCCGTATCCATTCTATCGGTCACCCAGTGGGCGGCAGACCTCCGTGGAACCTTGGACATTTGCCATGTCCCATAACTAACACCCACCGGAAAGTTGTCCACATGAACCCGATTCTCCGACGAGCTGCCTCCGGGCCCATTCTCAAATCGGAACCCTGTGGCCAACTTTCCTCAAAGGCCAGTCAGATCAACCCCTCCATCCCAGCAATGAGAACGGAAAAAACTCTATTTATCCATTGACCAAAGAGCAGCCATAGCAACGTTCATGTCCACCGATGACCGGCGACTTGACAGTGATTAGATTGGCGGTTGTTGGGTTTAACGGTCATTCGGTGCGACGCCTTGTTCGCTTTATCTTTCTTCGTGTGCAGCCACGTACTCCATGGCTGCGTTTGCCAGCAAGCCCGAGCGTGATCCCCCTCGGCGAGCTGCAAACGAATCTATCTGCACAAGAAGACGCTCAGGCAGCGTGATATTGACCCTCTTCGCCTTGCCAGATAGCTTCGACACGTCCACATCAACTAGGGCCCAGACTCCGCCACGGAAGGTCTTGTTCGTACGATAGAATTCGACGCTCCGTGGTGATGGAACCGGTTCACCGTCGATCATCAAGCCTTCTATGTGGCATTCAATCGCCTCAATGGCGTTCGAGAGTGCTTCATCGGTTGTAGCTCCGGCCGAAAAACAACCGGGCATATCTGGAACCGTGACACCGTAGTCGGAGCCGCTGTCCTTGTGAATGACAATTGGGAATCTCATGGTTTAGGGTGGCCAAGGCCATCCAGCTTGGTGGAAGATGCTTCTCAATGTACTGCGCGGGAAGTCCTTCTTCGGGTGCGGCACTGTGACACGTCCACCTCGCTGGAGATGTTTGTATTGATGATGTGACCCGCGGACATTCGCCAACTCCCAGCCGTCTGCCTTGAGTTTGGAGATGATGTCGCGACTGGTCACGCCGGAAAAGTACACACGATACACACCCGGTCAAGTCCCGAATTCTGACTTTCTTTAGCGAACGTCAAGGTGTGGCACGCGACTTTGAAGCCGCAGTTGATGGGTTGGGATGTCAAAGTCGGCGCGCAATGAAGCACCATAAAAGCAAACAGCCAAGCCGTCAATCCGGAAAGCCCGTGTCGAAACCAGCCGCCAAACTTGCCGCTCGAAAGACCGCAAA
>CAIKHZ010000104.1 GCA_903827375.1 Akkermansiaceae bacterium
GCGGAACCGAAGGAGATGCGCGAAAGCTACCTGGACCGGATCAGGGCCGCTCGCTCGAAGCCGTGTCGGATGACTCCCGAAGAGTTTTATCAGCAGATGGAACGCTCGATGGGGACGAAGACCCCTTGGATCACCTCCGGGGGCAGTTCCGCAGCATCGAGCGGGAAGCGGCAAGGGCGGGCTATCTCGAAAAGCATATGCGTTCGTGAGGGACGATCCGGTCGTGTTTGACATGCGGCCTGCAAATGTCTTCGCCACAGAGGATGGCGTCATTGTGCCGGTGGATTGCATCCCGGTGAGGCTGCCTCCCGGCAAGCGTAGTTTCTTTGACAAGTGACTGGGGCCGCTCGGCCTGATTTCCAATTTCAAGATCGGCAGGGCGGTGAGATTCAGGAAAGCCGAGCTGGACGCTGCACTGGAACGGATGCGGATGGGGTGAGTGCTGCAACCACCACGGGACGCAAGTGAGCGGAGCGTGACCACACCACCCTGCCGCTTCATTTTTGGCCTGCACTTTTTTTCCTGCACTTTTTTTCCTTGGCGCACGGACAAACTGGATTATCTTCCACCCGTGATCCTGACACTCCCAGATGAACCAGCATTGGCTTCTTTCAACGAGTCCGAGCTAAGACTCGAACTGGCAGTGGCTTTGTTCTCAAGTGGACGCGTCTCTAGGTCCGTTGCTACGGGCATCGCCGGTTTGGATCGTTTTGCGTTCGACGAAGAATTGTTCCGGCGCCGGATTCCTTCTTTCACCCCCGAGATGGTGGAACAAGACCTTGTTTCAATTCGTTCTGCACGAATCGCGTGATTGTCGTCACCGACACCTCTGTGATTTTGAATCTCTGCCTGCTCGGATTGCAGGACCTTTTGCCAACGCTTTTTGGAAAGGTACACGCACCTCAAGCGGTGCGGGATGAATTCGTTAGCCTCACAAATACCGACCCCAGATTCACTGGCTTGAGGTTTCCGGATTTTATTGAAGTTCATCATGTCTCCAATATTCACCCCCTGCTGCAAACACCGCGCTTGGACCGAGGAGAATGCGAGGCGCTTTCGCTTGCTCTCGAACTCAGGGCCGGGAGGGTGCTCATGGACGAGAGAGCGGGACGCTCCGCCGCAGCTAATCTCGGAATCGAGTGCCTGGGGCTACTTGGGATCCTGATCACCGCAAAGCGCCGCAACCTCATCCCCCTCCTGTTACCCTATCTGGATCAACTGCAATTCGAAGCGCGATTCTGGTTTTCTCAGAATCTTCGCATTCAGGTACTCCAATTGGCCGGAGAAATCCCATAGGCGGGAACAAAGCGCAGTTCCACCTTCCGTCCGAGGGCGGCGGCGGCTTTGCCAAGGCTGGCCACGGTGAGTGATGGATTCTGGGGATCGAGGATACGGTCCAGCGATGCCCTGCTTGTTTTCATCCTGGAAGCGAGCTGAGTCTTGCTGACGCACTCTTGCTCCAGAATTTGTTGGAGCTGGAGGGCGACCACCCGCTTGAGCGCGAGGATTTCCACTTCGGGGAGAATCCCCTCCTCGGCGAGAAAATCAGCGAAGTTACTCCCGCGGTGGGCGTTATGATGTGCTTTGGGTTTCATTTCTTTCTGAATTTTCAGTCAGGAGGAGACCGCGCAACCACTCCCGCACCGGTTCGTTCCCGGCTTCCGTTCGGAAGAACAGGGTCCAGAGATGTCGTGGTGCGGGCAAGGCCATGCACGGAACGTATCAAAATTGATACGTTCGTCAAGTGGTTTTTCGTCCTCGTCGAAAAGATTTCAGCCAGGAAGACACACTTACGGCCTTGGTAGTCAGCAAACGCAACCTCTATTGCTGGCGCATGGCCGGCCTCGTCCTGTACTTCAAAATCGGCAGGGCCGTCAGAATCGGAAAAGCCAAGTTGGACGCCGCACTGGAACGGATGCGGATGGGGTGAATTCCAGCATCGCGCAAAGCATCCCGCAGAGCTACAGCCAGCCGTTTCGCCCGTGTGAGCGGATTCTTAGACCTGCCAACCGGCAGCCTAACCATTTCACCTTCGATCCGCAGGACATCCCCGTTGCCTGCATGTTTCCGAGGTTTTGAGAATACCTTGTTTGATTAGAGGTTCACGACTTGCGGTCCGGCCTGGATGGGGTCCATGGAATTCAATGGGGTGCTGAGCTTTCGCGTGTCTATCATAAAGCTTTTCGCTGGCCGTTAGGATATTTCGTGTCGCAGAACCGCCGCATTTGTGGTAGATTCACGCAGTCATCGACGGGGACCCGGTAAGGCAAAACCCATGAATCCGGCGGACTATGCAGTTGATCATCGCATTTCTTGGCGGCCCAGCGGAATACGTGCGTGATGGGGCGCATCGCAAGATGGCCCGCCCGGACGAGTGCCCGATCTGCGGAAAATCCGGGGGAATGCGTCCTCACGGCTTTTACCCCAGGTCGGTTACGATTCCAGGCCCGATCATGCGCCTGCTGATCCAGATACGCCGGTTCCTTTGTTTCTTTTGTCGTCGGACGACCAGCATGCTTCCTGACTTCGCTCAACCCTACCGACTGGTTACGACTGACACGGTGAACGAGTATTTCGCCGGTTCAAGGGATGGCGCCGAGGTGACAAGATGGTCGGAACACCTTCGTCTCTATCAGAAGCGGCTTGAGGACCGGATCCCGGAAACAAGGCGTGCTTTGACAACGGCATACAATATCGGGGAGTTGCCGCTTGTTGCAACGGACCTGTGGGGTGATGTCTGCCGGAACTTCGGCGGGGCACGCAGGTTCACGGCACGGTTTGCCGGCGAGGTGGGAATGACCGTGTTCGGCATCTATCGCTGCCACCGTCCGACCGAGAATTCTTCTAAACACATAGGTAATAATTTGGCACACGGGCGGGACCCGCCAATATCGGCACCCGGCCATGAAACTGAATCTGCCATCCGCAAACGATTCAAATAGACCACGATTCCAGGTGCGGATGCATCCGCGGGCGACAAGAACACACAAACGTGGCGTGTCCTGCGAACGTGGCGCACGTGATTTGAGAGCGCCTGCACGACCCATCATCGAACAACCCACAAAGCACATGATGACGCCAGACCCGACCAATGAGAATGATTTGCTGAGGGCGAAAGCCGCCGTCTATGTCCGCATGTCCACCGAGCATCAGCAGTATTCGACCAGCAACCAAATGGACGCAATCTGTGAGTATGCCCTTCGCCGCAATCTCGAAATCGTCAAAGTCTATTCGGACGAGGGAAAGAGTGGTCTGAGCATCCATGGGAGGGAGTCGTTTTCCCGCATGATTGCCGACGTAAAGTCCGGTTCTGTCGAATTTTCCTGCATTCTGGTCTATGATGTGAGCCGGTGGGGCAGGTTCCAGGATGCGGACGAAAGCGCATACTACCAGCATGTGTGTCGCCGGGCCGGCATTCAGGTCCATTATTGCGCGGAGCAGTTTGAGAACGACGGAAGTCCCGTGTCAAAGATTGTCACGGGCGTCAAACGGGCGATGGCGGGTGAATACAGCCGCGAACTGTCATCAAAAGTGTTCCGCGGTGCGTGCCGCCTGATCACCCTCGGTTACAAACAGGGTGGCGCGGCGGGTTACGGTTTACGCCGGATGTTGGTGGATCAGGCCGGACAATCCAAGGGGGTGCTGGCACATGGTGAGCAAAAGAGCATCCAAACCGACCGGGTCGTGCTTATTCCGGGTCCCGATGACGAGCAGGCCGACATCCACTGGATCTATCAGTCGTTCGTGACCGAGGGCAAAACCGAGGCGGAGATCGCCGCCAACCTCAACGCGCGTGGCGTGCTCACCGACATGGGCAGGCAATGGACTCGGGCGAGTGTCCATCAGGTGCTCACCAATGAGAAATATATTGGAAACAGCGTCTACGGCCGCACGTCCTACAAACTGAAAGAATGCCATGTGCGCAATCCTCCCGATAAGTGGGTTCGTGCGGATGGTGCCTGGCAAGGCGTGGTGGATCCGGTTGTTTTTCATACGGCACAAGGAATTATTCTCGCGCGCAGCCGACGGTACACGAATGCCGAAATGCTCGCCGCACTCAAAGGCATCCTTGAGCGTCATGGCAAAATCACGGGGCCGATGATCGACGGGGCGGACGACATGCCATCCAGTGCGGCCTTCCGGCATCGCTTTGGCACTCTCGTCGCGGCGTACGCGTTGATCGGTTACACCCCGCCTGCCGACCTTGGGTTCATCGAAATCAACCGTTGGATGCGCA
>CAIKHZ010000105.1 GCA_903827375.1 Akkermansiaceae bacterium
CAATGTTCCGGCTGTCGCTGTCGAGTTGCGAGGTGGTGAGCAGATCGCGGAAAGCCTCCAACGCCTGCTTCGGCGTGTCCTCGATGAGCCGGTTCATCTCCGTATTGGCGGCGTGGAACGCGTCCTCGGTTTCGGCCAGATGGGCGGCAAGCTCGGCCTGCAATCGCGGCTCGCGGGCCTGCTTGACGATGACGGTTTCCTCGGCGCGGGTCAGGTCGCCCAGGTGCTTGCGGGCTTCCGCCTCGTTGCGGCAGTCGCCCATGCGGGCCCGGATCGCGTCACGCTCACGGGTGGCGGTGTCGAGGGTGGCGATTTCGGCGTGAAGCGTGGCGGCCTTCTGGACGAGGGAGCGGAACGCGGCGATTTGGGGAGTTGGTTGGTATGTCATAACACCAACCGTGCCGTGTCAACGAATCGTCGGTTTTATTTCCGCCGAATCGCAGCCGCTATGCCTCGGGGCGTGTCACCTTGCCCGGTGCCGCGTCGCCGCGCCCGTCGCGGGTCAGGACAGGGCGAGCGCCGTTCAAGCCGTCAATGGTCCGGGCGACGGCCATCGCCCCCTTGCGGTAAACCGTGACGGCGAGCAGTTCACCGTTTACGACCACCGCCCAGTTGCGCGTGGCGTATCCATCGGCTTTCTGCTGCATGGTGACAGATAAATTGTGAAGAAATCCCGCCCGCGCACTGCTCATCCTTCATGGTTGGAACGACAAGAGCCGCTTGCTGCCGGTGGGTGGCCGCGCCGCCTGGTGGCAAGGCGACTGCCTGACCCCGGTTGCGTTCCAGTCCCCCAAGGGTGCAGGACGAGACCGTGTAGCTCACGCGAGTTTCCCGGCTTCCGCTATGAGCGGATTGTCGAAGGCGGTGGCGTAGGCATCGAGTGTGGAGGCCTTGATGCGCAAGGCTTTGCCGGCGTGGCGCCAGCCGGAGACAGCGGTAAAGACTTCGCGGAGAATCGCCCGAGCGGCCGTGGCGTGTAGCCCGAAGCAGGGCGCGGCAGCAAGTGCGGCGGCGATGGCGGGTGGCTCCTGCCGTTCGGAAATGGGTGTCGCAGGCATCTGCGTTCGATCCATTTCCGGCACCGGGTTCAGGTCGTAGGCAGGGGAAAGCGCCCAACGTCCGGGTGCCAGCATGAGAAAACCGTGGTTGCGGAGGCGGTCGTCATAGTTGCTGACGAGAAGTGAATGTGACAGTTTCTCTGTCCCTCTGTCGCGGTCACAGACCACCGCTACAAACCATCTCAGATGCCTTGCGACAGCCAAGGGGGAAAGCTCCTTGCCAAGTATCAATCGCCGGTATATACTCCCCACATGAATGCGGCAAAGCTTTTCACCAATGGTCGCAGTCAAGCTGTCAGGCTGCCGAAAGAATTTCGCTTTGAGGGATCCGAAGTGATGGTGACGCGGCTAGGTTCGGCGGTGGTTCTGTTGGCGAAAGATCAGGGTTGGGACGTGCTGTTCGAAGCCGTGGAAGGCTTCTCCGAGGATTTTATGGCACAGCGGGAACAACCCAGCATTGAAAACCGCAATCTCGAATGGGAAGCATGACTCACATGCTCGACACCTGCATCTGTATCTTTCTGATCCGGCGCAAACTGCCGGACATGCGGGGTCGCTTCGCCATGCATCCGCTCGGCGCTGTGGGCATCTCCTCGATTACCGAGTCCGAACTGCGCTGTGGTGCCGAGAAAAGCGCGGATCCGTCACGCAATCACCGCCAACTCAATCACCTGCTGTTGACGTTGCCAGTGCTGCCCTACGACACCGGTTGCGCCACGCACTATGGCGAAATTCGCGCCCATCTGGAGCGGGTCGGTACGCCCATTGGTGCCATGGATTTGCTCATCGCCGCCCATGCCCGCGCTCTGGGATTGACCCTGGTGACCAACAATACCGGGGAATTCTCCCGAGTGCCGAGGCTGCGCTTGGAGGACTGGAGTCTGTGAGATGATGGGCAGACTATTTCTCTGTCCCTCTGACAAGCTGTAGCGGCGTGTCTATCAGTTACATGGTGACAGATAAAAAGTAGAGAATCTTGTGGATTGTGCGGTTTTCGGTGGTACGGTGGTTACATGCGTAAATCCCGATGGTTGGCGGGTTGGAAGGGTTCGGTTACGAAGCCGGTGATCTACCACTGTATTTCGAGGGTGGTGGATCGGCGGTTTGTGTTCGAGGAGAGAGAATGCGAGGCGTTCCGGATGTTTTTTCGGATGTATGAGAATTTTTCGGGTTGCCGGGTATTGTCGTATTGCGTGATGTCCAACCATTTTCATTTGTTGCTGGAGGTGCCGCCGATGGCGGATGGCGGGTTGAGTGACGAGGAGCTGTTGCAACGTCTTGGGGGGCTTTATTCCGAGGTGGTGGTGGCGGGAGTGGCGGCGGAATTGGCAGAGGCGAGGAAGCTATCTATCGGAGAGATAGATGGTGCAGCTAACGCGCGGGTGGCGGCCATTCACGCCCGATTCACCTACCGGATGCATGACCTGAGCGAGTTCATGAAGGGCTTGTTGATTCGCTTCACGCGGTGGTTCAACCGGATGCATTCACGGTCAGGAACATTGTGGGAAGAACGGTTCAAGAGCGTGATCGTGGAAAGCGGGGTGGCAGCGCGAACGATGGCGGCCTACATCGACCTCAATCCGGTGCGGGCGGGCATGGTGAAAGACCCGGCGGATTATCGCTGGAGCAGTTATGGGGAAGCGGTGGGCGGTGGTAAGAAAGGGAACGGAAAAAAGGCCCGCGAGGGCTTGGTGCGGGCGTATTTTTGCGATCAGGGAGTGGGCTTCGAGACGGAAAAATGGCAGGATGTCTCGCGCCTATACCGGCGGTTGATGGGACTGGCCCTGGGACGCAAGCCGGGGCGGGCCGACATTGCCGAAGCCGGAAATTGTGCGGGCGAAAACACCCTGAACACGGCCGAGATGTTAGAAAGCAAAGACAACGGCACGGTTTTGAAGGATCTTGGATTGGCGAAAATGTTGCATTGTCGGGTGAGATATTTCACGGACGGGGCGGTGATCGGCAGCAAGGAGTTTGTGAACGAGGCGTTTGCACGGGCGAGGGAGCGATTCAGCGCCAAGCGCAAGGATGGAGCGCGGGCGATGAGGGGCAGCGGCAGCGGCGCGAAGGGGCTGCTGTGGAGTGCCAGGGATTTGCGCGTGAGGGTCTGAAGTTCATCCAAAACCTGGCACCGGAATCAGGGCAAACGATGACGGTGGTGGTTGAAACCAATCATTGCCGACGCGGACCATGCCTCCCACCCAATTTTCCAACTCCGGATGTCTTCACCACCGTCAGTTTCCTCCAAGCGCTCCGCGACCAAACACGTCAGTCCCATCGCTGTGGCTGGCATGTCAATCGATGAAAGGATTGTAAGTCTTCACTTCCGCTGGAAAATCAGCGGTGTTGCGCGTGACCACGGTGAGTTGATGCACCAGCGCGGTCGCCGCAATGAGACTGTCCATCACGTCCAAATTGAAACCTTTGGCCTCGTGCATGGCGTAAAGCTTGCCCCAAGACTTCAGGGTGATCGTATCGAGTCCGAGAATTTGCTCGGCGAAGTCATTTTCCAAGCCATCAGCCCACTGGACACGCCCCCGTTTCCGCTTGCCTTCGGGCAAACGATGCAGCCCCTTCCAAATCTCGCCCAACGACACACTGGAGAGGAAACATTCGTGGGCATGAGTTTCGATCCACGCCAGCACAGTCGATGCGGGTTGTTTGGCGGTGGCGTCACAAACCACATTGGTGTCCAACAGGTATTTCATGAGCCATTACCCGAAATTGACTTTCCGAGCGATCTGCTTCGGCCGCTTGCCAAGCAATGGTGCCAGATCCTCGGGACAAGCCTGCAACGCGGCGGCCAACGATTTTCGAGGAGCCAGACTCCGCCGGTACTCCTCTGCCGAAATGACGACCACAGCCGGTTTCCCATGCTTGGTCACCGTCTGCGCCCCCTTCAGGAGCACCGTTTCCACGAGTTCACTAAAGCGGCTCTTTGCTTCCTGCAATTGCCATACACGAGTCGTCATGGCTTGATGATATCACCCGGGTTCTGACCTGTCTAGTCAGAATCTTGATCAATGCGGCAATTGCCGCCGATCCTCAAGTCCGCCAAGCCCGTCCGCAGCCGAGACGGCGGAACGAATGCGAACCCATGGCATGGCACCGGGACGGGCAAGCACATCGGAGTTGCGGTGGACCAAAGGACCGGTACCATCAGCATCTCTCTGGCGGGCTTGTTCTGGGTGACCAACCGGCAAATCCCTACTAAAGCCACCCCTGATCCCGTAATCCATTCTCTCGAAATGAAACAATCGCTACTCATCTTTCTCCTCGCCGCCGGGATCATTGCAAATGGCCTCTGCGCCGATCCATCCGCCACCCCGCTCGCTGGTCTCGCGCCCGATTCAAACGCCCAAGGCTGGGGCACCTTGCAGATTGACAAGGCGGTCTCCGGCAGTCCGCTCGTGATTGCCGGACGCACGTTCACTCACGGCCTCGGCACCCACGCCGCGAGCGAGATCGTCTATACTCTGGAGGACGAATGCGAGACATTCACTGCCTGGGTCGGCGTGGATGATCATTTGAAAGCCCATCTGGACGCGAAAAACGCCAGCGTGGTGTTCCAAGTCATCGGCGATGGCAAGACCCTCTTCGAGAGCGGCATCATGCGCATGGGCGATGCCGCCAAAGAGGTCAAGGTGCCGCTCAAGGGTGTCACCCAATTGAAATTGATAGTCACCGATGCCGGTGACGGCAACTCCTGCGACCACGCAGACTGGGCCGATGCCACCCTCACCGGAACTGCCGTCCCCACCACACCCGCCGTGATCGCACACACCGTCGAAGCCTGCGGTTTCTCCCTCAATCTTGCGAAGACCGGCCGCATCATCAGCGGAAAGATCGGCAACACCGGGTGGCCGCTCTCCGGGGACACACGACTCCGGGGCTTCCGTCCACAGGGAGAGGCCGTGGTGAATAGCTCACTGCCTAATCGAGCCCTCGCCTTCACCCGCACCCTGGTGGATACCAAAGGCCACACCTGCACTGTCACCGACCGCTTCACCCCAACCCTGGACAGCATCCGCTGGGGAGTGGAAATCACCAGCGTCGGCAAGCCGTGGAGCACCACCATCACCACCGGATTCAATTACGCCGCGACCGCTAACAGCCGATTCTGGACCACTTGGGGGCACCCGGACAATGACGCTACGACATGGGCGGACCCGTTGGCATGGCAGCCCTTCGCCAACCGCACCTGGGGGTATCAGTTTCCTGATTGGACCCAGATGGGATCCACCGCCAAGTGCAACCTCAGCATTCCCATGTTCACCGTGGCCGAGCCCGGGCAGGACATCGCGCTCACCTTCATGCAATCCCCCGAGGACACGCTGCTAGATCTCAGCCTGAGTGAAACTTCCAGCGGCAGCATCCGCTTCCAACGTGACAATTACCGCTTGGGAGAAGGCCGGACCGTCACGTTTCATATGGATCTCGCCCCACATCCGGCGGACACCCGGGCTGGCCTCGGTTGGGTCGTGGCGCGCTACCCGCAATTCTTCAATCCAGGCATCCCACAAGCCGACGCATTGTCCGGCAGCGCGGCCTATTCCGGCAGCGAGAATGCGATCGACGTAGCCGCCTTAAAGAAGATGGGCTTCGCCTACAATTGGAAACTCTCCGATGATTTCCCCTACATGGGAAACTTCATCCCGCCCGTCAAAAATATGGATGAAAAATGGACCCGCTCCTGCGCCGAACCCGCGCCACCCGGCAAAGGCGCTGAGACGTCATGCCGCCTGTTGAACGATTATGCGAAATATATGAAAGACAACGGCTTTCATGTGTTGAGCTATTTCAATGTCACCGAATACGGGAAAGACATGCCCTGGCCCGTGCCGCCCAAACAGGCCAAGACCGCTGCCGACCTATGGAAAAATCCCACAGACTATCTCTATCACGGCGGCATGGAGCCCGCAGTGCTGATGAACGGCGAAAAGCCGTTCTACTCGAATTGCTACGGCGCGGTGATAGTCGATCCCGGCGAACCGTGCTACATGAATCACATCGTCGAGCAAGTCCGCCGCAACAACACCCTGCTGCCGGATGTGGCTGGCATCGGCATCGATCGCCTCGACTGGCTCGGCCATTACAACGAGCGCGGCGATGACGGCGTGTCCTGGGTCAACGACAAACCCGCTCGCTCGATGTTCGTCTCCTTCCAAAAGCTGGCTGATCAGATCGTTCCGGAACTTCACCAGGCCGGCAAGGTGTTGTTTCTCAACAACTGCACACCACGTATCGAAATTGTCGGTCGTGGTGATGGCATCTTTGCCGAATGGGCTTCCGACATGTTCTGCCTGCCGCACTACATCAACTACGCAGCACTCGCCGGTGTGCGTAAGCCCACCAACCTGTGGACGGCTGCCGGCGAGTGCACGGACTTCTATTTCCAGCGCTGTCTTTACCTCGGCGTTTTCCCGATCGCTCCCTATCCGAACAACAATCATTGTCTATCGCCGTCCGCAGAGGGTCAGAACATGGTGAAAAACATGTATGCCAAAGGCAAGGATGATGAATACATCGCCACGCCCGCCGCCGCCGCCAGCCCTGAAGGAATGTCCATCGCTTACGGCCCGCTGTTCACCGCCATGCGCGCCAGGAAATGGGTGCTCGCCCCGCACTGCGTGGAAACCACGGCTTCCGGCGTGAAGCTCAACCTCTTCGAAGTTCCCGGCGGATATGCCTTGCCGGTCACCTTCGGCGACAAATTGGAATCCGCCACCGTGCAAGTGCGCAATCTAACCAGCTTGGATAAACTCAAAGCCGCGGCCATCCATCCCGGTGCCGAGCACCCACAGCCGGTCAGAACACAATTCAAAGATGGCATCCTCGAACTCACCGTCCCGCTCAAGCATGGTTGCGCGTTGGTTCAGTTGATTCTCCCAAAGTAAGTTGCTGAGAAAGACAAACCAACTTTATGAATAAAAGAGATATCACTCAAGTTAATCGTATGCTTGGGCGATGCGGTGGAAGATGTCGGCGATCCAGGCCGGTGCGCAGGCGGCATCGGCAGGTAGGGCGGCGGTGGTTGGGCTATTTTGCGTTGATCCTGGCCTGCACTTCTCCTAGCAATTTTTCCACTTCAGCTTTCCTATCGCCATCTGCGACTTCAAGCAAGCCCTGCAAACCGGATATGGCCCGCGTGTGATCCGGGTCAAAGGCCAAGTTTCGGATCATTCCCCAATAGGCGTCGCGGACCACGCTTTTCACTGCTTCATCCCGCAGCAGTGGCGCAAGCAGTGCCAAGTGTTCAAAGCTGCTAGATCCTGCTACGCTGGCGCAAAACAGCAATTTCTCTTCGGTCCGGTTAGCCAAAGGGGCAATTTCACGCAAAATCTGCAAGCGATCTTGCGGGGAAGTTTCCTTTGCACCGGCCAGGCGGATGCAACCCCGATATGCCAACACCCGATGAGTGAGCTTGGGAGAGTTTTTGGCCAGTGTGGCCAGGAGAGTCCATGCCGCAACGTCGTCGAGTGAACTCAAAGCACGCACGGCGGCATCTTGGACGGCGGCATCGGAGTCTGCCAGTGCGGCCTGCAGTGCCTGGCGGAGTTCACTGCCGGATAGGCGGGCGGAGACATTGAACAAGGAGATCCTGAGTGCTCTACTCGCGCCATCCAGCGCCGCCATCAGGGGTTTGGCCAGCGCCTCTTTTTTGCTGCTGCGCAGTGCGATGGCCACCAGCGTCTTTTCCAGTTGGGAACACTCGCTTGGCGATTGCGCCGCCTTGAGAAGCCTGATGAGTTCGCCAGCCTGCGCATCGTCGCCGAGGAATTCCAGCGCCTTGAACAGCTTGAGACGAAGCTCCTCGCCGGCGCTTGTGGCCAGAACTAACAAACCCGCTCCGGCCTTAACATCGAAACGGCTGGTCATTGATTCCAACAATATATCTTGTTGTGCCGGGGCTGCATTGGGCAACAGCGCGAGCAACGCCGCACTGATTTCCGGGCCGCGCAACCGACAAAGTGCCCGGCAAATGCTCTTCTGTTCATCGGCGCTCGCCCGCTCCGCGCCGTCGATCATGCAGGGAATCGATTTGGCGTCGCCCAGTATTCCTAACGCTTCGCGGGTCGTCATCCGCAATTCCGGGTCCGGGCTTTGCAGCAATGCTGCCATGGCCGTGACGGCCTGTGTTGCCTGGCGTCGCACCAAGGCGGCGATCAAGGCGGCCTGAATGCCGGGCGGTGAAGATTTCAGGGCATCGGTCAACCCATGAGTGACGTCATCCCCCGGCAATTCTCCGCCCAGTTGCAATGATGCCAGCAAGGCCCCGCGATCGTTTCCGGCTAGACCCGCCGCGATGAGCCTGCTAGGCCCGCCTTGATCCGTTAGGATCTTTCCCCGATAGGCCCCGGCCCTAACCGCGTCATCTTTGCTGCCGGCGTAGATGTCGGAAAATAGGACGTAAGCCGCAGCGGAATCACCGGCCAAGCGTTGTTGTTCGGCGCAAGTGAGCAAGCTGTTAGCGAGGGTCGCCTGGTGTGCGGCAGCCATTCCGGCCTGTGCCGCCCGCAAGGCCGCCACGGCCTGAGCCCCGCCGATTTTCCCCAGCGCAGCGATCGCCGCCTCGGCCACCAGCGGGTCGGCATCGCGGGTGTAAGGGGCGATGGCCGCCACCGATTCGGCCTCGCGCCGGATGGCTAGCGAATCGAGAATGCCGGCCCGGGTGGGACCGGTGCTAGTGACCAGCGCGTCGCGCAGGGCTTGGCCCGCCGCCGGATGGGGCCTGTTCTGCAAGGCCTCACGGGCCGCTTGTGATGGCAGCCCGGCCGACAAATCCGGGGTGGAAGCGCCGACAGTCCTGGTTAGGGCGAGGGCAAGGACGAGTGAACAAAGTGGCACAACGCTCGGACTGCGGGGAAGGAGGCGTCGCATGAGGTTGGTGTGTTAGATGAGTCTCAAACCAAGATATAGGGTGCGCGGTATGCTTGGGTGAGCATGCGTTTGGCATCGTCGTCATGGGTGAAGTGTTCGGCCACAGGATCCCAGTGCAGTGAGCGGTCGGGAAATTGAGCGCCGATGTAAGCCAGCATCGTCAGGGTGGCGGCGCGGCAGGCCGTCTCTTCATGGCAGATGGGGTGTTGGCGGGTGCGGACGCAATCGAGGAAATTGCCGCTGTGGCTCAGAGAGGTGAGTACTTGAGCATCGTCGGGCCGGACTGGCTCACGAACCAGTTGCGGCGGATTTGAGATGATGAAATCGCGATCCACGGCGATTTGCCCATCGCTTCCGACAAACACGACGCCGCCTTGGGTCAAGTTTGACTGTTGGCCGGGGATGCCCAAGGTGGGATCAGGCGGCGCACCAGCGATCACCTCCACGCCATTGGCAAAGGTCAGCCGTTTGCCCTTGATTTCGAGCGGGCCGGTGTGGTCGCCATCCAAGCCCCATTGGACGATGTCATAATGGTGTTGGCCCCAGTTGATGCCGCCAGCACTGAAGTCGTGCGCCGCCCAGCCACTGCTGTGGGGTGGTGCCCATGGACACGGCCCGACCATCGGGTCCCAGAACAAGTCAGGATTTTCTTTGCCATCGGTTTGGCGCTGGCCCATCAACACCATACCACCGTCGCAACAAGCATACACCTGTTGGAGTTTGCCGATTCTTCCGCCTCGCACCAACTGGACTGCACGGCGGAATTTGCCGCCGTATTCCGACCGTTGCTGGGTGCCGGCTTGAAACACCCGGCCGTAACGGCGCATGGCATCGCGAATGGCTTTGGCCTCGGCGATGCTGCCACCGGTTGGTTTTTCGCAATAGACATCCTTGCCGCACTTGGCGGCAAGCGTGGCCTGCACGCCGTGTTGCCAAATCGGAGTGGCAATGAGCACCGCGTCGATATCGGGTCGCTGCAGCAGTTCGCGGTAATCTGCGTAGGCCTCGCACGAACGGTAGGTTCCTTGGCCAGCTTGGCGGGCGTAGTGCTCATTGACCCGTTGTTTGGCACCCTCGCGTTTGTCGCGCCATACGTCGCACACGCCTAACACCTGGACCGAGGTGCGGCCGAGGTAGCCGCCGTCCACATACGTCCAGCCCCCGCCGAACAAATGTCCCGAGCCTTGCCCGCCGAGGCCGATAAAGCCCATGCAAATCCGCTCGCTTGGGGCGAGCCAGCCGTCCCGGCCAAGGACCCGTGAGGGGACGATCATCGGTGCGAGAGCTGCGGCGACCCCGGCACCGGCTGCATGGCCGAGGAAGCTGCGGCGATTCATGGAGCTGCAACGGGTGTTCATGGGTTTGGGAACACGGGGAGTTACTGGCCGAAGGCTGCGGCAAGGGATGCGAGATCAGCCGGGCCAGCGCGTTCGGCGTCGAGGATGGCTTGTTTTTGGAGGGTGATGAGTTGGGCGATGCCGTTGCGGGAGAGATCGAGCATCGAGGACATTTCCGCGCCGGAAAACACCGCCTCTTCACCGCTGCCCTGGATCTCCACATATTCTGACGATTCCGTCATCACCACGTTGAAGTCCACCGCCGCAGCCTTGTCCTCAAGATAGTTCAAATCCAGCAGGGGGGCTCCATTCACAACGCCGGCTGACACCGCAGCCACCAGCTTTTTGAGGGGAAAATCGCGGATTTTTCCTTCAGCGAAGAGCCGGTTGAAGGCAATGGCCACCGCCACGCAGCCACCGGTGATCGAGGCGGTGCGGGTGCCGCCATCGGCCTGCAGGACGTCGCAATCGATCCAGAGTGTGCGCTGACCGATTTTTTTCAGGTCGATCACGGCGCGCAGGGCCCGTCCGATGAGGCGCTGAATCTCGGATGAGCGGCCGTCGAGTTTGCCGCGGGAAATGTCGCGCGGTTTGCGGTCCAGGGTGGAATAGGGCAACATCGAATATTCGGCCGTGAGCCAACCACCCTCCACCCGCTGCGCCCGCATCCAACGCGGCACATCATCTTCCACGGTGGCCGAGCAAATCACCCGGGTCTGGCCAAAGGACACCAGCACCGAACCGGTGGCATGCGCCGCCACGTTGGGGATGAAGGAAATATTGCGAAGCTGGTCAGGTTGGCGTCCATCGGGGCGAGTCATGCCGGATTGAACGCCACGAGTGTCCACAGTGCAAGCACGGATCGTGTACCCGAGATGGAAAGCAGGTAGTTCATGAATAAGATACTTCTCCTTCTCTATGATCGGCATACGAAGCGAGGATGGGCGATATCAGCGGGAGAAGAACCTTATTGGTGAGGAGGTGCATAGGTTTCATGATTGGAGGGGTCTTGTTGATATTTTCAGGGTGTGCTTTTCTTTGTGTTGTCAGAAGCATCTCCGTTTTTAGCTGCCTGAGCGATGAAATCCTTCATATCGACCAACGTCGGCGACACCTTGCTGGATTTGATTTGGGCAATGCGGTCACGCAGGAGTTTCAGCAACTTGCTTTCGGGGTGGGTCTTGATGAGATTGCTGCGTATCTCCTGCAATTGGGGCACAACCGCATTGGCCTGTTTGCCGTAGCGTTTGAGAGAATCCAGGCAACTCAACGTTCGCTCTTCTTCATTCCAGCGTTCAACTTCCATCACCGACACGCACAACCGCATGCCTTCGCGGATATGCAAGCGAGAAAGGACATCGAGACCCGCCAAGCGGATGACGTCGCCAAACATCTCGTCGCTGGGTGCCAACTTTTCGATCGCCTTGACGATGGCCGGCAGAAGTACAGCCAGATCGCGCTCGGTCAACTTCTCATATATATGCTCGAGCGTTAGACGAGTTGCGCCGTCATCATTCTCCAATACTGACAGGATGGCGGGGTAGAGCAATTGGCGGTCAACTCCCGTCAGAGAGTCGGCCAGGATGCCCTGCGGGTCGTCGGAACCGGGATACGGCTCGAACAGTGCCCCGGCGTCGGCACGTTGTGTCATCCCCCGCGGATCATCAGGATTCTTGCGCGCTGCCAGCACCAGTAGATCGTTCACACTTGCCTTGCGGGCCTCCGCGCTGAGATGCGTAATAGCGTTGCATGCCAAGCTTTTCATCCATGCATCCGGCTCCTTGAGTAGCGCTCGCAATTGCGGCGCGGCCACGTCAGCCCGCGATTCCTGGCGGCCCAATGCTTCGCAGGCACCGTAGCGGGCATAGCGGTCGGAACCGGCGAGCATCTTCAGAAGCGACGGCACAGAATTGCCCTCGCGCCGACCCAGCGCCATGGCGGAGCGATAGCGCATCGCCGGCGACCAGCTTGACAACCCGGCCAACAACTCATCGTTCGTGCGCGAATCGTATCCATTCTTTCCGTTCACGGGATAGACGTCGCGCCCGGCAGCTATGACATCCTTGACCTCATCAGCATTCATCATGGGCACAGCCGATGGCTTCTTGCCCGTCACATACAGACTTTTGAGCGGCAGTCCGTAGGTTAAAAGATAGGCGCCAGTCACGTCCCAATCCGTATATTCGTCGTCATTGCCTTCCTTCCCAGGCTGTCGCTGATAAACAAATCCGCCTTTCCAATTTCTAGCCAAATCATAGTACCAGCTCTGTTCTTTCAGATATGCGCCAGTGGCTAACGAGCCGCAGCGGGATGCTCCGGGAAGTGCCCACAACAAGCTCCAGACAATGCCACAGTGCCCGTGTTCCCGATCATCATAAGCCGCCGTGGCCATCCGGGAATAAAATGATGCCGCCTCGCTATCCCCCAGCAGGTCAAACAACACTGCCGCACAGGATGTTTTCCCGTTATCCTCGTGGACATTCACGCCCGGCTGATGATCGCCATAAGGAATGGCACCCTTGTTGACATAGTACCGCAAGAATCCTGCCGACTTCTCAATCGCCAGGTCGAGAGCGGGATCGTTCACTCCCGCCTGCCGGGCCAACACCAGCGCAATGGTAAGGGGAACCCCCGGTTGGTTCATGTTACCATAGCCACCCAAGTTGCCACTCGGCATGGCGAACCCGTGGCCCCAAGTGCCAACAGCACTTTGCCCCAGCGCCACTTCCATCGTGGTGCGCTTGAGTTCGGGCAATATCGACTTGTCTCCGGTGGCCAAAACGTACTCGGCCAGATAGATGTTCCCGTAACCATAAAACCATGTCCACACGTCTGGATGGAGCGATGCCGCTACGCTTTTGGCATAAGCGGCCAACATCGGACGATACTCCTCCTTGCCGCTGGCCAGCAGAGCCAGCGCATTGAGATCGTTATAGATTGCGTTGTCTTCAGTCAGTTCTTCAGGCAACCCCTTCTTGGCAATGAGCCGGCAGCCTTGCTCAAAGATCGCCTTCGACTTTGGGCATTCGTATGGCGCGGCGTCGCTGTAGGTCCCCATGACCGGCAACTTCACTTCCACGTTAGTGATTTTCCCCTTCCGCCAGATAGTCAACTGCAGGACGCCGGTCTTTTCCTCGGCAGCCGTGATGGCGCGGCCAAAGGATTTTCGGGCATCGTCCGAGAACAACTTGCCATTCACGCCCAGGATCACGTCTTTGGAGCGCAGGATGCCGTCCGCCGGAGAGCCCGCAGCAACCGCTGTTATTAATATCTGCCGAGACGCATTTGTCAGATCCTCATCTCGGGTGAAAATCCAGCCGCGCGCTCCCGTCGGCCCAAGCAGCCAATCGTGAATATCATCCTTCTTGCCACCGTGCGTCAGATCGGGCGGCGCGGCCTGAAGCAAAAAAATGGAGGCTAACAGCAGGGTGAGGCAAAGCGTGCCCCATGAGATTCGGATTCGGTGGCTCGGGATCATGGTGGGTTGAATTATCAGTTGTCAGTTGCTGGAATGAGCCCTCAATACTTGGTGGCATGGAGGCGACCGAAGATTCCGCCGTCGGGCGATGCCGCGCCGACGGGAGTCTCCGCCCGAACGTTGATGAAAGATGGATGGGTGTCGAGAGCAATGGTGAAAACCACATCGCCTACCGGGCTTTCCGCATCGGGCACCACCGCCTTGTGGCTGACCCACTCCCCCCATGTTTCATAGGCAGCCGTCGGCGATGGCTTGACTGCAAGCGATTGCGCCCTGTCAGCGGGTTCATGCCTTCTCCTCCTGTACTTTCTTCTTGCCAGACTCTCATCGGCGGCGCTGAATGCTTACCGATGAACCGAAAATCGAAAAAATCCAGCCATCCGGGAAGAATTTCTCCCTTTGGTTCACGATCGGTCGTGTACCCGGCAACCCGACCGTCCGTTCTACAAAACTGTTGGGCATGTGAAGCATAGGGAGAAAGTCGATACTATGAATAAACTCGAAATTCTCATTCTTATGGCCACGCTGTCGGGAGCGGTGCAGACCCACGCCACAGAGTGGATGAAAGAACCGATCCAACTGCATCCTGACAACCCGCATTACTTGCTGTGGCGAGGTAGGCCAACGGTGCTGATCACTTCAGGCGAGCATTACGGGGCGGTGATGAATGCGCCTTTCGACTATGTCGCGTACCTGAACGAGCTGCAGTCTGCGGGACTGAACCTGACACGCATCTTCAGTGGGGTGTATTGCGAGGCTGCCGGCGATTTCGATATCAAGGACAACACCCTCGCTCCAGGACCAGGGAACCTCCTTTGTCCTTTCGCCCGCAGCAAGAAACCCGGCTACGCCAACGGGGGAAATAAGTTCGATCTGACCATGTGGGATGAGAAATACTTTGCGCGCCTGAAGGATTTTGTTGACCAAGCGAACAAGCGGGGCATCGCGGTTCAGTTCAGCTTTTTCTGTCCATACTACATGGGCTCGCAATGGAACCTTTCGCCTCTCAACCCCGGCAACAACATAAACAATATGAATGTCGCTGTTGCTCCATCAAGCAATGGGGCCTGGAGGAAAGATGCAACAAAAGTCCTGTTTGACCCGGCATTCCTGGACATGCAAAAGGCTCTCGTCCGGAAAGTTGTGACGGAACTCAAGGACGCTGACAACCTCTACTACGAAATCTGCAATGAAGCATATGGAGTTCCCGTTCCATGGCAGCAAAAGATAGCGGCCGCCATCGCTGAAGCGGAGAAGGATTTGCCGCGCAAGCATCTGGTCGCGCAAAACACTGTTCCAGTTTATGATTCCGTTGATCCGTCCGTGTCGATCTTCAACTTTCATCCGGGCGCACACGATGTCTCGGTATCGAGAAATGATGGGCTCAACAAGCTCACCGGCTTGGATGAGACATCTCCTCGGGGGAAGCCGCTCGGCGCAGAAACGACGGCCTTCGACTATCGGCGATGGGGGTGGACACACCTGCTGGACGGCGGGGCGATCTATAACAATCTGGACTACTCGTTTACCGTCGAACAGCCCAGGGGCGCATACCAACCCTGGGACAAGCGGCCCGGCGGAGAAATGGCGGACATGCGGAAGCAACTCCAGATACTCAAGAACTTCATTGAGGGCTTCAACTTCGTCGGCATGAAGCCTGCCGCCTCACTCGTCCGCGGCGGCGTGCCGGACGGCGGGGCTGTTCATGTACTGGCGAAGGCTGGCGAAGAATATGCCCTCTACCTCCATGGCGGGACCAACGCGGTTTTAAGGCTCGATCTGCCCGTCGGCCGGTATCGGGCCGAATGGGTCAGTACACTCCACGGAACCGTCGAAAAAGCTGAAGCTCTGACACACGGCGGCGGTGTGCTCACGCTGAGCAGTCCCGAGTACAAGGAAGACGTAGCGCTCCGGGTGAAGAAGATCAAACCATGAGGACGTGGCTTCCACCGAAGTGCGCCATACCAAATCTCTGGGAGCCGTGGGAGCCAACCGCCCTTCAACACCGAATTTACACCCCTAACGCACATCAACCTCGCGGTGCCATCACATCAATCATGACTCCGAGCCGAAGCAACGTTTTGAGGATCATTCCTGGATTTCTGACAATTCCCTGACTCTTCCGGCCCATGGCGGGAAATCACTGAACGTCTGGACGGTGGGTTGCCTGAACCTCTGGTCCACCAGCGTGACAACAATCTCCCGCCGGCGCTCGTTGGCTTTCCAACTCACCGACTGCCCCTTCACCCACTTGCCGTCCGCACTCTGAAATTCAATGACCACGGGATACATGTTATATGCATCCACTTTCGCAGGATGCGGGAACAACGCATACTTCACCGGCGGAATCTGCGGCGTAGTCGCACCAGCCAGAATGAAGCGAACGGGCACCGGTGCCAAGTTGATTACTCTAACGCTTCCCAACGCAAATGTGGATAGCTCATCATCATAGGCACGCACCTG
Source organism: Akkermansiaceae bacterium (assembly GCA_903827375.1). Classification (GTDB taxonomy): domain Bacteria; phylum Verrucomicrobiota; class Verrucomicrobiia; order Verrucomicrobiales; family Akkermansiaceae; genus Luteolibacter. The sequence goes on from CAIKHZ010000105.1 coordinate 16,218, forward strand.
ATAGGGCAGTTTGCCTTCGCCGCCACCACTAGGAAGAAACAGAAGCAACTGCCGCTGCGCTTTGCCGAGGGTCACCTGACCAACTGAAACCCGCAGGGGTTTGCCGTCGGGGCCGGGTTTTTCCGTGTAAAAGATGGCTTCATTGGAATTGAAGACCCCCTCGATGACCGGCGACACATCTGTGTACAGGACCACCTCTTGGGCTTTTGGCAGTTCCATGCCTGTCCATAACAGGACTGTCCCGAGTTCTTCGATTTGCCCGAGGCAGAGGGTTCTGAATTGAACCTTGCGTGTCTGTTCGGCACATACTGAGGACACCAGCGCACACAGAGCGACGCTGGCAATGATGAGTTTCTTCATAAAATTTTGATTGGGTAAATGGGGTTGAATCATGACCAACATTAGATCAGGCGATGCTCAAATTTCAGAGTTATTCAGCCAACGGAATGCCCGCACCTTGAATTGGCGGCCGAAGTTGATATTGGCAGGTGTCGTGGCAGCGGCTTCGGCAATATCTGTGGCATCCACATATTCCGGCACGCGTTGCACCGTCGCCTCGCACCAAGCGCGGGCCGTGACCTTGCCACTGGCGTCCCTTGCCTCGCCGCAGGCGCGGATCCGGAATGTGTCTGAGCGAACGGTGGCGAATGATCCGATAGATGATAGGATATCGCCTTGGGAGATCTCGCCGGGAGCCCCGGAACCGGTGTTGCCCGTCACGGCGACTGGGTTCTGCCAACCGTACTTTGCAACGTCGCCGGGCACAATAAGAGTGGCATCGGCCACCATACCGGCATTGAGGTTGGATTGGTTGAGGGCTGCTTGAAGCGCTCCGTTGCTAGACAGATCACCGGCCGGGCCGAGGCGGCGATTGACGAATTCCGCCATTGAAAGAAAGGGTCCGCGGGCACGAACTTGAGCGACGATATTTTCTGCGAGCTGTTTGACTTCATCCGCTTGCAGCGTCCGATAGCTGTTCCAAAGCAGATCCTTGCCGACACCCACTTGCAGGCCAAGCGCTGGGCGACGCATCCTGAGAAACGGAATACTGCTAGACATCACTTCATCAGGGCCGGACGCCAGCGGCACGTTGCAATCCGCCAGCCCGGACAAGACGGAGGTCCACGCGGCCACGGAGGTGCTGTTGACGTTGAAGCCGCCCGCTGTCATCATATAGGCGGCAGATGGTTTGCCATTGGTGTTCAACACGCCCGCCGCTGCATCCTTGGCGGTTGCACCGCTAGGGAGGCAGGGGATGTTGCGTGCGTTAGGCAACTGGCGTTCACCGGCAAAGAAATCGCTCGCCAGATCTTTAAGACTCACAGTGGACGGGCCGGAATACATCATGCCTTCCAGGGTCGCGAGGGTGGAGAACCAATAGCGATCCCACAATTGGTCGTTGGCTAACCACGAATGATCCAGCACCATCCGCGAGGTATCGACTTTGTAGCTTGCCACGTCCGGCGGCAGTGCCGGATGGGCTCGGCTTTCGCCGATGGAATAGGTCACATAGGGAATGCTGCCGATGCTGGCGCCGTTGGCATGACGCAGTTGCGCTAGCGACTGCATGGGTGCCATCGGGATTTCATAGATGGTTGCAGCAGTGGTGCCGTTGATGGCGCCATGGCCGCCGAAGAAGTAGCCTTTCTCACCGTCGGATTCGATGGCATTGCCACCGCCTCGGATCGGCACGAGGGCAAACTCCAACGGACTGGAGCCCTGGCTTTCCGCAGTGGTGAAATCACAGGTAGCCATCTGCATTGCCAGCCCCGTATCGGCAACCGGGCGAGAGCGGGTAAAGGACTCGACGGTGGTCTTGCCGCCGATGCTGAAGACCGCGAACGGTCTGGCTCTGGAATAGTCCTTCACTTGGGTGGCGTTTGCTTCGTAAATCGCTGATGAAGTGATCGGGACATCCACCCCGGGTTTTGGATAGGTCTCCGGAAAGCGCCTCACTGTCTTGAACCGTGGCGAAGTGCCCTCCTGCGCAATCTCGGTGAGTCTGGCTTGATCCTTGTAGAAAATTTGGGTGGTTCCTACCGGTGGAGCCACCGTTCCGGTGGCAGCTCCGGGAGGAACCAAAGTCACTGATATACTGAACTGGTTGTCAGCGGTGGCAGGCGGCTTCGGGCCATATCGCACACCTATCAAATCATCAGGACTCAGCAAAATGATGCTCTCGGATGTGCGGGCTTTGAGCCAATCCGCTTTGGATCCCGGCGCAATCCAGTCCACGTCGAAGCCAACCGCGTCTTTTGGGCCGGTGATCATACCGGTCATGATTTTCGCACTATTGGTGAAGGTGTCCCGCCAGTCGAACATTTTTGTGCCGTTGGCACCGCCCTCCACTTCCTGGGCAAACGTCCATTCAGGCGGAAACGGCTTTCCAAAGATACGGGTTTCACCCGCTCCCATCACCACCTCGGTGGCATCGCTCAGACTACTTGACAACGTTAGGCCGAAGGATTTTTTCTGCGAACCGGACAGATACAAGTCGTTCAACGATGTTAGGTCCGTGCCGGTTGTTGCGGACTGACCATTGACGATGAATTGGAAGGCCATCGGAATATCGGAAAACGAGACTTGGAGATTGGTGAAACGCAGTGGAACGTTGTATGGGTTGTGGAGGGTGATCACCGGAAGATACATCATGTGGAGCATGTATGGCATGCCTGGTTTTGCGCGACCTTGGTGTGCATCCCGTACGATCAGGGAAAATAGCACATCGATCCTGACGACAGTTGGCATCAGCATGGCGGTCTTGAGCCTCTTCATGTTCGGCTCGTATCGGTTTGCATGGACCGTCCTGTCCAGTATGGTACTCAACGCATAGTTCAAAGGCACCACCGCCTTGAGTCCCTCCTTCGGATTGTCTTTAGTCGTGGTCTTTCGGTACAATTTGGCATAGTCAGCGTAGATCGCCCACAACGGATCAGCGGTGGCCAGCCCGGCCGTATTGTTGTCGGAGTAAAGGAAGCGCGTGGCATAGTCACTTGGCAGAGCGGCCGCATCAAACAGAACACTCAGGTCGGTCTTCAAGCCGCCGTTGACCACATCGGACTGGACCGAAGCCGAGTCCACACTGAAATCGTGAAAATAGGGCGCCAGCGCCTGACTGGCACCGGTTGCCAGGTTTGCCTCGCCGAGGCTCACCAATTTTGGCAGGACGTCGCTGAGTTTCACCTTGTTGCCTGATAGAAATTTGAGACTAGCTATGCTCTTAAAGCCATTGTGTGCCGGTGCCCCCACTTGGGTGATCTTATCGGCAGGACAGGTGGGATTGCTAGCAGGTGATAGGTTGATCCGGCCCTTGACGCCTTCATCTAGGACGACCCAGGCGAGTGAGCCAGAGGCGGCGCTGGTCTTGGAAGGGGTGATGGGCAGAGTCGGCACGCTGATCTCGCTCTGTGGGCTGCCAGCGCCTACGCTGCCAGGACCCACCAAGCGCTGGTCGCTTGCCGATGCTTGCGGCAACACCGCAGGATCAGGCTGGCCCGTGCGATCCGGGTTTGACATCAGATACCCGAGAAAATTGTTGCGGGTTTTCGCTAGTGTATAATTTGGCGTTGCAGATGGCGGCCTCCAGGATTTCCACACGCCGGTGATTCCCGCCGGCGCTTTGGCACTGACCAGATTGGCGGGGGCAGTGATTCGCTGGTCCAGGCCGGCGTTCCTCTGCAATTCACCGATGGCCAGCATCAGGGCCAAACGGGCGTTGGCGCGGGCGGTGGCCAACGCTTCACCCCGGCCCGCCGTGCGCGACGCGACACTTGAGAGGGTCAGAAGCCCGACCACAAGGACGGTTAGAAGAACCATCAGTGACAGGGTCATGACAAGGGCAAAGCCGCGCGACTGAGGTTTCCCGGGAGGGAGGGGCATGAGGTAGCTGGTGAATTGGCTAGGCGCGGGGAAGCGCCGGTGGATCGGGTGGCAAGACAGGAATCGGCTTGTCGTTAGTGATACAAGAGGCGGACAGCCCGCGATGCGTGACGGATTACTTTGTCGCCACGAGGCGGCCGAAGAGTTTGGCACCGACGGCGTTGCTGCGGGGTACAGTGATGGTGATGATGTCGGGCTGAGTCGCCGGGGTGCCTGGGTTGATATTAACAACCACACCGTGGGCGTCCGCAGCGGAACTGGTGGCAGGCACCGGAACCATGGTCCAACCCGCTAGATTTGAGCCATATTGGAAGCTCAGGGCAACTTCTGCTAGGGAGTCATCCGAGCGGTTAAAGGTAAAGACAAAGGCAACGGGGGTTACAGTTAGAGCTGGAAGGATCGAAGGATTCGACGCCAGAGGATTGCCTCCGAGGACGAACTTGAGCAAATTGGGGATGCCATCTTTAGCCGGATTCTGGGTTGGTCCGTCATTCACACCCGGGGTGAGGCCCTTGGCGAGCGCCCAAGTCCCGTACGCGGAAGTTGACGGGCCTGTTGTTACTGTGAGTGTTCCGGTGCCAGAGAAGTGAACGTCGTCGATATTTGCCGCGCCAGAGCCGCTTGCCCCGTAGGTACCGGCGGGTTTTTGGGTCGCACCAATTGTCAAGGCATGGACGGTATCGGAGACACCGGTGCTAAAGCTCAGTTTGAGGACGGCATTGGCAGCGATCAAGACATCCGCTGCATTTGCTAGGAATGGAGTTGTCGTTTCGAGGGTACCGGCAATAACAGTGGTGTTTCCGGTGTATGTGTTTCCTCCCGAAAGCGTGGTGGTTCCGGTTCCAATCTGAATGACCGAGCCTGTGCCGGATATCACATTGGCGAAAGCAAGTCCATCACTGCGGTTGAAGACTAGAGTCCCGGCGTTGGCGACCTCCGCAGGGCTTGCCAGGCTGCCGCCGGTGGAGCCATTGCCAATTTGCAATGTACCAGCGGAAATCGTGGTGGTTCCGGTGTAAGTGTTAGCACCCACAAGCGCCATGGTACCGGTGCCGCTCTTGATCACGGAATTTGCCCCTCCACCAATAACTCCTGAGATCACCAGATCGATGCCGTCTGGTACGCTGCCTGCTGCGACATTGATAGGCAATGATCCTGAGCGGATTGTGATTCCCGCGCTGATCACCGAGGCCGTGGAACTGGCGAGCGTCGTCACTCCAAATCCATTCATCGAGTCGAAGTGATAGGTTCCAGCGATGGCGGCCATGGTCCCACCGGTGAGATAAAAATGGGTGGAAAACCCCTGATTGCCGCCCATATCCGTCAGAGTCCCACCGTTGATGTTAACCGTATCCACCCGCAAACCGCTGCTGTAGCCGAGGGCATCCCCTGAAGCCAGATTCACGGCTGCACCGGAGTTGATATTGAGAGCGCCACGGATCGCGCCGGTTCCACCACCGGTCCCCAAAGCCAGTGTCCCTCCATTGACGGTGGTTCCGCCGGTGTAAAGGTTATATCCGGAAAGCGTCAACTTGCCGTCACCGGTTTTAAGCAAGCTGCCGGCAGTCGCCGCTGCCGCTCCGCTGATGGTCAAATTGGCGCTGATATCAGGAACATCGAAGGTGGCAGAAGTGCCAGATGAAATCGTGAAGCCACGGTCCGTAAATGAAGTTGCCGTCGCCGCATATCGCAGTGTTCCTCCGGTGAAGACGAGGTTTGACGCTGCATTGCTTGATTGGCCAATGTCACTGGGATTCCCCCCGCTACTCAATCGATTGACGATTAACACCCCTCCATTGATCGTGGTCGGGCCGCTATAGGTATTGAAAACCGGGCCGTCGATAACCAAGGTGCCACTGCCATTTTTGACAAGTCCGCCCGTGCCGGTGATCCCGGATCCATCATCGGTGGTGAGGGTGTAATTCACGGAGGAGTTATTGAAGACGCACGAGGACGGGCTGACATCCGTGACATCACCGCTGTGGATGGTGATGGTTGATAGAGGCGCGCTGACGACTCCGCCGATATTCACTGTGTCATTGAATTCCACACTATCGGCGGGCCAGAAATCCGTCTGGGCGTGGGCGGCTTTCAAGGCCCAGGTTGGCGTTCCGCCAACACTGTTAGCAATTCCTGTAGTCCAGATCCCACCGTGGGCACCGCTCCACACTGCGGTGTCGCCGCTGAGGTTGAGCGCTATGTTGTTGCCATTGACAAAAAGGGGGCCGGACACGGCCTGGCGGGCAGTCAGGCCGGTCACGGTGCCCAAGGTAAAGTTTCCAACAGCACCGCTAAAGCTGCCAAAACTGACCAGATTGTTAGGCCCTGGCACCCAATTGGATCCGGAAACGTTCAGCACGATCTGGCCGTTGGCGGGGGTCGTCGTCAACGCGCCAGTGATCGGTAGGCCCGCTGAACCACCGGTCACGTTGAGATTCACCGTGGCCGCGCCACCAAACGTCAGGGATGCCATCGTGAGAGCGCCGGGCCCACCGTTGCCACTGGCCACGATGTTTGATAGATCGTTAGCCACTGAGACCGCGCCGACCGTGCCATTTCCATCCAAGGTCCCCAGCGCCAGCGTGACTGGTGGAGTTGAGGCCACCGAACTGGTCATCACGAATTTAGCGCCGCTGCCATGGATGATGATGCCATTGCTGGTGTTGATCGCCCCAGCAGCGTTTACCAGCAAAGTGCCGCCAGTCACGCTGGTTGGCCCTGTGTAGGTGTTAGTTCCAGACAAGGTAACGATGCCCGCCCCAGTGGTAGTCAGGGCGCTGGCATTTGTGCCGTTATTGGAGATTGGGGCGGCGATGATGATATCTGCTGCGGCTGTGTTCAGCACCAGATCCAGGGAAGCTCCGATCGTGACAGAGCTACCAATGGTGAACGAGCCGGCACCGGTATTTAGAAACCCGTTCATCGTGATGGAGGAACCTGCCTGGGAACCATCTGCCGTGCCATTGTATTGAATGGTGTTGACATTGCGTGCTGCGACAGAAGCCGGATAGATACCGCCACCTCCTGTCATCACAAAATTGAGGGTGTGGCTGTCACCGCCACCAATTCCATCCCAGGTGCTGGTTGCTAGTGTGAGAGACTGGACGTGGCCTGTGTAAGGGGCCAAATTGCCAGCAGTCACCTTTGCATAGGTTGTTGCGGTGCCGGTCCCCATGGTTGCCCATGGTCCCACCATGCTGTTCACTAGTGTTAGGCCAGCTGTGACCGTTCCCGATCCCGGGATATTGAGAGTTGCTCCGGGGCTGCGGGTGAAAGTGCCTGTGTTGAGCGTGAGAGTCCGGCCGGTGGCGACGTTCCACGTTTGGCCGCTGCTACCCAGAAGTATCAGCCCGGAGCTAACGGTGAGGTTCTGGGTAGCCGCGCTCATGTCGATGCCGGATGAGCCGAGGGTGAGCGTGTTACCCACGCCGATCGTGACTGCAGCACCTGGGTTGGTGATTGAGATCCCACTCCAGCTCAGGTCTGCGCCGAGAGACACGGCATTCGCAGAGGTAACGATTGCACTCCACGTCGCGATGTCTGACGCCGTCGGCAGCACCGCCCCGCTCCAGCTCGAGGCGAGGTTGAGACTGCTCGCGTTATTGGCCTTCTGGCGGCTGGCGGCTTGCGCGGGATACGCAAGGCCAGCAACGGTGAGTCCGACAACCATGGGACGGAGATGATGGAGTGATCGGCTTCTGAGTTTCATAATCAATGGCTGGAGCAAAGACCCGCCGCGTGAGGATTCTCTTGATTATTTAACTGCCTGGAGGCGACCAAACAGCTTGCCACCCACCGCATTGCTGCGTGGAATGGTGACGGTCACGGTGTCGAGGGGCGAACCATTGGCGATGCTAACTTCCGGGCCGCTGCTGGCGGTGTCTGCACCGATCGCCACATTCGTCCAACCGACGACGTCCGAGCCATATTGGAATGTTGCGGTGATTTCCGCTTCGGATGCCACGGCGCGGTTGAAGGTGAAGATGAAGCCCGTTGGGGTAAGCGATTCACGCGGCAGGATCGAAAAGTCCGAGACGAGGGGGTTGCCACCGAGCAGGAACTCGAGGGCATTCGGAATGCCATTGTTGTTCGGATCTTGGTTAGGTCCGTCGTTCACCCCCGGGGTGAGACCCTTTGCGAGAGCCCAGTTATCATAAGCACTGGCGATCACCGCGCCATGGCTGACACTCAGGATGCCGGTGCCGGTGATGCGAGCGGTCTTGTGAGCTGCGGAAGATGTGAGGCTGCCCCATGTTCCGGCAACTTGCTCCACTCCGTTGATGTAGAACGAGTCCACCACATCGGTCGCTCCGGATGTTAGGTTCAGAGTTCCCGACACACCGATGCGAACCGCCGCAGTGTCGGAGAGGAAAGCCGTCGGAATCGTCAACACGCCGCCTGTGACTGAGGTCTCGCCGGTGTATGTGTTAGCACCCGACAGAATCGTTGTTCCAGCACCCAACTGGTTGACCGACCCTGTGCCGGAAATGGCATTTGCAACAATGAGCGAATCACTGCGGTTGAAGGCGAGGGTCGCATTGTCCACCACATCCGCAGTGCCCAAGTTGCCAGTGGTGGAGCCGCCGCCGATTTCCAGAATTCCTCCTGAAATGGTGGTGGTCCCGGTATAGACATTCGCGCCGGTAAACGTCCAAGTGCCGGTATTGGACTTGGTCACCGTCAGAGGAGTGTCGCTTTCAGAAAGCGCGCCTGAGACCACGTTGGCGGTGTTGGTACCATCAAGGATCAGCGATGCGGTGCTGTGGCTGGCAGCAACATTGCCAAGAATCAGCGCCGCACTCGTTGGATTGTATTTTACCTGCGCGCCTGGGTGCCAGTTTTGGAAGAATACATTGTCTAATTTGAAGCTGTATCCATTGGCACCGGTCACGTTCATCACTGTGGTGTAATTGTCTCCCATCCACCAACTGCCGCTGGCCTCAATCACGCCTTCGTTGCTTCCGTCGCCGTTGTTATTCACATCCACGGTGAAGGTCGTGCTACCATAGTTGTTAAGATTGTTAGCAATGACACCGCCGCCGTTAAAATGCAACGCGATCGTGGAAAGGTTGGAGCTGGACCACAAAGTACCGGATCCTGCAGCTTGCGGGTGGGTGATCGTCAGGGCGATATTCCCGCCAATTGTGGTATTCCCCGAATAGGTGTTAGGACGGGACAGCGTCACTGCGCTCTGTGCGATCAAGCTTGCCGTGCCGCTGATTGCGTTATCGACGGTTTCCTCAAGAGCCCCTGTGCCGGATATGGTGATGGTATTCTGGCTGACCGCTCCGGCGGCCTGCATGCTCAAGATGCCGCCGCTGACGTTCACCACGCTGTTGGCGAGTGGCGCCGCTAGGGCAAGCGTGCCGTTGGTGACGGTAGTGGCACCGGTGTAGGTGGTGACGCCCGAAAGCATCTGAGTGGAGGGGCCGCTCATGGTAAGTGAGAGTTTACCAGCGGTTCCGTCTTGGAGTGTCCCGAGGAAGTCACTGTTTATAGCACCGTTAAGGGTGAGCGTGGCGTTCGTGGCATTCGAGTTCTCGACGGTCGCCTGGCTGTCTGAGGACGCCAGCCCGCCGAGGGCGACCGAGAATCCGTCCAATTGAAGAGCCCCAAAGCTCGCCGAACCGAATGTCAGCAAACTCCCATTGCCAAGAGCACTGGCATTGCCGACCTTGAGGCGGCAGGTATCGGAATTGATGTTGATTCCGCCACTGAAGGTATTGGCACCACTCAATGTTAGGACATGTGCGGCACCGCCCAAGCTCACACTGCCCGTGCCGCTGATGATTCCGTTGAAACTCTGATCGGCACCTGCCAGGTTGTAAACAAGGCTGCCGTTATCCACGATGCCGGCGCTGCTCGCAATCGAGCCGTCCGTCGTGCCATCGCCAAGCTGCAATGTGCCGCCGTTGATGGTTGTGACACCGGTGTAGGTATTCACCGTCGTCAACGTCACCGTGTTGCTGCCATTTTTGGTTAGGTTACCCGTCTGGATTCCGCTGGCGTCATGGCTCTGAATGGTGAAGGGCAGCAGCGAGTTGTCAAACGTAGTCGTGCTGGGACTCACACCGCCTTGAATCGTCACCGTGGTCGAGGTCGGTGCCGCCGGAGCGCCAGCGCCAATCTGAACCGTGTCATTGAACTCGACATTGTCTGTGGCCCAGAAATTGGTCGGCGCGTGAGCGGTTTTGGTGGCCCAATTGGTGGCACCGCCATTGTTGCCGGTGGCGCTGGTGGTCCAGAATTCGCCGTTAGGACCGCCGTGGGCACCGGTCCAAACCGGGGTATCGCCGGTGACGGTCAGCGTGATGAATGAGCCGGAGTTGCCCAATGTCGGCGTCTGGCGACTCGAGAAGCCAGTCCCAACCGCAAAGTCCGACAGGGATCCGGTGAAGTTGGTATAGCCGATCAAGTTATAGACGAGATCATTTGCAAATGGGTTGGCTGGGGCGGCATTGATTGTGATTCCACCCGCACCTGCGCCGGAAGTATCCAATGTGCCGGCGACCAAGGGAGCCGTGGTTATCGCGCCGCCGATCGGGACGATGGAGATTTGGCCAGATCCACTGAAGGACAAAGTACCGATATTGAGTGTCGCCGGGGTGCCGTTGCCATTGGCCACCGTGGAGCCGTTTCCTCCAAACACAGTCACCGAAGAAACTGAATTGGAGCCGTCGAAGGTGCCTTGGGTCAGATTGACCGGCGCACCCAGAGGCACGGTGCTAACCAGCTTCGCGGTGCTGCCGTTGATGGTGATGCTACCGGTGGCGGTGGTGTTTGACATCAACAATGTTCCACCGAACACCGCAGTCTCGCCGGTGTAGCTGTTTGCTCCGGAAAGCGTGGTGAGGCCCGTTCCAGACTTGATGAAACCACCCGTACCGCTGATGGCACCGGAGAAGGTATTCACATTGCTTCCATTGCTATCCACAACACCCGCATTGGCGATGGTGTTAGGCATAACGGCATTATTGGCGAGATTGACGCCCAGGGCAGCAGGGGCGGCGATGGAGATCGGAGAGGAGGTTGCAAGACTGCCACTGGCACCATTTCCAATTTGCAATTTACCATCCGACACGGTGGTGGCACCTGTGTAAAGGTTGATCCCGTTGAGAAGCAAGGTGCCCGGGCCACTCTTGACGAGGCTGCTATTGCCATTGCCACCGCCATAGGTTGTGATAGCTCCGGAGATAGCCAGATCGGTGCCACTGGTAGCGCCGGAGGCGACCACAATCGCCAGGGATGACCCGCGAATCGCAATCGGGGCATTGAAGAGTGATGTCGTGGGACTGCTGAGACTGGTGATTCCAAATCCGGTGTTAAAGTTATATGCACCGCCCGATGAGCTCACCGTGGCACCCGTCAGATTGAAGTTGCTGACAAATCCCTGGTTGCCTGACAAATTCGACAGAGTGCCGCCATTCACGTTGACGGTGTCCGTGCTGACCCCACCCGTATTGTATCCGAGAGCATCGCCATTGTGCAAAACCACCGTGCCACCCGAGTTAATGGTAAGAGTGCCGCGGACGACACCTGAGCCGCCGCCATTGTTCAGATTGAGCGTGCCCCCGTTGACCGTGGTGCCGCCGGTGTAGCTGCTGATTGCGGTGAGGGTCAGCGCCCCGGCTCCGGCCTTGGTTAGGCTAACTGCGCCACCGCCAACGACGCCACCCACCGTGAGGGCTGCGCTACCTTGGCTGGTCACGGTGCAGTTAGCTCCAAGTGTCACCGCGCCTGTTCCGAGATTGAGATCATTAGCACCACCGAAGACGATGTCGGCGTTCCAACTCTGAGGCATATTTCCATTCAGAGTGAGCGCGGAACCACTCGTGTTGTCAAAAGATCCGCCGGTGATGGTTAAGGCACCCGAGCCGATGGCGGAAGCACTGTTCAAATTTAGGACGCCGCCGCTAAGAACCGTCGGGCCGTTGCGGGCGTTCGTGCCGGCGAGGGTGGTCGTGCCAGCCGTTGCAAACGAGGCCGAACCGCTGAGAATACCACCAGAAATTTCCGTAAATGTCGCTCCGGACGCCACGTTGATCGGCGTGCCAATGAGCGAACCAGTTGCACCGAGATTCAAGGTGGCACCGGAGGCCAAGGCGATCGGGGTGGCTGTGAATGAGCCATTGAGGTCCAGTGTGCCGGCGTTGATTGTCGTCGTGCCGCTGAAGGAATTGGCCGTGTTGATCGTGACGGTGTTCGTGCCGTTCATGATCAAACCGCCTGTTCCCACAATGCCAGTGCCGTTCGCGCTAGTTAGAGTGTAAGGCAGGGCAGAATTGTTAAAGGTTGTCAGTCCCGGGCTGACGTTGGTGGTGATATTTACTGCGGTTGTGGTGGGTGCCACGGGTCCTGCACCGAGGTTCACCGTGTCATCGAATTCCACCGTGTCTCCGGCCCAAAAATCGGTTGCGGTATGGGCGCTCACCAGCGCCCAGTCTGGAGTGCCACTGACTGAACCGGTGGTGCCCGTGTTCCAAGTACCGGCACTTGCACCCGACCATGCAGGACTGTCGCCGACGACGTGAAGTGTGAGGGTGTTGCCGCTTTGTCCGAGCGTAGATAGCCCTGCCTGTCGGGAGGTCAGACCGTTGCCCAGCGTGAAATCAGCCAGGGATCCCGAAAGACTGCCGTAGCTGAGCAAGTTATAGGTATCGCCACTCACAAAGGGATTGGCCGGAGTCACGTTGATCGTGATTGGGCCGCCACCTGTTGTCAGAGCTCCGGTGACCACCAGCGGAGTTGTGCCAGTAGCTGCGCCGCCTGCCGGCTTGAGGGCCAGTTTGGCCGAGCCGCTGAACGTCAATGCTCCAGTTGTCAGAGTGCCGGATCCGTTGGCCACGGTGTTACCGACACCACCTGCCACGGAGATTGAGGAGACGGTGTTCGATCCGTTGAAGGTTCCTGACGTCAGAGTGATGGCGCTGGCGCTGGTGCCCGTCTGCACCAAGGTTCCGCCGGTGATGGTGGTCGCGCCGGTATATGTGTTATTGCCGGAAAGCGTCTGCGTGCCCGCACCGGTTTTATTGACCGCGCCGCTGCCGCTGATCACCCCGGCAAAGGTGGGAGAACCGACGACCGGGTTGAGAATCAAAGTGGCATTATTGACGATTGATGTGCTGGCCAGGCTACCGTCGCTGGTGCCGTTGCCGAGTTTGAGCGTGCCAGCGTTGATGGTTGTTATGCCGGTGAAAGTATTGGCACCAGCAAGCGTCTGAGTGCCTGCGCCGATCTTGATCAGGCTACCCGCGCCGCTCAGGACACCGGAAAATGTTTGATCCGTCCCGTTATTGCCCACCGTGAGTGCCACGGCGGTCAAGGACGTCGTATTGCCTAACGTGACACCACCAAAGGCACTGACCGCGCTGCCGCTCGAGAGCCCGCCAATGGTCGCCGCAGTAATGCCGTTGCCAAAAATCAGCGGCCGCCGAATGCTATTTTCAACTTTGTTCGAGTTGCCCTGGGCGTTTTGCACATTGATGGTTGCATTGGCCAACGCACTGGTCGCATCGATATATAAGTTACTCCAACCATCACTGGCGATCGTCACCGTCCCATTGTAGGTGCTGACGCCCGCATTGCTAAAATGGACGTTGTTTCCCGCATAGTTCGTGTCGATCATGGAGGTTCGGGCAATCGTCACATCGCCGCTGCCTGAAACCGCACCACTATACGTTTGAACCTTGCCGTCGTAGGTCCCACCCAAATAGGAAGTCGTGCTGCCGGCATTGATGGTGAGCGAACCAGATAGGGTCGTGTTGCCGTTGCCGCCAAAAATCCCGCCGCCGGCAAGGACCCAGTTATTTGTGGGGCTCACCGTACCAACCATGAGCAAGCCGCCATTGAGGGTCACCGTGCCGGTGCCGAGTGACGACACATTGCCGCCAACGAGTGACAAAACTCCGCCGTTGAGCGTCGTGCCACCACTGTAGGTGTTCGCGGCCTTGAGAGTCAACGCCGCCGTTGCCGTTGCGGCGGTAGGAAGGGGAATAACAGATTCATTGAGAATGATGGATCCCGTTCCAGAGATCACGCCCGTCTGGAACGTCTGAGCTGCACTGCTGCCATAGTTGAGAGTGCCGTTATCGATGATCGCGGCCGAATACGTGCCATTGCCCAATTTTCCCGCGCCGCTGATTTGCAGCGTGCCTCCGGTGTCGATGCTCGTCGCGCCGGTGTAGGTGTCCACACCCGATAGATTGAGCGTGCCAGGCCCGACCTGGGACAGGCCGCCGGCCGTGCCGCTGACGACACCCGACAGCAGGACCTGGCCGCCCGCGACGGTCGTCACGGTCCGCACGGCAGTGGTGACGATTGGCAGGCTGATTGTTTGCAGGTTGGCGGCGGCGCTGCTGATATTTCCGGCTAGGGTGATCGAGTTACCGGCGAGGGTGAAGGGGGTTGCGGCAGCATCGAAGGTGATACCGGCAAAGCTGGTGGCAGCGGCGAAGTCATTGCTTGTGCTGGTGTTGGCCGCGCCGGTAAAGACCAGTGCATCTCCAGCAACAGGAGGGGTGTCCCAGTTCGCGGCGCTCCACAGATTGCTGGCGGCACTTGCACTCCATGTGCGCGTCGCGGCTTGGGTGGTTTGACTGCTGACTGCCATCACGACTGCGGCGAATGCCAGAGCTGTGTTGCGGAGAAACGGATTGGACTTATAATTGGATTTCATCGATGCTATATGGGGTTTAGGGATTATGGAAGCGGGGATCAGTGGATGTGGCGGAAGGCATAGCGAGCGGCTTGGATGGATTCAACAGGCACCAAGTCAATTCAGACTGCGCCACATTAGGTTGAAATGCCCCCGCGACAAGCCCCCCGAATGGGTAGAACTTCCGCCACCAGAGCGCCCGAAATCCACCCAATCGGGGAGGTAGCCAAGCAGCCGGTAGCGTGCTAAGCTGCGTCCGTGTTCACGCCATCATCGATCATTCCATTGAGTGTCCTGTTCCTCAGTTCGGGGCTTTTGGCACAACAGGCTGACTGGGAAAACCCGGCGGTTTTCCGCATCAACAAGGAGCCGGCACGGGCGACCTCGATGCCCTTTCCGACGCAACAGGAAGCTGCTGCCAAACCCCGACTGCAGTCATCTTGGTGCCAATTGCTCAACGGAAACTGGAAATTTCACCACTCCGGCAATCCATCGGCCAAGCCCGCCGGCTTTGAAGCGCCCGCCTTCGACGACTCGGGGTGGAAGGAGATTCCGGTGCCATCCAACTGGCAATTGCATGGTTATGGTGTGCCGGCCTACACCAATATCACCTACCCCTTCGCCAAGGATCCACCTCGCGTCATGAGCGAGCCCCCCCAACAATTTTCCACCTTCCCCCTCGCCAACCGCAACCAGGTCGGCTCCTACCGCCATCGTTTCACCGTGCCGGATGCCTGGAAAGGCCGCCACACGTTCATCGTTTTCGGCGCCGTGGATTCCGCATTCTACCTGTGGATCAACGGCAAAAAAGTCGGCTACTCGCAGGATTCCCGCACCCCCGCCGAATTCGACATATCCCCCTACCTTCACAGCGGCGAGAACCTGCTAGCGGCCGAGGTCTATCAATTTTCCGATGGTTCCTACCTTGAGGACCAGGACATGTTCCGGCTTTCCGGCATCTTCCGTGACGTCTATCTGTGGAGCGCCGCCGATCTGGACGTCCGCGACTTCCAACTCAATCTCGGCCTCACCGACGACTACAAGGCGGGCACGTTTCAATTCAATGCCACCGTCGCCAACCGCTCGGCTAAGGCAACGCGGGCCAGTGTGTCCCTAGACCTCACCGCGCCAGATGGTTCCTATGTCACCCGGCCCACCGCCTTCGCAGACGTCCCGGCCAATGGTGAATCCACAATCACATACAAACTCTCGACTTTGGCTAACAAACTTTCAGACATCAAGCCATGGTCGGCGGAGAGACCAAACTTATATACCTATCACATGACCCTGAAAGATGCCGCCGGCAAGGAGATCGCCCACTATCAGGGCAAGACCGGCTTCCGCCGCGATGAAATTAGGAATGGCCAGTTGCTGCACAACGGCCGGCCAATTCTCATCAAGGGAGTCAACTGCCACGATCACAACCCGCGCACCGGCCATTACCTCACCGAAGACGACATGCGCGCCGACCTGCTGCTGATGAAACAAGCCAATATCAATGCCGTGCGAACCTCGCATTACCCCAATGACCCGGCCTTCCTTGGCATCTGCGACGAACTCGGCCTCTACGCCGTCGCCGAAGCCAACATCGAGTCCCACGGCATGGGCTTCGACAAGGAGTCCCTCGCCAAAAATCCCGCATGGTTCGAGGCCCACCTCGACCGCATCAAAAATTCTGTCGAACGCGATAAAAACCACCCCTCCGTGATCATGTGGTCACTTGGCAATGAGGCGGGCGACGGCGAAAATTTTGTCAAATGCTCGCAGTGGGTCCATCAACGAGACCCGTCCCGCCCGGTCCACTATGAGCCAGCTGCCCGCAATGCCCACGTCGATGTGTACTCGCCAATGTACGCCTCCCCGGAGGATTGCGAACGATATTGCCGCTCGGAAGAGAATAAGCCGTTAGACAAACAGCGGCCGCTCATCCAATGCGAATACAGCCACGCCATGGGCAACTCGACCGGCAACCTTGTGGATTATTGGAATGTCTATCGGAGTGAACGTCTGCTGCAAGGCGGCTTCATCTGGGACTGGAAGGATCAAGCGTTCTTTGAGACCAAACACGCCATCACCGCCGTCGAGGATCGTTCCGCTAACAAACTATCAGCGCGCTTGTTCGGATCGCTCGATCCCAGCGAGGGCCTCTTCGGCGGCTGCGCGGTGGTGGCCCCCTCCCCCAAGCTTGATCTAACAGGATCACTGTCTCTGCTCGCCGAGGCCCGCCTCAACAATCCGGGATGGAGCAAGGGCGGCCAACCGCTCATCTCGAAAGGCGACACCGCCTATTCCCTCAAAATATCCGAGACCGGTGAACTCGAATTTTTCGTCCACGCTGCGGGCGTCTGGCACAACGTCAGCGCCAAATTGCCCGCCGACGCCGCCTCTAAATTCCACATCTATGCCGGAGTTTATGACGGCAAGAGTGTCGCGATCCTCATCGATGGCCATCCCGCCACCTCAAAACCGTGCAGCACCACCGTCGCCACCAACACCTTCCCGCTAGCCGTGAGCATCGACACCGAGGAATCCGCCCGCCGCTTCAACGGCACAGTGCGCCGCGCCGCCGTCTATCCGCGCGCCCTGGATGCCGCCGATCTCACGTTCCTGGCAGCCGACCCCGCCCTGCTGCTGGATTTCACCAAAGACGCAACCAAGCCGAAAACCCAGGAATTTTATGCTTACGGAGGCGATTTCAACGAGCGGCCCAGCGATGTTTCTTTCTGCTGCAACGGTCTGGTCCTGCCGACGCTCCAGCCCTCACCCCAACTCGACGAGGTGCGAAAAATCTATCAAAATATCCACACCACCAGCGTCGATGTATCCTCCCCCACCGTCAAACTCAACGTCCACAACGAGAATTTCTTTCGCAGTATCAAACCGATCGACGCCACCTGGGAGTTGGTGAAGGACGGCCTCTCGGTTGCCAAGGGGCAACTCGTCCTGCCCAACATCGCCCCGGGCCACAATGCCGATCTAACACTCGCCACCGGACACAACCCCGATCCTAACAGCGAGTACTGCCTCCGCGTCAACTACGCCCTAACCGAAGATACCGCATGGAACCCCAAAGGCACACGCATCGCCTGGGATGAAATCCCGCTGCCCTGGGGCAAGCGCCAGGTGCCCGCCACCATCGCTGCCACAAGCCCCGCCTCATTCACCCAAGACGCCACCTCAATCACCCTCAAGGCCAACGGCATCACTGCCACCATCGACAAAGGCCGCGGCATTCTCACCTCGCTTCGCCACAAGGACCAAGAGTGGCTAGTGGCCCCGCTGCACCTCAATTTCTGGCGCCCCACCACCAGCAACGACGAAGGAGCCGAGCTCCAACACAAGCTCAAAGTCTGGCAATACGCTGGCATCCGCGCCACCACCGAACATATCTCCGCCACCCAACAAGGCAACGACGTGCTCGTCACCGCCACCCTCAAAATCCCCGCCAACGGCAGCATGGCAACCGTTAAATACCGCTTCACCGGTGCCGGCCAACTGGAAATCAACACCGAGCTGCGACCCGGCAAGGGCCTGCCGGATATGCCCCGCATCGGCTTCCAATGCGAGATCCCCAATCGCACTCCCGTCTGCAAATGGTTTGGCCGCGGGCCTCAGGAGAACTACCTCGACCGCAAGGCAGGCGCTTGGACCGCCATCCATGAGATGATGGTTCCGGCCATGTTCCATCCTTACGTCGATCCCCAGGAGAGCGGCAACCGCAGCGAAATCCGCTGGAGCACCCTCACCAGCCCACAGGGTGGCAGCGGCCTGAGAGTGGATGCCACCGGCAAGAATCTGCTAGAGATCGCCCTCTATCCGTGTGCTGCCACTGACATCACTCTGGCCATGCATCCCAGCGAGTTGCCCCCTTGCGATTTCTTCACCCTCAATATCGATCACCGCCAAGCCGGCCTCGGCGGAATCAATTCCTGGGGCGCGCTCGCCCTGCTAATATACCACCTCAGCCCCAATCAATCCTATGCCTGGTCGTTCAGGCTCACCTTGGCAGAAGCCCCTAAACCCTAACCCCTTTCAAGTCGGCCCGCCGGACAAAAGCTCGGACCCCGGGGCGGGTATGGAGTGGGCAATAACTTCAACTTTAGCGAGGTGGAGCCTCAAACCAGACGACAGGTGAAAACGACTTCGGCGGGCGCTCAGTCGAACGACTTCGGCGGGCGCTCACACCGAAGTCGTCAATCCATCCGGTTCTGGAAAACTCGACTCCCTCACACGGACGCTAGGCACGACAGGGGGGATTGGAAAATAGCCGCTTTTTTAACTCTTTGAAAATGAACATGTTAATTTATGTTACTCAGGAGGAGACTGATTCCCCATTGCATCACCCACCATCCATTTCCGTCCCTTGCGGCCATCATCTTCCGGCGTTGCCAACGCTGGTCGTTACCATCCTGTTAGCACTTTTCTCCCTGTCCGTCTGCCGGGCTGCCGAGGAGCGGGTGTACCTCAATCGGTTCTGGCAAACGAGCGACGGCATGCCGAGCAATTCGGTGTCACGCATCGCCAAGGACCGCGATGGTTTCCTGTGGATCGCCACCGGTGCCGGCGTCGCTCGCTTCGACGGCCTCCGCTTCGAAACATTTTACTCCACGGACGGACTGCCGGACACCCAGATCTACTGCCTGCAGGTTGACCAACACAACCGCATCTGGGTCGGCACCCGGCGGGGTGTCGCCTATCGTGAAAATGGCTTGTGGATCATTCCTGCTGGCTTGCCGGCGGCCCCGGTGTTCTCGCTGGGCGAAGGTGCAGACGGCAGCATCTGGGTCGGGACCTACACCGGTTGCTGGCGCTGGGCCGACGACAAATTCTCGCCGATCGACTTTGGCGGAAAAACGCCGGATGTGCGTGCATTCCTGCGCGACGGCTCCAACGCGATGTGGGTCCTAACGCAAAATTGTTTGTATCGCTGGAGTGCGGATCGCCCCAACCACGTGCAAGAGATTGCCGGGCCATGGAGCGGCAAGGACCTGCGCGACCTCGCCTGTGACAACGACGGCCGCCTGATGGTTTGTGGCAGCAGCCTGCTGCTGCGCCAACAGGACAACGCCTGGGAAGACCTCAACCGCAGTGTTCCCGGAGGTGAACAAAACGCTTATCTCGCCTGCGCCGTCGCTCCAGACCACACCCTCTGGCTCGCCACCCGCAATCACGGCCTTGTTTTCCTCAACGGCCCGGAATCCGGTGCCGTCGATACCACCAACGGTCTTTCCCTCAACGACGTCCGCAGCGTCATGATCGATGCCGATGGCCTCATCCTCGCAGGCACTAACGGCGGCGGCATCAACCTTCTTCGCCGCCGACTCTTCGACACCTACTCGACCATCGAAGGCCTCGGCAGCACCATCACCACCGCCTTGGTTGTTAGTCGAAGCGGCGCGGTTTTTGCAGGCACCGACGGCAGCGGTATCTTCATCAAACAAGAGGGCAAATTCGTGCCACACTTCTGCAAGCCGGACCTGCCGGAAAATGGACTCATCTGGTCCATGTGCGAGTCACCGGATAAGAGTTTGTGGGTTGGCACCCACCACGACGGACTCTTCCGCTGCCAACATGACCAGATGCAACACATTCCGTTAGCCCCGGAACTCACCAACCAATCCATATCTGCTCTGCTTGCAACCCACGACGCCGGCCTGCTCATCGGCACCCATGGCGCCGGTGTCCGCAAGTGGAAGGACGGCCAATTCGATCCCTCGTTCCCCCGCCTCGTTCCCGGCGAACAAAGCGTCGTCTATGATATGCTAGAGGACCCGCAGGGCCGAATCTGGGTCGCCACCGGCACTTTCGGCCTGTGGACGCTCGAAAACGACGCTTGGATCGATATGACGCGCCGCCTCAACATGCCCAGCCTCATCGCCGCTGTCCTTCACCTATCATCTAACGGCGACATCTGGGTCGGCACCCTCGGCCAGGGCCTCGCCCGCATCCATGACGGCCACCTAGCGCAGTGGCAGCAGCGCGATGGCATGGTGAGTGACACAATTTGTCAGATCCTTGAGGACGATGCCGGCTGCCTGTGGCTGGGGTCAGACCGCGGCCTGCAGCGGGTGTCCCGCGCCGCTCTGGACGCCTACCACCGAAACAGCCGCGCCCTGCCGGTGGAAAGCATGCGCTTCAACCGTGAGGACGGGCTGCCCACACCCCAATTCAGCGGCGAACACGGCAACCTCGCGGTGCGGGCCGCAGATGGCTCGCTGTGGTTCTCGCTGGCCTCCGGTGCCGTCCGCGTGGACCCCCAGCATTTCGCCAAATCCACCCCCCTGCCATGCCTCCGCATCGAAAGCGCCACCGCGGATAAAAATCCCATCTGGTCCTTCGAAGGCATCCACGCGCGCCGCCCAATCGTCCTCGCCCCGGGCGCCGGTACCCTGCAAATCCGTTTCACCTCGCCCAATTTCATCGCCCCCGAACATAGCCGATTTCAATACCGCATGACCGGCGTGGAAAAAGAGTGGCAAGAGGTGGAAGGCACGCGGGTGGCCAGTTACGCCTCGTTGCTGCCCGGCACCTATCAGTTTGAGGTGATCGGCGCCAACTCCGATGGCACTTGGAACCCCAGCCCCACTCGCATCACCGTGCTCGTCCAACCCTTCCTCTGGCAAACCCTCGGCTTCCGCCTAACCGTTGCCCTATTCGCTCTATCAGCCGCAGGGATGGCCATCCGCGTCGCCTCATTGCGCCGCTTGCAACGCCGCATGGCCGCCGTCATGAACGAAATGCGCGTCGATAAGGAACGCACCCGCATCGCCCGTGACCTCCACGACGACCTCGGCGCGAGCCTAACTGAAATCAACTTTCTCGGCACCCTCACGGCCAACGCGGTGAGTGACAACGTGGTGCGCCAGCGCATCGAGGGCATGGTCGAACGCGCCCAGCGAATGACCAAGGCGCTCGATGAAATTGTCTGGACCGTCAATCCGGCAAATGACTCGCTGTCCTCCACCGCCAATTACCTCTGCTCCCGCGCTCAGGAAAGCCTCGTCACCGGCGGCATCCGCTGCCGCCTGGATGTCGCCGACGACCTGCCTGCGACCACCGTCGACTCCGAACTCCGCCACAATCTGCTGATGGCCGTCAACGAGGCGATCCATAACGTCCTGAAGCATTCCAAAGCCACCGAATGCTCCCTCTCAATCCAAATCGACCTAGGCGCTCTGCAGGTGACCGTCGCCGACAACGGCGGCGGCTTCGTGCCGGTTGGCGCTCCTGATGGCCATGACGGACTGGTCAACTTGCAGCGCCGCATGGAAGCGTCCGGCGGCTCTGTGGACATTGCCAGCACCCCGCACGGCACCGTGGTCACCCTCCGCGTCCCTTTGCCATGAACCCGGCAAGCTCCGCTGTTCTACCCATTCGGGGGGCTGGTATTTCTCGGACTAGCCGGTATCATCAAACCTCATTCAGTTCGCTATGCCGTCATCAGTAGTCATTGTGGAGGACAACAACGTGGTCCGCGGTTGTCTGGAGGAATTGGTCAATTCCATACCCGGCTTCAATTGCCTGGCCACCTTCAGCTGTGCAGAGGACGCCATCCGGATGGTGCCTCGCCTCGCACCCGATCTCGTGATGATGGATATTCAACTGCCCAACCTGTCCGGCATCGAGTGCGCCGCCAGACTCAAGGAATCCCTGCCCGCCCTCTTGATCCTCATGCTCACCGTCTATGAGGACGAACAACGCATCTTCGAGGCCTTCAAGGCCGGTGCCAGCGGCTATATCCTCAAACGCGCCAGCGCCGCCGAGGTCGTCCAAGCCATCAAGGACATGCTCGGCGGCGGCGTCCCTATGACCAGCACCATCGCCCGCAAGGTCGTCGAGTCGTTCCGCCAAGTCAGCTCCAGGCAACCCGATGAACCCGCCCTCTCGCGCCGCGAAACCGAAGTCCTAAAGGGCCTGTCCAAGGGATTATCTAACAAGGACATCGCCGATTCCCTCAATATCACCCTGGAAACCGTGCGTTGGCACCTCAAACAGATCTACGAAAAACTGCACGTCCACGGCCGCACTCAGGCCACCCTCAAATTCATGAGCATGCAAGGCACCAAACCTTGAATGCAAGCGGCGCAATCCGACATCGGCCCAACCGCTCCACCACCCGCATCCATGTCCTCCCCACTTACCTGTCTCTTCTCGCTCACTCTCGTCCTGACGAGCGTTTGCCAAGCCCGCATCTATCACATTGATGCCGCCGCAAGCGACGACTTGCGAGATGGATTGTCCCCCGCCACCGCATGGAAGTCCCTGAACAAGTTCAACGCCACCGTGTTTCAAGCAGGCGACCAGATCCTGTTCAAGTCCGGCCAACATTGGCTTGGCCAACTTCGGCCTCAAGGATCCGGTAAATCCGCGGCCAATGCGGCCAACGCGATCCTTCCCATCACCATCGGCCGCTATGGCGAGGGCAGCCTGCCAGAAATCCGTGGCGCCGGCCTCTCTCTGGACACCGTCCTGATCGAGGACATCGAATATTGGACCATCAAAGATCTAGCCGTCACTAACAAGGGGGCTGCCACCGCTCCAGGCCGCAGCGGTGTGCACATCCACGCCCAGGCACTCAAGCTGATGCGCGGCATCACCCTGCGCGGACTCCATGTCTATGACGTCAATGGCGACCTGCGAAAAAGCCACGAGGGACAAGGCATCCTGTTCGAGGCCAGCGCCAAGAACCATGCCGCGTTCGACGGGATTTTGATAGAGAACTGCCGCCTTGAGCGCACCGACCGCAACGGTATTTGCCAGCGCGGCCTCGGCGACACCCGCAGCAAAAACGTGATCATCCGATCTAACATTCTTAATGACATCGGCGGAGACGCCATCAAACTGTGGGGAACCAACGGGGGCATCATTGAGAAAAATATTGTCCGCAACGCTCGGGCCCGCTGCAGTGATAATGCGGCGGCGATTTGGCCGTTTGCCTGCGACGACACCCTCATTCAATACAACGAGGTAAGTGGCACCAAAGGCACCAAGGACGGCCAAGCGTTTGATTCGGACTACCAGTGCAAGCGAACGATCATTCAATACAATTATAGTTATCAGAACGAAGGTGGCTTCATTCTTATTTGTTCGCCCGGCAATTCCTATAATCTGGATACCATCGTCCGCTACAACGTCAGCGTCCATGACGGCGTCAACAGTGGCAGAATCATCCAAATCGGCGGCAACCCGGCTAACACCCGCTTCCACAACAACACCATCGTCATCGGACCCCAACAAAACCTCCCCATGATTTCATTCAACGAATGGGATGGCGGCAAAGCAAACAACACCAGCTTTTCTAGCAACTCGATGATTGTCGCGGACGGTGGCACGGCAACCTACAATCTGGCTCTCGGCACCAACACCCGTTTCACTGACAACTTGTTCGTCGGGCGTCACGAGGGCCTGCCGGACGGGGCCAAGGCGGCGCTTCCCGTCCCGGCCGGCGGTGGCGAGCCGGTGCCAGAGGCGAGTGCAGCCACTGACTCTAACGATCATTCCAAGCCACTCTCCCCCCGTCCCAATCCATGATCCATTCCATCACAGCCACGCCGCCTCAATCTGCTGGTGCTACGGGCGGGCCGTCGCACGTCATCGAGCCCACCGTTGTGGAGGATTGCCTCAGAATTTACCGCTGCGTCCAACACGAGTTGGCCAAGGTGATTGTCGGCCAGGATGAGGTGATCGAACAGATCCTAATTTCCATACTAACCAAGAGCCATGCGTTGTTAGTAGGGGTTCCCGGGTTGGCCAAGACCCTGATTATTTCGACGTTGGCGGACACGCTCCACCTGTCGTTTCGCCGGATTCAGTTCACCCCGGACCTGATGCCTAGCGACATCACCGGCACCGAGGTCATTCATCAGGACCCTGTCAGCGGAGCTAAGGAATTCAAATTTCACCCGGGCCCGTTGTTTGCCAATATTGTTCTGGCAGATGAAATCAACCGCACCCCGCCCAAAACCCAGGCTGCGATGCTGGAAGCGATGCAGGAGCGGCGGGTCACGGTGGGCGGTGTCACAAGACCCCTGCCTCTGCCATTTTTTGTTTTAGCAACTCAAAACCCGCTTGAACAGGAAGGCACCTATCCGCTCCCCGAGGCCCAACTGGATCGTTTCATGTTCCTGATCCATGTCGGCTATCCGTCACCGGAGGAGGAGATACAGATCATGAAACGCGGCACCGGGCAGCCGTGCGGACAACCTCAGGCAGTGCTTGATGGCGAAATGATCCTCAAAATGCAGGAAACCGTCAAAGCCCTGCCCGTGGCTGATCACGTCTATCAATACGCCCTCGCCATCGTCCGGGCCACCCGTGCCAAGGAAATCGGTGCCATGGATTATTGCGCCCGCTACCTCAGCTTTGGTGCCGGCCCGCGTGCCAGCCTCAATCTAATCATGGCGGCCAAAGCCCACGCCATGATCCACGGTCAGGTATATGTTGGATGCGCGAATGTGGCCGCAGTTGCACCAGCCATCATGCGCCATCGCATTGCGGTAAACTTCAGCGCGCAGAGCGAGGGGATCACCCCCGACGATGTGATCGCCAAAGTGCTGACCACGGTTCCCCAACATGAACACTGACCTGCTGGATCCGGACGCCGTTTCCAAGGGCGACGCACTCGGGCTGTTGGCCCGAAAAATCGTCGAAGGTTACAGGGTCGGTGAGCATCGATCGCCTTTCCACGGCTTCGCCATCGAGTTCGCTCAACACCGCGAATACACACCCGGCGACGATACCCGCCATCTCGATTGGAAGGTTTTCGGGCGCTCCGAGCGCTACTACATCCGCCAGTACGAACAGGACACAAACTTTGTGGCGCATCTGGTCGTGGATGGCAGCGCCTCCATGAACTACGGCTCCGGAAAAATCACCAAGCTTCACTACGCGAAGGTTCTGGCGGCTTGTCTCGCCCATGTCATCCTCACCCAGCGCGACGCGGTGGCTCTGGCTCTAGTGGGCGAGCAAATCCTGGATTATCTTCCGCGAACCGACAATCTCCAGCGCATCCAACACATCATGGAACGCCTCGCCGCATTCCGTGGCAACGGCGCCACTCATCTGGGCAACTCCCTCCAACAGGTCGCCAGAGAAGCCCGCCGCCGCGGCATCGTCATGATCATCAGTGATCTCTTCGACGACGAAAACGGCCTGGCCAGCGGCCTGGAACGCTTCGCATACAGCGGCAACGAAGTCATCGTATTCCAAACACTCGACCCCTACGAACTCACGTTTCCCTTCGACGGCACTTGGGAATTTCACAATTTGGAAGGCGCGGACCGCCTGCGATTGGCTCCCGACGATTATCGAAAAGCCTACCTCAAAAACTTCGGCGACTTTCAATTGCGGATCCGCCGGATGTGCAAAAAATTCCAAGCCCACTACGTGTTGGCAGACACCAGCAAGAGCCTCGCAGAAACCCTCAGCGCTTATCTGGCGTTCCGACATCGGGCCCGAAAATAACCCATGAGCTTCCTCTCTCCCATGGTCCTCGCTGGCTTGGCGGCTCTCGGCATCCCCGTCGCCATTCATTTGCTTAACAAGTTCCGCGTTAGGAAAACGGACTGGGGCGCGATGCGGTTCTTGCACGAAGTGGTCCAGACAAACCAGCGGCGGGTCCAGCTCGACGACCTGCTCCTGCTGATCCTCCGTTGCCTGCTAGTAGCGGTGGCGGTTTGTGCTTTCGCCCGGCCGGTTCTCAAAGGGCCCGGCGGCAGCGGCAGCACCAGTGGCCCCATCGCGGCTGCCATTCTGCTAGATAACTCCGCCAGCATGGGCCAAACCGGCGGAGCTCTGAACCGCTTTGAGATGGCGAAAGCCGCGATCCGCGATTGGCTGGCGGGCGTCGATGCCCAGTCCCAAGTTGCGCTCTATCTCGTTTCCAACCGCCCCACCCCGTTGGTCGGCAAGCCTTCTGGCGACTTCGGACTGTTGCGCAAAGCCCTGGATGACGCGGCGCTGAGCGATGACGGCAGTGATCTGATCCAAGGCGTTCAGTTAGCAGCCCAATCCCTGAAATCCATCACCGGACGGCCAAAGGAAATCAGGATTTACACCGACGGCCAAGCCGCCACGCTGCTTCACCACGATGCGCTCAAGAAGCTCGCGCTGGACTACCCGGACGTTGTTATCAGGCCGATTCTCATTGGCGGCAAAGGCGAGGACAATCTCGGAATTGTCACCTTTCGCGCTGAGGATGGCATCGCCTCGGTCGGCCAACCCTGCCGCTTCCGCATCGAAGTCATCAACTCAGGGGCCTCCACTGCCACCGAATTGAAAATCAACCTGATGCTTGATGGCACGACCCCGGCCGGCACAGCCACAATCCCGCTGATAGGCTCTGGAGAGACCCAAGGCGTCACGATCCCGGTGAGTTTTACCACGCCCGGGCCGCACTGCATCACTGCAAGCATTCCGCTGGATGGTTTCGCGGCGGACAACCAGAGAACTGCCGCCGTGGAGGTGATTCGCCGCATGGACGTGGTGATAGCCCAGAACGAAACAGGCGAACAAAGTGGTTTTTTCATCAGTCGCGCTCTGGTCCCCCTCGCCCCCGAGCAAGCATCTCGATATTATCTCGCGCCACAATTCATGCTGCCCGCCGAGCTTCCCGCCGCTCTTTCCATCCCCCCGGAAAACCGCCCAGCCGTGGTCTTCCTTTGCGATCCCGGCCCACTCCTGCCAAACGTCACCTCCGCCCTCAATGCCTACGTCAACGATGGCGGCAACCTCGTGATATTCCCAGGCAGTCACAGCGACGTCAGCACCTGGAGTGACGACCCCGCTTTCACCCAACTGCTGCCAGCGACGCTCGGCCCGATCATCGAAACCACCGCCAACCAACCTCTAACCTGGCAGTCGCGCGGATTTTCCCATCCCATCACTGCATTCTGGAATGATGCCGCCAATGGCAACCTCGCCACTGTGACGTTCAACCGATATTTTCCGCTAACGCTCAAGCCGGGTGCTTCAGCCAATGTCATTGTGGCTCTATCCGGTGGCCAGCCGGCCGTCGTGGCATCATCATATTCAAAAGGAACCGTGCTGCTCTTTAACGCCAGTTGCTCACCCGAGTGGACGAACTTCCCGCTGCACCCGGCGTTTGTCCCGTTCGTCCAGCGCTTGATGGGATTCCTCAACCGCAACAGCGCGTCACGCCTCATCCTCGCCCCTGGCGAAACATTCCGCTTGCCAGTGGCAGCCGCGCTTCGAGGCAAGGATTTCTCAGTCAAACGGCCGGGCAACGATGCCGCACGCAGCGCCGGCCAGGTAACCGGTGACGATGCTGGCGCATATATCCGCTATACCGCCACCGAACGGGCCGGAGCCTATCACATCACAGTCGATGCCGAGCCCATCACCTCATTCGCGGTCCAGATAGATGCATCCGAGAGCGATCTGAGGACGGCCAACACATCTCTCTTTGATGACCTCGCCAATGTGCCTCATGCCGCATCCCAGGGGCCTGCCATGCTCGTGATTCTCAAGGAATATTGGACGTCACTGCTGGGGTGTCTGCTTATCATCTTCATCGTCGAGGCAGCACTCGCCCACCGCATCAGCTTTGCCCGCTAGCATGAATCCACTTGCCACATATCTAGCAACCTTGTCCAATCCGCAGCGGACTTGGACGTTCAGCCACGAGGGACTCGCACCGTCGTGGGCGTTGCTGCTGTTCGTGGTGCTAGCTGTGGCCAGCGCGATGGGGTACCTTCGTTGCGCCCCGAATGTCACCACCTCGAAACGCTCTTTAATGACGGCATTGCGAATCAGTTCGGCTGCTATTCTATCCGGATTGCTAACCAAACCTGTCATTCAATTCACCGATTTTCAACCAGTGAAGCAACCGATTGCAGTCATGGTGGATGCGTCCAGCAGCATGGCCTTGGTAGATCGTCGGGAATCCCCCATCGACATCCATCGAGCCGCCATCGCCTCCGGCTTGGTGAGCCCCGAGAGCGATCCAGCCAATCCCATTCCCTCGGAACTTTTCGATCAACTGCACGACCTATCGAGACAGGACATGGTGCGCCGGATTCGCAGCAACCCCAAATTCAACCTCTGGTCACGCCTCGCCATGTTGGCGGATTTACAGGTCTATCAATTCGGCGCGAGCGCCCAACAGGTGGGAACCGCCATTACCAAAGAGCCAAGCAACACCAGCGCGGCGCATGTTGATTTCCCTGACGTAAAATCCGATCAGCCATCCACGGCCATTGGCGAATCCCTGCGCCAGGTGCTGCAAGAACCCCGCAGCCAGCCACTAGGCGGCGTATTGCTCATCACCGACGGCGGCAACAACAGCGGCTCATCACCCATCGAAGCCGCCCAAATCGCCAAGGAACAGCACGTCCCGCTCTTCATCTATGGCGTGGGGGTCACCTCCCCACCAGACATAGAGGTGAAGGAAGTAAGCGCGCAACGCCTCGCCTTCATCGATGAACGGTTAGAAGTCCGCGCTCATGTGGTATCGAGGAACATTGCAGACAAGCCAACCACTGTCACCCTCAAAGCCGACGGCCAAGTAGTGGACCATTTCGATGTATCCATCGGCGGTTATCGCGAACAAGATATCACCCTCCATCTGCTGCCAAACAAGGCTGGCGAGGTGAAACTCGAAGTTTCTGTGCCAGTCCGCGACGAGGAAGCGGGCAAGGAAAATAACACCGCCTCAACCACTATTAGGATTACTGATAGTAAATTCAACGTGTTACTGATAGAGCGTGAGCCGCGCTGGGATTTCCGTTATCTGCTGGACTACTTGCAACGTGACCCGCGCCTCGCCGTGAAGTGCGTGATGATCGACGGCGAGCCCGGCCTGGATCGCTTGCCCAACTCACCATTTCTGGCAGGCATTCCTAACACCCGTGAGGCATTATTCAAATTTCAGGTGCTGATCCTTGGCGACGTGAACCCGTCAGACCTTGGTGCGGAGCGGATGCAGATGATCGCCGAGTGGGTGGAAGCTGGTGGTGGCATGATCTTCCTCGCGGGTGCCTCCTACAATCCCTCGGCCTATGCCGGAACCGCGCTGGAACCGCTTCTGCCAGTGGTGGCACCGAGCGCCGGCCCAGCCACCTGGAAATCCCCTCGCGAGGCGGAACCTTTTCCGCTGGAACTCACCCCACAAGGCCGCCGCTCCGCTTACCTCGAAATGGACAGCGATCCGAAAGCAAATAACAAGATCTGGGAGAACTTTCCGGGCGTCCATTGGGTGGCACCCGTGACACGGGCCAAACCGGGAGCTGAGGTCCTGCTGGTGGATCCCCGCCCGTCGAGCGCCGGCCGCTATGGCAACTTGCCGGTCTTCGCCATGCATGGGTATGGCTCCGGCAAGTGCGTCTATTTCGGAACCGATGAAACATACCGCTGGCGCAGCAAAACCGGTGAAAAATACTACTCGATCCTGTGGGGGCAAATCATGCAGACGCTGGCACTTCAATTGCTAGATAATGCCTCGTCGATGACTCAGCTCAAGACGGACCGCAAGCAATACCTGGTGGGAGAGAAGGTTGTGATTGCCGGCAACGTGTTTTCCGCTGGCTACGCGCCGTTGATCGTCCCGGGAATTGAAGGTATGCTAACGATTTCAAAATCACCTGGGGACCCGGCACCCACTACCAAGCCATTGAATCTGCTGGCTGTTGAGAAAAATTTCTTTCGAGGAGGGTTCACGCCCACGGAAGCTGGCAGCTACACATTTCACACACTGCGTGATCCGGCCGGCTTGCTCAAGTTTGATGTAGTCGATAACAACCTGGAACGAACGCAAACCGCGCTCGACGATCGATTGCTCCAAGGCATGGCCGCAGCGGCCGGTGGCCGCTTCCTGCGAGAGGAGGAATTGCACCTCCTCCCGGACTGGATATCCGCGACAAGTACCCGGGTGGCCAGTTATCGAAATGTCGATCTTTATGCCTCCCCATGGATCCTCGCGGGGCTTCTGGCGATCTTGTTTTCTGAATGGCTCATGAGGCGTCTCACCCGGCTGAAATGATATGCAAAGCCACCCCTCCAATTCGCCGCAGCTGCCCGCTGCGCTGGCCCGAATCCTCGATCATATCCGCAAGCGCCATCTCGCCATCTCGCTGGCCGAGTTTCCTCTTTTCCTCTCCGCCGCAATCGCCACCGCCTGGTCGTTGCAAGGAATCGCAGACCGCATTTTCGACCTGCCATGGCCAACACGCTGCGGCTTGCTCGCACTCGACGGGCTCGGCGTGCTGTGGCTGGTCGGCCGGTGCATCGTGCGGCCATGGCGGCAACGGCTGGACCGGAGAGCTGCCGCCCTGCTTGTTGAGCGAGGCATCCCGGAGTTCCGTTCGTCATTGATCTCGGCAGTCGAACTATCTGATCCTCAGGCCGATCTGCTGCCCCAGTCGCTCCCACTTGTGGAACGCCTGTTGGAAAATGCGACGGCGCAGGCTCTCACTTCCGATGTGGTTTCGCGGGTGCTGCCGCCAGACCGGCTCAAGTCGTTAGCCTGCCGAATGGGATGGCCGGTGGTCACTGCGTTGGTCTTGTTCTTCGCCTGCCTGCCAATTTCTGGTCTTGTGTGCCGTCGCATTCTGTTATCGCGTGAAGTCTTTCCCGCCCGAACCGTCGTAGGCTCCGTAACGGCAGATATCTGCGTGGATGCAGGTGGTGAAGCCACGCTAACCGCTCGCGCTAAAGGCGTGATTCCTCACATCGGCAAACTGGTGATCGTGCGGTCCGGCAGCGCGCCGGAGATCATTCCCCTCAACGCGGCGACTCCCCTCAGCGACGAATTCACCCAAGTCGTACGCAATATCCGCCAGCCGTTCATATATCATTTTGAACTCAACGACGGCGTTGGAACCAGCCACTTATTGTCAGTCCACTATCCGCCGGTGCTCAAGGACATCCATTTCACCCAAATCTATCCAACCTACACCGGCCTGCCGGAAACCGTCATGTCGCCTACCTCCATGAAGTTGCTCGAAGGCTCCATCTTGCGGATAGACGTCACCGCCTCCAAGCAACTGCATGCCGCCATGGTTAGGATCAACGGGGCTGACACTCCGGTCATCGCCAAATTCACCAATCCGGAGAGAACCGCCTTCAGCGCCGAGTTGCCGATTCCCGCTGCCAACTGGAAATCTATTTCGGTCCATCTCGAAGGCATCGAGCACGATCTATCAACCGATGACCCCGAATATCCCATCCAGATCGAGCGCGACAAACCACCCTCTGTGAACCTCAGCGAACCCAAAACAGACTCGATCAGCGTCGTCACGAACTCCACCGTGCCCGTGTCCTTCGATGTGGCCGATGACTTCGGATTCTCCTCAGTGAACTTGTCCTATCAAGTATTTCGGCCGCTGCCAGATGGCTCAATCGAACAAGCAGAATCGAGCACCATCCCTTTCAAAACACCTGATAGAGCACATTCCTGGAAACATGCCTTCAAATGGAATCTGGCACGCCTCCTTCCCGCCGTGCCCATCGGAGGCAGCATCGTCTTCTGGGTCAACGTCGCCGATAACAATGGCAGCAAAGCAGGCCCCACCACCGTCCGCAGCCAGGAAAAAACCATCCGCATCGTCTCCGAGGAACAAAAACGCATCGAACTGCTCGAATCCATGACCGAAAAAGCCGCCCAAATCGAACGACTTTACGAGCAACAACGATCTATCAACAGCCAAACCCAATCCGTGATCAAATAGTGCGCCAACCCGTTGCCTCAACATGAACACCGCATCCATCCTCATCACCGCAATCTGCCTCCAAATCTCCGCTCATGCCTACGAGACGATCCCATCTACCACCAACACCACCGCCTACCAAAACGCCGTCGCCCAAGAAGAACTCCGGCTCGCCTCCCAACGCCTGAAACAGGAAATGTCCACCCTAGCCGACGAATATCGTGGCTACCATGCCGCCGCTCCCGAAGTCGCAAAATTGCAATCTGTCATCGATTCCCTCGATCATGTCAGCAACCTGGAGATGGCCCAAGTCGTCAAAGCCCTCATGACCGCCAGCCACAACGACGACCCCACAAGCATTCGCAATGATCTGGTTAGAGTCAACGCCAGCCAAAAAGCGATTCAGGTAACCCTCCGCAGCCTGGCCGACAAACTTTCCCAACAGGCCGACGCCGCTACCCTGCAAAAGCGCATTGAGGAGCTCGCCGTGCGCCAAAGCACCAACCTGCATGCCACCAGCAAACTAGCCGCCAGCCCGCCCATTCCTAACATTTCATCCGAAACGGCCCGGATGCTGGCCATCGAGGAACTGTCCATGCGAAAGACAGAGCAAACAACCCTCGAGAATGAGATTGGCAGCACGACGGAAACCCTGCGAAAATCAGCCAATACCGCAGATCCCACAGCGGCCAAACCTCTTGCGGCAACCCTTGCCACTGCCGAAGCAGGCCAACTCGAGCAACATGCCAAAGACGCCTCCATGTCCCTTGAGCAGGCACCCGGAGCGTCATCCAAACACCAACATCAGGTACTAGATAACCTCATACAAATGGCCAATCAACTCGCTGAATCCCGCAACGCCGAAGAGCAAATCCGTGAACTCGCCGACGCCATCAGCGAACTCTCCCAAAAAGAACAATCCCTCGCAGCCAAAACCCCGAGATTGGACCAACGCAACCAAAAACAAGCCCAACAAGGCCAGCAGGACGTCGCCTCCCGCCTCGATATCCTCAGCCAGCGCGTCGCCAATCTCAACTCACAGGCCGCCACGGATACCAACCACGCCCTCGAACAAGCGCAGCACCTCGCCCATCAACTCGCCGACCCAAATTTTGTCAGCGATGCGAACCACCTCGTTCTAACATCAGACACCCAGAAGGGGCTGGCCGCGCAGCTGGCAAAGATAAGCAACACGCTGCAACAACAAGCCGATGCCCTGGCCGCCGCCAGCCATCCTTCGCAGCTCACGGAATCTTCCATCAGCCCGGAAGAACAGGCGATTCAAGATGCCATGGCCGAACTCCTCAATGCCAAGGCAGACAACGCCCTCGCCGGACGCCTGAACGATCAGAAACAGGACTATCAACAACGCCTCGCCAAGAGCCGCGAGGAAATTGCCGCCGCTAACCAGAAAGTCGCCCAAGCGGGATTGGAAGTGGCCAAAAACGTCCAGCAGGCGCTTCATGATGCCGAAGGTCATGCCGCCCTCGCCGCCGACAAGAAGGAACCCGGCCACAACCTCTATCATGTAAACGTCAACATCGACAAAGCCCTGGCAACCCTGCAGGAGGCCGCCAACCAACTCGCCACAGCCGAGACCAAGGATCAGATCCCGCAGGACGCTCAAGGCGCTGGCATGGGCATAACCGGCTCCGGCTCGGGCTCA
This sequence comes from Akkermansiaceae bacterium, assembly GCA_903827375.1. Classification (GTDB taxonomy): domain Bacteria; phylum Verrucomicrobiota; class Verrucomicrobiia; order Verrucomicrobiales; family Akkermansiaceae; genus Luteolibacter. Next base: position 50,080 of record CAIKHZ010000105.1, read on the forward strand.
GGCCCCGGGCATGGCAAGGGCGCTTACTCCGGCGGCAGGGCCACCAGCGATGCCCTGCGCGAGGCTCTATCATTGCTCAAACAAGAAAAGGTCGCTCCCGAGTACCAGCTGATGGTCAATCAATACATGACAAACCTGGCCGACGACACCCCGCCCGACCACTGATCAGCCTGAACCGAACGAGTCATTATCTAACACCCAAACCTATGCCCCGCAAATTCCTAACGATTCTAACATTTCTAGCGCTTGGTATCGGCATCTTGGCCGCCGATGACGAGAGTGCTTTTGGTTCATCTATCAAGACCGCCGGGACCATGCTTGGCATCTTCTATGATCTGAAGCAAACCCAGAAACGCCAGCCCATCCCCGGCTACGTGGATCACTTCAAGACGATGGGGAAATTTCTCGATAGCGGCTGGGACGAGCGCTCGCTGAGCCACTACTTCCGCGGCACCAAACCGGTGTATGCCACCGAAGTTCTCATCCCCTCAATGAGCGCTGATGGCGCTCCCGCCGCCTTCGGATTGTCCGGCATCGTCAAGCCCTCGAATTGGTTTGTGATTTACAAAGCCCAGGTGACGCCTCCGGTTGATGGGGTTTACCGCTTCGTGGGCATTGCCGATGATTGCCTGGCAGTCGGCGTGAATGGCAAGACTGTGCTTGTCTCAAACTTCGGTTCCTCGGGCAACTACAGCCGTTGGAAAGAGCCATCGCCCGGCGAAAACATCAAGGTGTGGGCTGGCAACCTGAAGCGGGGCGATTGGTTTGCCTGCAAGAAAGATCAAATCATTGACCTCGACATCCTGATAGGTGAGATCCCTGGGAACCTTTTCGGCGCGTGGTTACTTATCGAAAAGCAAGGCGCAAGCTACCCCGGAAGCGCCGCTCAACCGCTGTTGCCGCCTTTCCAAGTCCGCGCACGTCCCATCAAAACCTCCCCAGGTGAGCATTACATTCCTTTCCAAGTCAATAGCTCCCCTTGGATCTGCCACCCGTAATCAAGCCGATGGGGTCAGTCCTCGCATGGTAACATTTGTTGGAGTTGTTGAGCTTCCGCCCACTGCTGGCAGTTAGGGAATCCGACTTGGTCGCTCCGTTGGCGGAAGCGAGGATGGACGCTGAGTTTTGAGTATTTTTCGGGACTTGCCAATCCCCGGAGGCGGCGCAGATCGTGAAGGGAGGGGGGAGATGAAATGGCTGGTGGAAGACCGGAACACGTATGTTCTGCGCCGCGAGGCACCGAAAGAGCCCCGTGGTTAGAGGGAAGAATCCGATAACTATTGGAACTTCCGGACGAAAGTTCTTGGCAAAGCTGGCCGGATTCCTATCGTCCCGGGGCAGGACGCCATCTGGAGTCCTTGAAAAGCCAAATATGAATGACCTGATCTATCAAGCAAATCCCGTCATGTTCAGGAACAGGCCGCTGTCCTTTATTCTGTGCTGTATCGTGCCGGTGATTGGCTGGGCCGTGCTGCTTGTCTGGTGGATCAAGTGCAAGGGTGAATCGGTGACGGTAACCGGGAGCTATATCCGGCAATGCCGCGGAATCATGGCACGAACCGAAAATACCATCATGCTTGAACACGTCCGCGACGTGGAACTGCGGCAGAATGTCTTGCAGCGGTTTTTCGACGTTGGGCATCTGGGTGTGTCAAGCGCGGCAGCCGTTGATGGCAGTATCGAATTGTTCGGTTACGCGCATCCAACCAAGATACGCGACCTCATCTACAAGTAGCGAATGGTGGATCAAACGGGCAACCGTCCTCATGCTGGGCGGCGGGAAACTAGATCTGGAGGCTCGTTTGTTTCCCCACAATCAAGCATCGACGCGGCGGCAAAGAGGGGCCACAGTCGGGGCGAACAGCAGCAACTTGCCCGTCATCATGTCCCACCCAGTCATGCCACCCAACCTATTTTTGGCGGCCGCGTTTGCGGGTTTTTTGCTAACGGCGTCGTTGGCGCACGGCGGTGGTCCGGTGAACCTGTTGCCCAACGGAGGATTTGAGGGCAAGGACCCGTTGCACGGATGGCTCAAGGTGTTTCCGGACGAGGAATTTTACAAGGACAACGGGCCGTACGTGAAACTCGCGCCGGCTGGGGAGGTCGGAGGCCGCCGGGCGGTGTTGCTTGATTTACCGGCCGGGATTGCCGGGAATCAGGGCGGCAAAATCGAGAGTGTGCCGGTGCCAGTGGAGCCTGGGGCGAGATATCACATTGAGGTGGATTGCATGACCTGGGATTTGTCCGCCAAGATTCATGCGGAGGCGTGGAGTCCTGACCCGCACCCGGAGCAAAAGCGGACGATTTTCCGTCGGGCACCGGCGGACGGACGGCCTGCGCTGATGATGTGCTTCCGGGCGCAGGTGCCCTCGCCACCAGACGGATCTAAAGTATGGAGCAGCGCCGGCCGGGATTTCACCGTGCCCAAAACCGTGTTGGTCGCCGGCAAGGACCAAAAACCCGAGTTCATTTCAGTCAAAGTCGTCAATTTCGGCGCTACCATGGGTCCTGGTAAATCGTATTTTGCCAACTTCCGGCTGTTTCGCTTGGAGCCCAAGGCCGCCCCAGAAGGCCCCCAAACCAAGCCGTAGCCCTTGAGATAGAAATGAATGGTGCTACATAGTAACAACTCCTCTTCAAGTCCTGCCGGTGAATCCCAATCCCCCATCAGCCAATACGCCAGGTGCCGCTCAGGCCCCGCGACAAATCCTCGCCCGGGCCGGCCGCGCGTTGAAGGTCGGCCGGGGCTTCACCGCCCTTGCCTGTGGGCTCGTCGCCTCAGCGGTGGTGCTCGGAATTTGGCTGGTGGCCGATGCCCGTGTCCGCTTCGGTGCCACTGGCCGCTGGCTCGGGTTTAGCGCCGTCGCCGTGCCATTGGCGGCTGCACTCGTCCAAGCCCTGCGGGCCGGGCTCAGGCAGATGGACGACGCTGCCCTTGCCCGGCGCATCGAAACAAGCACCGGCCGCAGCGATAACGCCCTGGTCAACGCGGTGCAACTCGACCGCTCATTGGATGCTGCCTCGCCGTGGCGCGCCATTTTGTTAGGCGAGCTGGCCGGTCTGTGGCGGGGCATCGCCTGGCAGCGGGTGTACGATTGGCGCGTGTTGCGGCGGTGGGCAACGGCTGCCGGCGTGATTTTTTTGCTAGGACTGGCCATGTTTGCGTGGCGGCCCAACGAATTTCGCCAGCGGATCGGGCGGGTGTTGCTGCCGGCGAGTGAAATCGCGCCGATTACCCGCACCCGGGTGGTGGCTGTGATGCCGGGGGACCGGGTGGTGAGTCGCGGCACGTTGCTGGCGATGCAGGTGACGCTGGCGGGCATGGCCCCGGCCGACGTCTGGCTCGTGGTGGCCAAGGCGGATGGCAGCATCGACCGACTTGCCGCGAAACGGCTGGGGGGAGCGATGACGTGGGCGGTGGATTGCAAGTGGTCGGAGGCCGGTCGCTACTGGTTCGAAGCTGGTGACGCACGCTCGTTTGAGCGGCGCATTGATGTGCAAGCCCCGGCCAAGGTGCTGGCCCGCCAACTGACGATTGTGCCGCCGGCCTACACTCGGTTACCAAGCGTCCAGGTGCCCGATGGCAAGGTTTGGCCCGCGATTCCGGAAGGGTCCGATGTGACCCTGGACTGGACGTTTGACCGTGGCGTCAAGGAATTGTCAGTGGATGATGGTGCCGCCAAGACGAGCCCGGCAGACAAGCCAGAGGTCTGGAAACTCAGCGGCCGTCCGGCCCTCAACCGGGCGTGGAGCACTCATTGGAGCGATGTTTCCGGCTTGACGGATCAGGCGAAAGTGACCTTCAACCTCAAGCCCGATGAGGCACCGCGAGTGCGTTTGATCCAACCAACGGGCGAGGAGGAAGTGCTGCTCACCCGTGATGCGGCATTGCATCTATCATTCGAGGCCAGCGACGATTATGGCCTAGCGGAAGTCGCCGTGTTCCGCGGCAGCCCGGAAAAACCGGACGGTCGAGTCATTGAAAGTTGGAAACCCGGCACTCCCTCATTCAAACAAACGATCGACATCCAGGTATCGCGCTGGCTCGCCAAGGAGGAATGTGAAGCGTGGTTCTGCGTTGCCGCCCGCGATGGCAACGACGTCACCGGTCCCGGCCGCACCCTTTCGCGCATGCTGGTGCTGCGCATCGTCACCCCGGATGAATTGCGCCGTGCCACCGAAAACCGCCAGGGAGAGGCGTTAGGCGGTCTAGACGACCTGCTTCGCCTCCAACAAACGAACCTCGACGCCACCCGTGCTCTGCTTCACGCCAGCGATCACGCCGACGACGGCGCTGTGGCGACAGTCGCCGAACGCCAAGTCCAAATCGAGCTGGCAGCAGCCAAGTTGGTCGCCAACACTCCAGCCGGATCGGCGGCTTGGCGCGAGGTGCTTGCCGCGTTGTTAGACAAGGAGATGCCCCAAGCACAGCTGGCATTGCGCGAGGCGGTGACGGCAAAAGCCGCTGCCCGCCGCAGCCCGCTGGCCAAGGCCGAGGCACTGGAGACTGCGATTTTAGCCCGCTTGAAGAGCCTGCCGGCAGACTTGCGAGATGAGGCCGCCGGTGCCGCTGTGCGCGACCTCATCGGCCGCGTCGAAGCCTTGTTCACCCGCCAAAAGGCTCTCCACTCCCGCACCATCAAAGCCGTCAAAGGCGAGGGCTCGGCCATCGCCGGCGACCAAGACACTCTCGCCGATGAGTCGCGCAACGTGCGCCAAGCCTTGGCCGATGGTGCCCACAACGCCTCGCTGGGCGATGCTGCCTTCCGGGTGGTGTTAGAGAAGGCTGCCTCTCTGATGGGGGAAACCAAAATTTACGAACAAATGATTCGAAGCGCGGAACAAATCGAGGCTGAGCAATTTTCCGATGCCTCGGCGCTTTGCAAACAAGTCCTGGTGGACTTGGCGCGGGTGCTCGAGTTGTTGAATACCTCACAGCATTCGACTGCGGGTGACAAGGCCGACTCATTGAAAGAAACCGCCGCTGATATCCACGAAAAACTCGAAGCCCTTGTCGAACAACAACGCGCCGTGGTCGAAAAAAGCAAGGCGCTGGCCGCCAAAGACCAGTTCAGCCCCGAGGACGTCGCCGTGGCCAAGGAGCTGGCCGCCAAGAAGGAAGAAATCGCCAAGTTGATCGAGCAAATGCTCACCGATGCCCACGCCTTCCCCGACCTTCGCCCAATGAATGAATTGCGCGAGGAACTCACCAAGATATTTGAAGACGTTATCCAACAAGACACCGCTCAGGCCGCCGCAGGTGAGTTGAAGCCTAGCGAAATAGCCGTCCAAAAAGAAGAAAGCCTCCTGTCAGATTTGGAGAAAGCCGCCAAAACCGCCGCCGATATGGAAATGTGGCTGCCAGATAAAAATGAAACCACCAAGTGGCTAATGGAAAATTTTGATCTGTCCGAAATGCCGGAAATTCCGAACCTGCCGCTGCCAGATGCCTTCACCGACCTCGTCGGCGATTTGCTCAAAGAACAGGAAGGTCTCGCCGAACAAGTCCAGGATGCCGCATCTAACAATGCGTTCGCGATCAATCCCGCCAACGGCTGGGAAGTCGCCGACGGACCGATGCCCGGCTTCAATGCTCAAGGCAAGAGTGGTAACACTCCGCCTAACAAAAATGAGCAAACCGGCCGTTCCAGTGGGGGTCGTGAAGGCATGTCTAGCGGTGAAATGGTTAACCAGCGCGCCGATCGCCTGGAGGGCAGTTCCATCGACGCGCGGCGCACCAACGACCCGATGCAAAAAGGCCAGGTGCAGGATGACGGCCCGCCTGCTGATGCCAAGGCCACGGGCGGAGGCAAGGCCGGTGGAGCGAGCCAGCGTGCGGGCATGACTGGCGAGGCTCCGCTGCGTGCGGTTAACTCACCGGACCGGATTCTCAACAACGCATTGGCGGCTGAGCAGGCGTTGTTGGCGCAGCAGACGGCCAAGAGTTATGCCACGGCGCGTTTATTCTATCTGCGCAGCGGTGCCATGCCGGAGGTCGCCAAACTGATGGATGAATCGCGCGATGCCCTCAAGAGTGGCCGCCTCGCCGATTATGAGGCCCTGCACCGGCGCATCGTGGCAGGCCTGCGAAAACTCGGGGAGGGTGCCACCACCCATGATGTGCAAGTGTTAGGCGGGCCAGCCAGCCGCTTCGTCGGCGAAAAGCGCCTGCCCGGTGGTGCCGACGTCGCTGTGCCAGCTGGCTTCCAGCAACCGGTCGATGATTACTTCCGCTCCCTTGACACGCCATGAGATGGACGACACTAGGCTTGCTGCCACTGTTGTTATGCAGCCTCCAGGCTGTTCGTGCCGCACCCAAGACCAAGGACACGGGATGGGCGGTGGAGAGTGCGCCCTACCGGGTGGTGCTGCATGCCAACGCGCCGCCCGGCGTGGCCGCCGCTGGCTGGGAAATCCGATTGCCAGACTTTGGGGCGGGGCGGCCCGATATGCGCGATGTGGTATTGTTGGGACCGGACCGCAAGGAAATCGCGCTGGACGCGGTGTGGCGCGGCGCGGGTCACTCGTTGCTGTTGTTAGCCGAGACCATGCCCGGAGCCGCTGCCCCAGCAACCCTCTACTTTGGCGGCAACGTCCAACGGCGGCAGAGTTCGTGGACGGCACAGCGGAGTTTATTGCTAGAGACACGACGACTGCCCGAGGGGGCCAACGTCGCCACCTACGGCGGCTGGCAGGCGGCTTGGAACAAGTCCCGCGAGGTCGATGGGGTGGCCTTCGTTCCGCTCATCTTCCACGGCGACAACCCCTTCGGCGAGTCCCATCATTTCTTGAGCCGCTACACCGGCCTGTTGCAAACCGGCGATGGCGGAGAACTCAAGTTTTATACTCTATCCGACGACGTTTCCTATGTGATGATCGACGGCCACCCGGCCATCCAATGGCAGTCTAACAACCCTCCCCCGCTCGCTCCGGAGAAAGTGCCAACTGCCAAGGTGCGTGTTCCGCAGGGCACGGCGAAAGTCGAGTATTTTCATGCGGTCGCCGATCCGCCAGCAGCGATGGTGCTTGGCTGGGAACAAGCCGGAAAACTAGGAAACGTGCCACCTGAAGCCTGGGTGCATCCGGGCAAGGTGAGTGCCGGGCCCATCGAATCTCATGACGGCGCGCCGGTGCCGCTAGGCACGCTCACCGCTGAGCGCTACCTCGGGTATGGCGGCGAGTGGTACGTCATTGTCAAGGGTAGCGTAACCAAGCCGGCCGCTGGTTGGGAAGTTGAGTGGGTATGGCAGGACGGGCAAAGGCCACTGGATCAAGGGCCCGACGTCTGTCGCCTGTGGATGAGCCTCGACCCGCTGAAGGTGACGTTGCGATTGCGCAACGGCCAGAGAGTCATTGAGGGCCACAGTGTGCTGGTGATCCCGCGCAACATGGAGGCATCATCTATCAATAATGAGAAACAACTCGCGGAAGTTATAGGTTTGTTAGCCAAGGAGGACCCTGGCACGTTGCCCGAAACTGCGCGCCGCGCCGGTTTCGTGTTAACAACCGCGTTCCAGTCGGCAGCCACGGCAGCGCGCTGGGCGGAGGCATGGCTGGCGGTGGCCAAACCAGCTGGTGAACCATGGGTCTCTGCCATGACCACAGTCATCCGGGAAACCGCCAAGAAGGACCCCAAGGCTGCCCTCGAAAGACTCAAGAATCTATCCAAGCCGGCCTCCGATGCCATTGGCAGGACGGGGAGCTTGTTAGAGTTGGACTTGCTGGTGTTCGGGCTCAAGGATGCGGCTCTGCTCGGTTTGGTTGAGCGATTGCGCAAGAGTGGCGACAAGCCGCTTGCTGCAATGGCGGGGATCCGATTGGGAGACTATCACCTTCTCAACGGCCGCATTGAGGAGGCGGCACGTTGTTTTGCCGAGGCGGTGCCCGGGCGTGAGTCCACCGCAGGCAAGGCCCCGGTGATTGACCGCGCCCATTCCTTGGCCATCGAGGATCTGGTCAATGGCAATCATCTCGACGAAGCCCGCGTCAAACTCGACGAGTGGGAACGCCTACGACCCGCCGCCAAACTCGAAGGCGACCAATTGTTGTGGCGTGCCCGTGTGATGTTTCTGGCTGGCGAGTGGCAGCGCGCCTTGCTGGATCTGCAAACCAGCCTCAAGGTGCGGCCCGGTTCGCCCGAGGAAATAGACGTGCGCTTTTGGCAAGCCAGAGCGCTTTTTGAGCTGGGCCGCAAAGACGAAGCTCGCAACATCTGGAATGCACTGGTGAAGGATTATCCGAAACACGAACGCGCCGAAGCGGCTAAACTATGGACAGCAAAACCTTGAGCAAATGGCCGTTTATTGGGGAGCGCCGGCGTCCCTCCGGCAGAGTTTGCCATCCTGCCAAACTCTCTTCCACCCATGCAGTGACAAAGCGAGGTCTATCAAAAACTTGCCCGATCTTGCTAGCTTGTCTCCTAACATGCATCCCCCACCCCGCCCGCGCCGACGGCCCAGGCCGCATCTATACCAACCCCCTAACCACCGATGCCGGCGCCATCTCCGCCAAGGTGAAAGGCGCGACGCTGACCCACGCACTCGCCGTTGAGCGCGACCGGTCCCGCGTCTATCTGGCAGCGCTGGACCCCGACGGAGCTGGCTTCCGATTTGTCAATTTGCCGGTGGGTCGCTTCGATCTGGTGCTCGTCACCAAGGATCACCGTGTGATCGAAGGACTCGCCCTCGGTGCCGAGCCAACGCTCTCTCCGGAACGCGCCAAACACCTCGACGATGGCGTCGCCAAGGCGGATTCCTTTTTCAACCGTCGCATTCTCCACCGCTGCGGCGTCGCCGACGGCGTGGCGCTGGTGTTTGTCGAGCGTTTGCGCGACCGTCAGATCCTGCGGGGTTCCGGCGAGGACCTCAACGCCGGGCTGCGCCGCTTGGAACTCATCGAGTTGCATGAGGCCGACGACGAGTGGCAAATGTTGCGCACCCGTCATATCTATCGGGAAGAAACACCCCGCCAACCTGATATCCCGTTTTTCAGTCATCGCCACCTTCCAACCCTCGGCGGCCTGCGCATCGCCTCCACTCCGCGCGACCTCGGAATCCTCGACCTAACACAATCATGAACACTCCGAAATGTTTGAGAATCATAGCCGGCAAATACAAGGATATACGCATCCCTCTGATATCACCGCCCGTCACCATCGGTCGTTCCGACGACAATCGCGTCGTCCTCTCGCCGGAAACCGCAGCCTCGCGCCATCATGCCGAATTTAGCGAAGATGACGGCTCCTGGGCCGTGCGCGACCTCGGCAGTTTGAACGGAACCTACGTCAATGGCGAACGCATCGAGTGGCCACGCTTGTTGCACCTCGGCGACAAAATTAAAATTGCCAGTGAAATGTTAGTCTTTGAGGAGGACGCGGGTGACAACTCCGGCGGCATCCTTCCGACCCAAAGTGCTTCGGCATCCGAAGCGCCCAAATCCGGCAGTTCGACCGTCATTCTGGAGAGTGATGCAGGCGGCCAGTCGGAGGCCAAAGAGACCTCGGTCCCAGATCGGAAAGCTGGGATCCCGCCAGTGATGGAAGGCAGTGCGTCCCGCCGGCCTGCACGCGAGACAACAGGCAGGATGCCCGTCGTCCCCGACAGGCAGGATGCCTATGCTCATGCCAAATCATCAGGATCGGGCCACGACGAGTCTGCCGAGGAAAGTGCCGCGCAACTGCAAGTGCTGGTGCCCAAGCTGGAAAGCGTTGTGGCCGAGATTGGTAAAGCCATCGTCGGCCAGAAGGAGATTCTGCACAGCTTGATGCTGGCCCTCATGTCGCGGGGACATGTGCTCATGATAGGTCTGCCCGGCCTGGCCAAAACCCTGATGATCCGCACCCTCGCCGAGGTGCTCGACCTGCGCTTCCGCCGCATCCAGTTTACCCCGGACCTGATGCCCACCGACATCACAGGCACTGATGTGCTGGAAGTCGATGAGGCCAGTGGCCGCAAAAATTACCGCTTCATCCGCGGCCCGGTCTTCACTAACATTTTGCTCGCCGACGAGATCAACCGCACCCCACCAAAAACCCAAGCCGCTTTGTTGGAGGCGATGCAGGAATGCCACGTCACCGCCGCCGGCGAAACCTATCCGCTGGCCCCGCCGTTTTTCGTGCTGGCCACCCAGAACCCGCTTGAGCAGGAGGGCACGTACCCCTTGCCAGAGGCCCAACTCGACCGCTTCATGTTCAGCCTGCGCGTCAATTACCCGAGTGAAGCGGAGGAAGAGGAAATTGCCACTAGCACCACCTCCGACCGCTCCGTCGAATTGCATAAACGCATGAGTGGCGCGGAAATCCTTCTGCTCCAACGCCTCGTCAGACGCCTGCCGGTATCCACTCATGTCGTCAAATATGCCACCCGCCTGGCGCGTGCCACCCGCCCGGCCGACCCCCGCGCTCCAGAGGCTGTTAGGAAATGGGTCCACTGTGGTGCCGGACCTCGGGCGACCCAGTACTTGCTGTTAGCCGCGAAGGCCGGCGCGATCATGCGCGGCAGTTTGGTGGTCAATTGCAACGACGTGCGCTTGGCCGCTCTGCCGGTGTTGCGCCATCGGATGTTCACAAACTTTGCTGCGGATTCTGAAGGCGTTGACGTCGATGACATCATTGCCAAGGTCCTCAAGGAAGTCCACGAACCGAGTGAAAAAGACTATTAACACCAGAATTTGGCATCTGAGAAATAGGGTAGCGGCGTGTCTGTGACCGCCGATGTGCATTGTAGCGGCGCTCTGTGACCGCCGATGTGCATGAAATGCCGCTCGTCGAATAGGCGGATTCATTGGCGGCTCATGGTCATCGGCAGTCATAGAAACGCAGCTGCAATGCGACAGATACTCTCGACCCAGTGGCTATCTCGAGGTCAGAACATTGCGGTCTGTCCTTGGATTTTCATTTCCTCGATGAATGCGAGAACGTGGGGCGGCGGTGCATAGCGGGCAATGACTCCGGCGGAGATGGTGATGGGTTGGAGCTCGGGGGTCATGGGGCGGGACATGACGCGCTTGTCCTCATCGCGCACCACCCGGGATGTCTCGGCGATGATCGCGCAGCCCAGGTTCGCCTCGACTGCCGCTGTTAGGCTTTCTATACCATCGAATTCCCCCGCCACTTTTGCCTGGATCTTGTGCTCTTTGAAATATCTCGTCACCTGCGCCCAATAATCCGGATACTGTTCATGATCGTATAACAGCATCTTCTCGTTATCAAGATCGGCTGGGGTGATCGTTGGAGCGGTGGCCAGCCGGTGGCGTGGACTCACTGCCAGACGCCAGCCACACTCCTTGAGGGTTGTCCAGTGGATGGCATCGCCAGATGAGCAGGGCACGGTCACGATCAGGTCGAGCTTGCCGATGAGAAGCGATCGTTGCATTTCGAGGGATGAAACCTCGTGAAGACTGATGCGAACGCCGGGGTGTAGCTGGTTGAAACTCTCAATGGCCAAGGGCAGAAAATCCGCGGCGAGCGAGGGCGAATAGCCAATCCGAAGGGGTAGCCCGCTGGCTGCGGCCCGCACCCGCTGGGTCATGCCATCACAATATTCCAATAGTTTCCTGGCATCTGCCACCAGAGCTTCGGCGGCAGGGGTTAAGGTGAACGAGCGGGCTCCACGGTCTAGCAGAATGACGCCGAGATCCTCCTCCAAGGCCTTGATTTGCCGACTCAGGGCGGGCTGGGAGAGCCGGAGTCGGCGGGCGGCGGCACTGATGCCGCCACCATCTGCGACAGCCAAGAAGTGCTTGAGGTGTTTCAATTCCATGCGGCGAACATGAGGGAAAGCTGCGGAAAGCACCAGCCGGAATGTGAGCGTTGCTGATCCGGAGGCGGGATGACAAGGCCAGAACTCAGGATTTGACCTCAATACAGCCACGTCGCCAAGCAAGCTGGCTTTGCTGATGAATTATTCATTCCGCCGGGATGGCTGATAGGAGCCTAGGTCTCAGACGCGACATTGCACTGGTCCGATCGGACCGGTGAAATGTCGCTGGACACTGCCGGGTCATGCGTTGCGAACATGGAGTGCATGTGATCAAAGCATTGGCCGGTATCGGTGAGCCGCGATAGAGTCGGGGCGTGATGATCCCCCCGACATTCAACCCTACGACATTGAAGATCCGCCGCGCCGATGAGCGCGGACATGCCAACCATAGCTGGCTGGATAGCCGCCACACGTTTTCCTTTGCGGATTATTATGATCCAGCGCACATGGGATTCCGATCCCTGCGGGTGATCAACGATGACCGAGTGGCGCCTAGAGGAGGTTTTCCGACCCATCCTCACCGTGACATGGAGATATTTTCCTATGTGCTGGCGGGGCGTCTTGCCCATCAAGATTCGCTCGGCAACCGCCGAGAACTCAAACCCGGCGAAATCCAATTGATGCGCGCCGGTAGCGGCGTCAGTCATTCCGAATTCAATCCCAGTGCCACCGATGAGGCCCGCTTCCTGCAAATCTGGATCACTCCCTCGTCACGCGGACTCGAGCCAGCCTATACCGAGTGGACGCCGCCGACAGCGACAGTCACCTCCCCGAAAACTTTGGTCATATCCCCTGATGGACGCGATAACTCAGCACGTATCGCCCAAAACGCCGAGGTCTATCTGATCCGTTGTGAAGGCGGGGTGACCGTGCAGCATCAACTGGCTGCGGAGCGCGGCGTGTGGCTGCACGTCACGCGGGGGTCGGCCACTCTGGCGGGCGAGGTGCTCCACCCCGGTGACGCGGCATCGCTCGAAGAACCAGCACTTATCGAAATCCAGGCCGGAGCCGACGGCCTCGAAGCCCTTCTATTTGATCTCCTCTGAATGAACCGATAACAACCACAACCTGAATAACAAAACTAACAGAACCATGAATATAAAATCACTGATCCTACTCCCGGCCGCCTCGCTCTTGTTCGCTGCCTGTGAGAATCCCGCTGACAAAACCACCAAGGCGACTGTGAAAGACGCAGTCGAAGTCACTGCATCAACCTCCGCACAAGGTGTGAAATACGTCCTATCATCCAACTCCGAGATCCTGTTTGTCGGGTCCAAGGTGACCGGCAGTCACAATGGCGGCTTTAAGAGCTTCACCGGCTCCTTCACCGTGGCAGATCATGCCTTGGTCGGCGGCGGCCAGCGGATCGTCATCGACATGAATTCGCTGTGGACCGACACCGAGAAGCTCACCGGCCACCTCAAGAGCGAGGACTTCTTCAATGTGGCGAAAAATCCCCAAGCCACCTTCGAGCTGACCAAATTGAATTCGGTCGCCGCCGAACAGTTCGAGGTGTCTGGCAATCTAACACTTAGCGGAACCACCAAAAACATTACATTTCCGGCCACTGCCAGCCTAGCAGACGGCAAGGCAAAGGTTCACGCGAAGTTTAACATCAACCGCAAGGATTTCGGTATCATTTACGCAGGCAAGGCAGACGACTTGATTCGCGATGAAGTGGTGCTGGAACTCAAACTTGAGGCAGCCCCGGAAGCCTGATATCATAACCCAGAGTATTAGGAAATGAGCAAACGTGGTGACTGCGAAAATTTTCCATTGCCTTCTGATTGATGATTGCTGAATGATTATTTTTGATTTTTGATGGGACATCATGACACATCAAATACTTGAAAAAATTTTGTGAGCAGCACAAAAGCACAAAAACGGCTGGAGCAAAAGCCCATTGACACATCAACAATCAGCAATCGTCAGTCGTCAATCATCAATCAAATTGTGGAGCTCATGTTTTTAGATATCTCTCTTTCGAGTCTTACTTGGCTAAGTTAGCGCTTATGGGGCGCTGCCCTAGGCTCCCATCCTGCCGAATGGGCACAAGGAACGCGCCTGAAATGGCCAAAATCCTGCGCTTCGAAATGGGTGCCGATGGAGCGAGCGGCTATCTCAGGGTGCGCCACCTGTGCTTTGCATTGCGGCGGGACGCCGCAAGCTCCCCAGCAGCGCATGTCCCCAGCGCACATGTCCCCAGCGCACATGTCCCCAGCGCACATGTCAGCAGCGCATTTGGCACGGAGCGCTGCCATCCTGGCGGCAACATTCGGCATCCTGCCGAATGGGCACAAGGAACGCGCCTGAAGAGTGCCAGACCATTTTCCGGAATAGCTGGCCATTTCCCTGTCAATTCAAGCCCGGGTTCAGGAATGTCGCTGGCCCTTCAGGGCCGCCCGTAAAGACTGGCAGCTATCTTGCGGCTGGCGGCGATGGTTTCGGGATAGGGCGTGTCCGCCACGTCGAGGAAACCAATCTGGTAATTTTCCTCGTCGTAGGAGCGACCCGTGGTTGGCTCGTCCATCCACTGGAACCAGTGGGTGCCCACGAGTTGCGGATGCTTTAACGCGCCAGTCACATAGTCGTTGTAGGACTGGGCGCGGGCGGCTTGGTTTTCCACCGGGACGAGGCCGGTGTGGAACATGCCGCGGTCCAGCGCGCCGAAGTGGAACTCGCCGATCATGAGCGGCTTGTCGCTGCTGGGGTTTTTGAAGTCGGCAATGCTGCGTTGATAGAGGTTGTAGCTGATGACGTCGCAGTACTTGCTAGCGGCACGGTCTGCCAGGTCATTTACCCAGGCGAAGCGGCAGCCGAGGTAGAGTTGGTTAGGGGCGACGGCTTTGATGGTGTCGCGAACGGTGCGGAAGTAGGTTTCGGCTGACTTGGAGTAAAAGTCGGTTAGGTCTGCACGAGCCTTGAGCGGGTCTGGTGCGGCACGGTTGGTGAGCAGTGCGTCCCATGACTCGTGTTTGGTGCCCCAAGCGGTGTTGAGTTTTGCGATGTCAGCGTACTTTGCCTTCAGATCGGCGATGAAGGCGGTTTTAGCGGCTTGGTCCGGCGGTGACTTGAGGGCCCCGAGTGCCAGGGATGTGTCGTCGCCCCAAGACATTTCATTGTCGGAGAAGTAGCCGATGCACCACGGGTCGTTGGCGCTGGTGGCACGCTTTTCCTCCATGGCTCGGCGCAACATTTTGGAGAAATTTGGATCGAAAACGTCTGGAAATTTGCCCCAGTATCCGTCGCTGCCCTCGATCTCGCGGACTTCGTGTGATCCCAAGGTGTCGGTGTAGGGAGTGCGATGCTGAAGGAATACTTCTGGGGCGGACCAATTGGCGATGGTGTTGAGTCCCCAACTGCGCAGGCGCTGGTGGATGGTGGCGGCATAGGCCGGCTTCCAGTCCGGGCCGTATTTGCGCTTGAGATTGGCACCGGCGAAGGAGAAGCAATCCTGCCAGCGCCCAGCGTAGTGGCCCTTGAGAACGTAGCCGGGGCAGAGGAACTCCTTGAACTCCGGCTGGGTGCCCGGGAAGTCCTGGAACCAGTCGGCGCGCTCGCCAATAGGGGTGTTGTCGATCATGCGCACACAGTCGATGCCATGCGAGAAGAACAGACGGCCGTCAGGGTCAACCAGCCACCACTTGCCGTTCGTTTTCTCCGTGCGGAAAAATCCGCTGGCCTGAAGCTGAGGTCCCTCGGCCCAGCCGCCATACTTGTCCCAATTCTTCGGGCCGGGTTGCGCGGCGAGTTCCTTGACCTCGCTCTCCCGCCGTTGTTTCAATTCCGCTAGTGAATGGGTTTTCCCTGGCCAGTCCTTGTGCTTGTACTGGCCGAACGTGTCGATGAACGGAAAAAACGGGGCGGCATCGGCTGACCACGCGGTTGGGGCGATGTAGGTGCCAGTGGCTCTGAGTCCGTCAACCTCGAAGGTGCAGGGATATTTCGGCTGGTTCACGAACAGCAGAATCTGGGTGATCTTTGTGGGGTTGATGGTGCCGGAACCACCGGCGGCTACCGGATAGCCCCTCATGCCGAAGAGCTTGCCACCCAGCGTTTCATCGCTGGTACGCCTCAGCGCGACCTGCAATGTGCCGCTTTGACCGGGGTCGAGTGTGATCGCACCATTGACACAATTTTTCGTGCCATCGGCTCCGGGGTTGTCAATTCGGCAATTCAGGGTGCCGCGGGTGGATCCAGTATTTTTCACTCCCACCACCACCTGGGCAAAGGGCGACAGGTCCCAGTGCCCGTCCAGCGCAGGCAACGTGACGCCGGGCCAGGGCTGGCTTGTGCCGGTGGTCATGCGCATCACCGTGCCAGTATCCGTCTTCACCGCAGCGACGGCCGAGTCGGATTTCTGAATCAGGGCGAAGTCGGTCGAGTGGCCGAAGTCAATGAGCCTCTGCTCCGCCGCCAACGCGCTGGCGACGCACACCAGCCACGGGAGCATCCAGCACAGAAGCTGTGAGTGATGTTTTTCCGCCATTTTCATTGTGGCCGAGTCTGGGAATCGGGGTGCCCGGCGTCAAGCTTCAGGTGAGGGGGACGCCGAAAAGTTGGTGCTGGTTTGGGATCGCCCGCCCTTCCTGCTGAGGCTGGGAGAAACCATCGAACTGTCAATGCCCGCACTGGGTGAGAACTGAGCTCGTGGCTCGGCTCGACCAGGCTCTTTTGCAAAACGCCTCCGATCTCTTCTTGTCGTCAGGTAAAGCCAGGACCACTTCATGCGCAACGCCATGCTAACCGGTGGTGACGACGGGATGATCACCCTCGAACGCTCGCTCGCCACACGGGTCAGAGAGCGGCTCATCGACCGGGAAACCGCCCTTCGAACCGCAATCGATCCGGGTCTCCTGTTGCATCTGTTGGTGTGAGAAGCTCAGGTGCGACATTCGGATGGTCCGATCGGACCATCTGAATGTCGCGAAGCGTGTACAACCCCCAGCTTTGCCGCTAATTCAGGGATTCGAAAATTCCGGATGCTTCGGCATGATTGACCACAAAACCCCGAGTTCTGAGCCTTTCCACCCTTGAATCGTTGTGTTCCGCGAATCACCTGCCACGGTCACGGACACTCCAAAAACCTAAAATAAGATATTTTCATCGAATCGTTTTTTTTCATTGACGTGCATTAAAAATTTGAATAAACAAACCTCAGCGACGCGTGGAAGACGGGCGTCGCCGCTGTGAATCTCAGTGTTTCGGTTGCCGCTGCGCAGGGCGGCGTTTCAGTGAATCAGTCAGAGAAAAGCGAAAGACTCAGTGCGTAGCGACTGATCCTTTCTATCTAACCGAATCACCGGGACACAGACCTTCAGACCTTCAACCCGACAACATACCATGAAAACAGAAATTGCATTCATCCTCGACCGCTCGGGCTCCATGGAGTCCATGACCCATGCTGCCATCTCCGGCTTCAATGAATTCCTCAGCGCCCAGAAGGCCACCGTGGACGACGCCGGCCAGCCGATCCCAGCCACCTTCACCCTGATCCTCTTCGACCACGAATATCTGCCCGTCCACAGCCGCGGGCCGATCCATAACGCCGAGCCGCTCACCCCTGAAACCTACCAACCCAGGGGCACCACTGCCCTCCTCGACGCCATCGGTCGCACCATCGACTTCATCGGCAGCGAACTCGCCGCCACTCCCGACTCCGAGCGCCCATCCAAGGTCATCATCGCGATCCTCACCGACGGCGAGGAAAATGCGTCCACTCAATTCAGCATGGCCGACGTCAACCGGCGCATCACTCACCAGACCGAGAAATACCAGTGGGAATTCCTGTTCCTGGGTGCCAACCAGGACGCCATCACCTCCGCCGCCCGCATGGGCATCCAGGCCCATAACTCCGCCACCTTCATCGCCGATGACAACGACATCAAGGCAGGCAGCGGCGCATTTTCCGCCAAGGTCTCGGCAAAACGCCGTCAAGCTGCCGATTGCACCCTCGCCGTCGCCGAGTCCTTCTCAGCCGACGAATCCATGACCGACACCCTTGAAAAATCCAGGAAAAAGTAAGCGATCCCATGCACCCCGTGCGTGCCTGCGGCGGGGACGCCGCAGGCCGTGCTCGCGGCGTCCCGCCGAAACGTCCATGACCCGAAAATTCGCCTCCAAACAGACATCTAACCACCAGCCTCTTCTCAAGGAGGGTGGGCGTCCCGCCCACATCACTGATGTGATCAATCCGTCAAATCATTTGCCTATCAGCCCCCCAACAAAAAATCGATTTTTCAATTTGACACCCGCCACCCAACATTCCTAACTGATACCGCTCCACAACGCCCATCTCTCTCTCATGCCAGCCTACGCCCACACCCATCCGGATTTCCCCCGGTGACCCGTCCAAATGGGAGTTGCTGTTTACGCCCTTTGGCAATGCTGCTGCCGAGTGCCAGCGAGAATCCTGCCAGAAGTGCCGCA